>NZ_MCGS01000003.1:0-40922 GCF_002607755.1 Serratia sp. BW106
TATGCCGGAGGATATTTATTTACGCCAGTACCACCTGGCCGTCAGACAGGCTGCTCAGCCCCTGACCGACCAGCGTGACCGTATTACCGCCGAAGTTAAACACCAGATTGTCGTTCACTTCAGAAACAAAATCGCGGAAGTTACCGCCCGCGCTGCTGCCATCGGTCCCGATAAACACCAGCTTGTCCTGCGCCTGATAGCCGTAAATCTGATCCTGACCAAAGTCGCCACTGAACAGGAAGGTGTTGCTGCCGCCCTGACTGTGCATAACGTCGTTACCGGCACCGCCGACAAAGACATCATTACCTTTGCCACCGAACAGTTGGTCATTGCCCTCCAGACCGAACAGCCAGGAACCGGAAGCCTTGGCGGTCAGGGTGTCATCGGCTGCACTGCCGTTGGCCGAACTGGCATAGGCGGTCAACCCTTTGTCGGATCGCAATCCGCTGTCGGTCACCTGGTGATCAACGTTTTTGGTAAAAATCAGCAGTGCTGATTCTTTGCTTTTCAGCGTATTAATCGAACTTGCCAGAGTGATGCCGCCTTTGGCATCGCGCAGGTAGAGCGTATTACCGTCGTAGGCGACCTCGCTATTTTTCAATGCATGCTGCAGATCCAGGGTGTTATTGCCTTCGCCGCCGGAAATAATATTAAAACCGCCGCTGTCACGGAAAGTGTCATTGCCGGCACGGCCTTCAAGATAATCATTACCGGCACCGCCCTTGATTAAATCATTGCTGTCGCTACCCACAATAAAGGTTGGGCCGCTGTGGTGCTCGGCGTTGCGATTGAGATCCTCAACCCAGGTATTGCCGCGAGTCACATCGGAGAGGTTGGAGACAATCACCGTCGAGTCTTTATTGGTCAGCGAGTAAAACTCTGAATTTAATACTCGCATCAAGCCGTCCTGATAAAAGAACGGCAGGTGGGATAGCCAGGTCGGAATATTCAGGATCGAGAAGGGCAGAATATTCCAGGCATCAGAGGCGTAATGGTCGTTGAAATTAACGATATTATTGGTGGCGGACTCCTGCGGCGCATCATGCACCCCTAAGGAGGCCAACGTCAGGTTTGTGCCGTCCAGTGCGCGGAATACCGGGTCGTTTTCATAGCCGATATTAATCACCTTGCCGCCGGTCTCGTATTGCGTGGGGGATGCGAATGCCACATAGCTGGATTGCGCATAGAAACCGCCCCAATTGTCGTCGCTGAGCGCCGCCATGCTGTTCACCGCCAGCCCACCGAGACTGTGCCCGCTGATGGTCACGTCATCGCCGCTCAGCCCGTTTGACTGGGCGAATTTAGCGACGTCGCCCAGCAGGGTGCCAAAGGCCTTCAGGCTGTAGTTATCGGAATAACCGGCAGGGCCAAATCCCGCCAACAAGTCATTGATCAGATCGCCGATGGTATCGGTAATCAGGGATTCCCGCGGCCCGCTGGTACCACGAAAAGCAATGCCAATGCCGGTGAGGTTGCCTTCGCTGTCATATTTCCCCAGTACTTCAGCCTGGGCGGTGGTGTAGCCCAGAGTTTCGCCATAATAGGTACCACGGGCATCGGTCTTACCCTGGTAGCCTAATTGGTCAGCGCCAATTAATGACCAACCGGCGTTATTGACCGCTTCCAGCGCCGCCTTTTCCGAGTCGGGGTTCCAGGGAATACCGGGTAATCCGCCCTGTGATTGCGTGCTGCCAATCAGCGCTGTCACCAACGTCAGGGGTAAGCCCAGACCGAATCCGGTATTGTGGTAGCCCTCATCAAATCCATTGTCGATATTGTGATAGGCGTAAGTAGAAATTGCCAAGGCGTCACTAAACAATACTTTGGACTTCGCATCATCGAGATCTTGATAATTAAAGATTCCCATATCAGTTCCTTATGAATTCGCTGCATTGCCGGGTTGATCTTTGAATAGCTATTGCAGCTTGTGTCGGTAGGTAAGGTATACCGAACGGCAGCTGGTCAGAGGACCGACATCGGTAGAATTATTATTAGTATGAATTATTAAGAATGCGAATTTGATCGGCAAAATTGTGTGCGTTTTGAGCGGTGGCTTACAGCTTCCCCTATACTTGAAGGCTCACAGTGAGTTCAGGGAGATTAATTAATGAAATATTATTGGTATGCGGCCTTCGGCCTGATGGCCTGCGGAGCCGCTCAGGCGGCAACGGTGGATGTTGACATGAATCTGGTGACCGGACAGGGAATAGGTCAGGAAATTGGCAAAGTGACAATCAGTGAAACGCCTTATGGCCTGCTGTTTACCCCACAGCTCAAAGCGTTACCAGCCGGGGTACACGGTTTTCACGTTCATGAGAACGGCAGTTGCGAGCCGGGAATGAAAGAGGGCAAGGCGGTTGCGGCATTGGCGGCGGGCGGCCATTTTGATCCGCAAAAAACCGGTAAACACCTTGGCCCCTATGCCGATGGCCATTTGGGAGACCTGCCGGCAATTTACGTAACGAATGACGGCATGGCCAGCGATCCGGTGTTGGCACCGCGGCTGAAAAAAATCAGCGAAATAACCGGTAAGGCGCTGATGGTGCACGCCGGCGGTGATAACCATTCCGACCAGCCTAAACCTCTGGGCGGCGGAGGGGAGCGTTTCGCCTGCGGTGTCATTAAATGATAAAGCCGGTTAGCGTGAGGCGGGGACCGCTGCTGTACTGTCAGGCGGGGTGATCGCCTGCTGTAACTGTTGCAACGAACAGTAAAGTCGCCAAATTAAGCCGGCAAGATCGCGCGCCGCCTGTTCCGGGTGGTGCGCCAGTGCACGACTCATGCGTTGCAGTTCCTGCAAGCTGGCGTCCAGTGAACTGTGCTGTACGCCTTTCTCCGTCATAATGCCCCGCAGGCAGTGAATACAAACATCTCGCACCGCCGAGAGTGGATCGGAGCGGGTCTGCCAGTCGCGCAATTGCCAAACGATATGGCTGCAGTTGAGCAGCACCACGCCCCAGCGCAATAACCAACTGCGTGCCTCTTGATCCTTGCTTTGATTCAATTGGCTGATACGGTGATAAATCAGCGATTCGAACCGACTCTCGCTCTGCTGCGGCTTTTTGCTCAGTTGATCGATAAAGTCGCGTCGCAGGGCGCGGATAATGCGCCGGCTTTTGCGTTTGTCCGAACTGGGCCGCAAGATTTGGAACGCCATACCGGCCAACAGGACGCCGACAATTTTGCCAAGGCTGTCATTGATAAACGACTGATAATCGTAACTCGGTGGATTGGTGACGGACAGAAACGAGCCCATAAACACGATCAGTTGCCCCCAAAGCGCGGCATAGGGGGGATTCTGCAGCTTGAGCATCTGCATGGTCACCAGCACCGGGAACAGGAAGGCGCAGAACAGCCACAAATCATCTATCTGGATCATCAGGCCAAACTTCACCATAAAACAGACGATCGAAAGCAGCGTCACCGCCTTCAGCAAAGTCGTGATGCTGTTGATCGGCGAAGGCGTGGAGGAATAGAGCACGCAACTGATGGCGACCAGCGTCAAAGCGGAGCTCCCGGCTTCCCATTGGGTGTTAATCCAGTAAGCACAGCCGAGGACAATGCACAAAAAGGTGCGTAACCCGTTATAGGCGGCTTCGTAGCTATCTGTGTGACGTGCCAGAGAGGTCACATGCGGCGGTTGGATATCGCTGACCGGGGTAGCGTTTTCCAGCCGCAGCAGCCAGCGACTGCAATTCAGATACAGCCAGCAGAAATGCCGTAGCCGCAACCAGAAGGCGCGGTGGCGGTAGTCGGCAGGATCTTGCGGGGCGATTTGCTGCAGAATACGGGCCAGCCGATATTTATCGGTATCAGGACTGCGCAGCTCGTTCAGCAGTTGATCCAGCACGCTCGCCAGATTGGCCGGGCGATCCGGCCAGTTTAACAGCATGCGGCGCAGGCTGGAGATCACGCTGGTAATGCGCAACTGCTGATGCAGCATATAATTGAGCAGGTTATTTTGCCTACGCAGCCGATAGTGGCTCCAGAAGGCCTGAATACGCAGCAGGTTCATGGTCAGGATCTGGCCGATGACCCCTTCGTGCGACGTACGCATCTGCACGGTAATTTCCGGTTGCCACAGCATGGCGGCATGCTCCAGCAACCGCAGGTGCATGCGCCGCAGTGAGGTCAGCAGGGCTTCACCGTCCGAGGTGCTGGGCAGGATCATCATCATCAGACCACCGCACAGAATACCGGTGATCACTTCGCAAACGCGCGCCTGGGCGATATCAAAGATTTGCTGGGTGTCGGTCACGTTGACCGTGCTGAAGGCGATGATGGCGGCGGTATAGCCCGCCAGCGCAAAGGCGTAGGAGACATTGTTCTGATAATGATTGGAAATGTAGGTGCACAGGCCAATCCAGGCGGCAATAAACAGGGTGAACAACCAGGGATCGTTCAGGCAATGGCCGGCAATCGCCACCGAGGCGGCGGCTCCGACCAGACTACCGAAAACACGACCGATGCTTTTACTGATCACGCCGCCGACGGTAGGAAAACTGACCACCGCCGCCGAGGTTAGCGCCCAGTAGGGTTCGTCAAGATTGAGAACAAAAGCCACCCACAGTGACAGGCACATCGCCAGCGAATTGCGCAGTGCATAGCGCCATTGCCCGCCGGTGGCTTTCCCCCAGGGCGTGCGGTTCCATTCCAAAAAAGGCAGATTCACTGGTTAGCCTTACTGATGAATGGAGATGGTGCAGGTGGTGCCGGCCACCAAGGGCAAATCGGCGGGCACGTTCAGCAGTTTTATCCGCACCGGTACGCGTTGCGCCAGACGTACCCAGGGCACGTTGGGCTTTACGTCCATTAATAAATCACTGCTGCTGTCGACGCTTTGATCGTAAATGGCTCGGCCAATGCTCTCCACTTCGCCCTGGAGCGGGATGTTGCCATTATATAAAACGATATCCGCCTGATTGCCTTCTTTTATATGTTTTAGCTTGGTTTCCTCAAAATAACCGAGTACATAAAAAGAGTGCACGTCAACCAGTGCGACCAGTGGGGTTCCGGCACTGGCATAGTTTCCAACCCGTGCCTGTAAATTGGTGATATAGCCGTCGGTAGGGGCGAAAATTTTAGTTTTACTTAAATTCCATTTGGCCTGTTCCAGATTAGCTTGCGCGGCTTTATACGAAGCCTTCATTGCCTGGGCCGCTAAATTTGACTCGTCCATGTCTTCGGCAGAAATAACATTTTTCGGCAGGCCGCGACGGCGTGCCGCCTCATGGTCGGCCTTGGCCATATCTGACTGCGCTTTTGCCAGCGCGGCCTCAGCATTGTCGAGTGCAATCTGGTATGGAACCGGGTCGATCGTAAAAATCAGACTTCCCGCAGGTATGAACTGATTGTCATGAACGGTTATTTTCTCTAATCTTCCAGATACTTCTGGCGTGATATTGACGAGTTCTGCGCGCACCTTTCCGTCACGGGTCCACGGGGATTGCATATAATAATTCCATAGCCACCAACCGGCACAGATGGCAATGGCGCAGACGATTACCGTAGAAAAATATTTTAAAGTTTTATGCGTCATCAGTTACCAACTCGCTAAAAGCCACAGGGAGCCGCTGACGGCAATGACGAAAATAGACAAATCCATCAGCATGGGATGCCAAATTTCGCCGGAATAAATCCAGTCTCGCAGCAGGTGGTGTACCAGTAACCATAAAACCAGGCCAAGCAACACAGCCTTAAATATGGGTGGAAAATAAAGCGAGGCGCCCAGCACCAAATCGGGTAGCGGGGACGAGGCATGAAGCCATGAAGTATTCACATTAACAATCCCGATGAGTGAATATGTTGAGTCTTTGCATAGAGAATAAACAATAACAGATCAAAATGGTGGCTATTTCCACAATATACATTATATACATTTGTGTTTTTAATGTTTGTTACTCAAAATAGTCTAAGCTCTGGGAGGGTATGTTAGCATGCTAATTATAAGGAGGGGTAAGTGGAGTCAACATTAGGTTCAGATTTAGCACGATTAGTTCGTGTATGGCGCGCGCTCATTGATCATCGGCTCAAGCCACTGGCGCTCACGCAAACACACTGGGTAACCTTGCACAGTATCAATCGTTTGCCGCCGGAGCAGTCGCAGATCCAACTGGCCAAGGCGATCGGCATTGAGCAACCGTCATTGGTTCGTACGCTGGACCAACTGGAAGAGAAGGGGTTGATTACTCGCCACACCTGCGCCAATGACCGGCGTGCGAAGCGTATCAAACTGACCGAAGCGGCCGACCCGATTATCCGGGAAGTGGACAGCGTCATCAGTTCTACGCGAGGTGAAATTTTGAGCGGAATTACCACCGATGAAGTGCATTTGCTGGTGGGTTTGATTGGCAAGTTGGAACAAAACATCACTGAACTGCAAAATAAACAATAATAATTTCTTCTTTTTTCGATTTGATTTCACAGCATCGGAAATGAAACCGGAGGCCTAAAGCCTCCGGTTTTACCTGCTAGATTCAGCTTACAGCGGGGATACGGTAATGGTATCGCCAGTGCGAGCCATACGAACGCGTTGCCCTGGGCTGAACTTGGTGTCGCCTGCCTTCTGAACCACCACGATGTTCTCTTTCTGGTCGGTCTTGATTTCCAGCTCATAGCCTGTAGTACGACCGGCTGCTTCACCGATACTGTTACCGGCAACGCCACCCGCTACCGCACCGGCTGCCGTTGCCAGGCTACGGCCTGTGCCGCCGCCAACGGTGTTACCGAGGAAACCACCCAGCACGGCACCGCCGATGGCGCCAATGGTGTTCGATGTTTCACTACCCTGGATCTTGACCGGGCGCACAGAAACCAGCGTGCCATAAGTCACGGTTTGCACCTGTTTGGCCTGCGAAGCGGAATAAACGTCGCCGGACATGGAATCATTGGCACACCCTGCCAGCGTAACTGCGGCGATGGCAACGACGAGAAGACGCTTGATCATATAAAACTCCTGTTGGTAGTAGTCCATAACCTGGGGAACCTTTCCAGGCCAGATTCATAAAAATGATAGACAAAGTATGGCCTAAACGCACGCACATCACCATGACCCGCTACTGCACGCAGCTTAACTTTGCTCTGTTCAACCAATATTAAACGGTGGTTTAGCTTTATAACAGCGTCGAAAGAAAATACGTTGCGGGTTGAACCACTGTTTAACCGTAGTTATCAATATGTGGCTCTGGCAGGAAACAGGCACATTGCTCACAGAGGTGAAAAAATACAACATAATTCATGGCGTTAATGTGGCAATTCTGGTTTATTTGTCAGGTCAAAATTTTGCTTCCCCGTAAAGGGTAAAGGATGTCGCTATGAAGTCAGGCCGCTATATAGGTGTTATGTCTGGCACCAGTCTGGATGGCGTCGACGTGGTGCTCGCTGCGATCGATGGACGTATGGTTGCGCAACAGGCCAGTTACAGCCATCCGATGCCGATCCAACTGAAGCAGGATATTCTCGGGATGTGTCAGGGCCAGCAGACCACGCTTTCTGCGGTGGGACGGCTGGATGCACAGCTTGGCACGCTGTTTGGCGAGGCCGTACTGGGCTTGCTGAAGCAAACCGGTGTGGCGGCGCACGACATCACTGCCATCGGTTGTCATGGGCAGACGGTCTGGCACGAACCGGAGGGGGATGCGCGTTTCTCTATGCAGCTGGGTGACAATAATCGCATTGCCGCGTTGACCAATATCACCACCGTTGGTGATTTCCGCCGACGTGACATGGCCTACGGCGGCCAGGGGGCTCCGTTAGTGCCTGCCTTTCATCAGGCGCTGCTGGCGCATCCAGTAGAGCGTCGTATGGTGCTGAATATCGGCGGCATTGCCAATCTGTCGATGTTGTTGCCGGGGGCTGCGGTGCGTGGCTTCGATACCGGGCCGGGCAATATGCTGATGGATGCCTGGATATGGCGTCATCACTCACAGCCTTACGATAAGGACGGCGCTTGGGCGATGGAAGGACGGGTTTGCTTACCGCTGTTGCAACAGATGTTGGCCGATCCTTACTTCGCGCTGCCGGCACCGAAAAGCACCGGGCGAGAATATTTCAATGCAGCCTGGCTGGAGCGTCAGTTAGCGGGTTTGGCGGCGATAAGCCCGGTTGATGTGCAAACCACGCTGACAGAACTGACGGCAATCACCATTTGTGAACAGGTCCAGTTGGCGGGCGGCTGCGAACGTGTGCTGGTCTGTGGCGGTGGGGCGCGTAATACCTTGTTGATGGCACGGATGTCTGCGCTATTGCCGGGTACCGAAGTGTGCCTGACAGATGATTTCGGCATCAGCGGTGATGATATGGAGGCTTTGGCCTTTGCCTGGCTGGCGTTTCGCACCTTGTCCGGGCAGCCCGGTAACCTGCCTTCGGTCACCGGCGCCAGCCGTGAGACCCTGCTGGGTGGGATTTATCCGGTTTTGCCTTTAGGGGGCCGCTAGCTCTGTTAGGATAGAAATCGATGGATTTCCCTAAGGAGCAACAGCATGAAAAAAATCATCATTGCCGCTGGCGTACTGGCACTGGCTGGCTGCAGCTACGTTCTGCCGCAAAACAGCCAGACCTTGCATTACCAGTGCGGCACCACGCCGTTAACGGTGTCACTGGACGGTAACGAGAGCACCGTCAGCATGTTGATGGACGGTGAGCAACTGAAGCTGAAACAGGTGCTGGCCATGTCCGGTGCAAAATACAGCGACGGTAAATATACCTTTTGGTCGAAGGGCCAAAACGCCTATCTTGAGCGCAATGGCAAAGTGATCATGAGCGATTGTACGTTGACGAATTGATCAGGCCGGTGCGGCGTCAGAGCGATTGAGATCCTGACGCCGCTGGCGCAGAATAGAATCACGATTTTTCAGTTGGTTGATAACCGAATGATTGAAAATAATGAATTTGATGTTGCGGACCTGCGCCGCGAATACACCCGTGGCGGCCTGCGCCGTAACGACCTGTCCGCCAATCCGCTGGAACTGTTCGAACATTGGCTGAAACAGGCCTGTGACGCCCGCCTGGCCGATCCGACCGCCATGTGTGTGGCGACGGTGGACGAAAACGGCCAGCCCTACCAGCGTATTGTGTTGCTCAAGCATTTTGATGACAAAGGGCTGGTGTTCTACACCAACCTGGGGAGTCGCAAAGCTCAGCAACTGGCGAATAACCCGCACATCAGCCTGCTGTTCCCGTGGCACATGCTCGACCGTCAGGTGATTTTCCTCGGTAAAGCAGAGCGCTTGTCTACGTTCGAAGTGATGAAATACTTCGCCAGCCGGCCGAAAGACAGCCAGATCGGTGCCTGGGTGTCGCAGCAGTCATCGCGTATTTCAGCGCGTGGCGTGCTGGAGAGCAAATTCCTCGAACTGAAGCAAAAATTCCAACAGGGCGAAGTGCCACTGCCGAGTTTCTGGGGTGGATTCCGGGTTAATTTCGATTCCGTCGAGTTCTGGCAGGGCGGTGCCAACCGTCTGCATGACCGTTTCCTGTATCAGCGGGACGGGAATGACTGGAAAATTGACCGACTGGCACCCTGAACAGCGAAAATCCCCCTTAAGCGCTGGTACTGATGCCGCTGGCGCTTTATTCTATATCCCCTTCATACTTGAAGCTGCATCTGTGTTGGCGGCGTCCGCGCACCCCAGTCACTTAGTTGACTAAGCTCCTGGGGATTTACGGTCTGGCCGCCTTGATGCAACCCCAATTATTTTGGGTATAGTCGTTATTCTGAATTTAATATTTCGCCAGTGGGCGAAAGGTCGTGTACCGACAAAGGTGCATTCGTTTATACATGGAGTCATTGATGGCAAGCAGCAACTTGATTAAACAACTGCAAGAGCGGGGCCTCGTTGCCCAGGTTACGGATGAAGAAGCGTTAGCAGAGCGACTGGCGCAAGGGCCAATTGCACTGTATTGCGGTTTCGATCCGACCGCTGACAGCTTGCATTTGGGCCATCTGGTTCCTCTGTTGTGCCTGAAGCGCTTCCAGCTCGCCGGGCACAAGCCGGTAGCCTTGGTTGGCGGTGCCACCGGTCTGATTGGTGACCCGAGCTTCAAAGCGGCTGAGCGCAAGTTGAACACCACCGAGACGGTGAATGAGTGGGTGGATAAAATCCGCAAACAGGTTTCTCCGTTCCTCGATTTCGACTGCGGCAGTAACAGCGCAATTGCCGCCAACAACTACGATTGGTTCGGCGGTATGAACGTGCTGACCTTCCTGCGTGATATTGGCAAGCATTTCTCCGTCAACCAGATGATCAATAAGGAAGCGGTGAAGCAGCGTCTGAACCGTGACGACTCGGGCATTTCTTTCACCGAGTTCTCCTACAACCTGTTGCAGGGCTATGACTTCTCCGAACTGTACAACCGTCATCAGGTTGAACTGCAGATCGGCGGTTCCGACCAGTGGGGCAATATCACCTCCGGTATCGATCTGACTCGCCGCATGCACCAGCAACAGGTATTCGGCCTGACCGTACCGTTGATCACCAAGGCTGACGGGACCAAATTCGGTAAGACCGAAGGCGGCGCAGTCTGGCTGGCACCAGAAAAAACCAGTCCGTACAAGTTTTACCAGTTCTGGATCAACACGGCCGATGCCGACGTATACCGCTTCCTGAAGTTCTTCACCTTTATGGATCTGGCCGAGATCAACGCGCTGGAAGAAGAAGACAAGAACAGCGGTAAAGCGCCACGCGCCCAGTATGTTCTGGCAGAAGAAGTGACCGGTATGGTACACGGGGCGGAAGGTTTGGCCGCGGCCAAGCGTATCACCCAGAGCCTGTTCTCTGGCGCGCTGCACGAGATGACCGAAGCAGACTTCGCCCAGTTGGCGCAGGACGGCATGCCGACCATCAAGCTCGATGGCGACGCCGATCTGCAACAGGCGCTGGTAAATGCCGAACTGGTGCCTTCCCGTGGCCAGGCGCGCACCATGATCGGTTCCAATGCGGTGACCATCAACGGTGAGAAGCAGTCCAACGCCGAATACGGCTTCAGCGATACCGATCGCCTGTTCGGTCGCTACACGCTGCTGCGCCGCGGCAAAAAGCATTACTGCCTGGTCGATTGGAAGTAATCAAAATTACAGCAAAGGGGCCCTCAGTGGCCCCTTTATTTTTAAGGCCTCAGAGTAGGTTTTTGATGAAAAACATTCTTTCTATTCAATCCCATGTGGTATTTGGCCATGCAGGCAACAGCGCGGCTGAGTTTCCGATGCGCCGCATGGGTGTTAACGTTTGGTCGCTGAATACCGTGCAGTTTTCCAATCATACCCAGTACGGCAAGTGGACCGGTTGCGTGATGCCAGCCAGCCATCTGACGGAGATTGCTCAGGGCATTGCGGATATTGACCAACTGAAGCATTGCGATGCCGTACTGAGTGGTTATATCGGTTCGCCGGAGCAGGGCAGCCATATCCTGGAGATTGTGCGTCAGGTCAAACTGGTCAATCCGAACGCCTGGTACTTCTGCGATCCGGTGATGGGTCATCCGGAAAAGGGCTGTATCGTGGCGCCGGGTGTGGCAGAGTTTCACTGTCAGCAGGCTTTGCCGTGCAGTGACATGATTGCCCCCAACCTGCTGGAACTGGAATTGCTGAGCCAGCGCACCGTGAGCAACGTGGAGCAGGCGGTTAGTGCTGCACGCGAGTTGATCGCCAAAGGGCCGAAAGTGGTGCTGGTCAAGCATCTTAGCCGCGCCGGTTACCATCTCGACTGTTTCGAGATGCTGTTGGTTACGGCAGACCAAGCCTGGCACATCAGCCGTCCGTTGGTAGATTTCGGCGAGCGTCAACCGGTCGGTGTCGGTGATCTGACCAGCGGTCTGCTGTTGGTTAATTTGCTGAAGGGCGAGGCGTTGGACAAAGCGCTGGAGCACGTGACGGCGGCGGTGTATGAGGTGATGCTGACGACTCAGGCCATGGGTGAGTATGAATTGCAGGTGGTCGCGGCTCAGGATCGTATTGTGCAGCCGGGCTGTGAGTTTAAGGCGGTAAAACTGTAACTTTGCTGACGAAGTGCCCCGGCGGCGGATTGTCGCGCCGGGGCGCAGATATTATTTCAAACCTTCCGCATTCAAGGTCGCATCTACGGCTGGTCGTGCGGCCACGCGATCAAAATAGGCCGAAAGCTGGGTGCGCTTTTTGATATCAAACTGCAGGGCGATGGCCCAACGCATCACGGTGAACAAATAGGCATCCGCCACGCTGAACTTGTTGCCCAACAAGAAATGCTGCTTCGCCAACACTGAATCCAGATAGTCGAACTGCTTGTCCAGTTTTTCCCGCGCGATGGTTTTGTATTCTTCCGGTGTTTTTGGGTTAAACAGCGGGCTGAATCCCTTGTGCAACTCAGTGGCGATATAGTTCAGCCATTCAATCGCATGATAACGCGACAGCGTACCAGCAGCGGGGATCAGGCCGCGATCCGGCACGCGGTCCGCCAGATATTGCACAATCGCCACACCTTCGGTCAACAGGCTGCCATCATCCAGCAGCAGCGCCGGCACTTGTCCTTTCGGGTTGATGGCCAGGTAGTCCGCGCCGCTTTCGGTTTTTTTCAGCGCCAGATCAACCTTTTCCGCTGTGAAATCCAGGCCAGCTTCGCGCAGAACAATATGGGGAGACAGAGAACAGGCACCGGCTTTATAGAACAGTTTCATCGAAAGCTCCTTGATAGTGATGAGTGACAGGCATGCTTAACCTGTGATCCTAGCTCTATAACGTCAAAATTACAGCGGTTTAATCGACAAATTTAACTTATCAGTTCGGTCTGCGGCTGCAACTGCGCCAGGGTATCGGCAATTTGCTGTTGCAACGCCTGCGGCACGGCTTGCATGGGTGAGCGCAACTCATTGTGAATCAACCCCTGCTGTGCCAGCGCCGCTTTGACCGGTGCCGGATTAGGGAAGCTGAACATCTGGTGGATCATCGGCAGCAGGGCATAGAAATTTGCCCGGGCGGCAATCAAATCTCCCTCTGCGACCTGTTGTACCAGCTGTACAAAGCGCTGCGGGTGAATGTGTGCAGAGGCAGAAATTGCACCGGTACCGCCCAGGCACAGCGTAGTGAGGATCAGGTTATCTTCACCGGTCAGTACGTCGATGTCACCGTCATTAATCAGCGCCATCATGGTGTCAGGATTACCGCTACATTCTTTGATCGCTTTCACTTGCGGGTGACGCGCGATCTGCCGCAGGGTAGCCAGCTCGATCACAATACCGGTGCGTTGCGGAATGTTGTAGAGGATCACCGGTACGCTTGAGGCATCGGCAAGCTGGGTGAAGTAGTCCACCAGGCCGCATTGCGATGGGCGAATATAATAAGGGGCAGGGATCAATACGCCGGCGATATCACGCAGTTGGATCGCCTGCTGCATTTGCAAGGTGTCGACCATGTTATTGCCGGACAGGCCCATAACCACCTGATGAGCCGGGGTGACGGCCAACACCGCATCGAGCACTGCCAACTGCTCGTCCTGGCTTAACGCGGCTGCCTCACCGGTAGTGCCACAGACCACCAACCCATCGACGCCAGAGGCGATCAGATGTTGAGCCAGTCGTTGGGTCGCAGGCAGGTCGACGGCGTGATGATTAAATGGGGTAACCAGCGCCACCCAAATACCGGAAAATGAGGCCATAGTAAGTTCCTTCAGTGCGAGCAATAAGAAGCCAGATAAGAAAACAAGCGAGGAGATGATGCGCTGATAATGAATATTCTGCATGAGGCTGTCAATTTACAACCGCTTGATAACATGGTTATTCATGATTAAGTCGTGCAGATGAGTTTGGCTAATAAAAAAGGGAAATAAAAAACCCCGCCTTGGCAGGGTTTTCTGGCGGTCTTAGCGGGGGCGGCGGGTGCTGTTCATCGAGGCCGTCCAGTTGAAGGTTTCACCGGTGGGCTGGATGCGATTGGCTTTACGCTCGGCCCGGGTGGCTTTTTCAATTTTCGCTCGGGCGGCAGTAATGCGTGCCACCACTTCATCTTTGATCTTGTTATTTTCGGCGTTGGTTAATGCACGGCCGAGGTTTTTGCGTGCTTTATCCAGCTCGGTTTTAACTTCACGTTGCTCGCTTTCTGTCATGTCTTTCAGCGTCAGTTTTTTCATTGTTGTAGCCTGGTCAGTGAAGATGACAACCAGTGTACAGCAATTAAAGGCCCGAAGATGCCGCTGCCGTAACCTAAATGCCGAGAGAGCCAGCTTGTCACATCTCTTCCTGCAACTCGCTGAGAAAACGCCGCATGCGCTCGGTGCGTTCCAGCGCCATTTTCTTGCCGGTCGCGGTTTGAAAACCTTCCTGCAACTTGAACAGTTTGGTTTCGAAGTGATCCAGACAAAAACGCTTGTCGTCATATTGGCGCTGCTGTGCCAGCGGATCGGCAGCATCGTACAATGCGCTGCGCATACGCCCGCCAATATAGAAACAGCGCGCCACGCCAATCATGCCGATGGCGTCCAGGCGGTCGGCATCCTGAAGTATTTTGGCTTCCAGCGTTTCCGGGGTAATGGCGGCGGAGAAACTGTGGGCCTCGATAGCATGGGCGGTTTTGGCGATCTCCTGCGGCTCCCAGCCCAGTTGCGTCAACATCAGGGTGGCTTTTTCCGCCGCCATGCGTGAGGCCAGATGGCGCTGTGGCGAGTTCTTTTCCACCGCCACACAATCATGTAACAGCACGGCCGCACAGAGCACGCGGCGGTTACCGCCTTCCTGCTGGCTGATAGTGTGAGTATTTTTCCACACGCGGTGCAAATGAGCCACGTCATGTGAGCCGTCATCGGAGTCGAGAGTCAGTGGCAACAGTGCCTGGGCCAATTCCTGATGAGGTGAAAACGGCTGCAGCAATTCCTGCGCCAGGGTTGAAAAATGCACGCTATGCTCCTTATGGGTGGCAAACCTAAAATCATAGCAGCCGACGATGAGGCGGTTATGACAGATCTGTAAAAGGATTGTTTACTGTATTGCAACAGACTATTGCCGTAATCGCGGTTTTTATACCGGAATAAGCAACCTAGAATGTCCCTATTCCGGTCATCCCCGCTTGGTGTAAGCCTGTGTCCGTGGGGTTGGCCGGAGTATCCCGCTTATGCAACTGGAGAAAAGCCATGTCAACGAATCTTGAAATCGTACGCGCTACCTATGAAGGCGGCAGTGCCGAAGAGAATGGCCGCAACCTGCTGGCGGCATTGGCGCCAGACGCGCAATGGACCGAAGCCGCAGGCTTTCCCTACGCCGGCACCTATATTGGTCCAGAGGCGATCTTCAAAAATGTTCATCAGCGCCTGGGAACGGAATGGCAGGGTTATCGCGCCGAAGTCGATCACTTCTATGATGCCGGTGAGAACGTCATCGCCCAGGGCTTCTACCATGGCACCTATGGCGCGACCGGCAAATCATTCACCGCATCCTTTGCACATATTTATCAGTTGCGCGCCGGAAAAATCATCAAGTTTGTGCAAATCGTTGACAGTGCAAAAGTGCTGGAAGCCATGCAGGGCTAAAGGCCGCTGTGTTTGCCAAATTTGCGATCGTACTCCCGTCGGTAAGCGCGTGCCTTGTTGCGATAGCGGATCCACAAATAGCCGCATACCAGTGCGACAGCGCCTGAAAAGGTAATGTTGCGCATATCCCGGTCATAAAAAAACACCAGCACCGCGTCCATCGCCGCGATAAAGGCAATCCACTTGTACATATGGGATTGCCGTCGCGTGGCGGCGTTGAGGCGCTTTAACTGTCTGGCTTCGTGCATAACCGGCTTTTGCTGCATAACGTCTCGTCGGTAATAAATTTCTTAGGATAAATTAACAGAAGTCTCCTGAAGGTGGTAAAGACAAACGTGCGCCGGGTCGGTTTTCATAGGGCGGGCTATAGCGCCCTTATCTTATAACGCCAGGACGGCTTCGATCTCAACGCTGACCTGCGGTGAGAACAATGCGCTGACCGCGACCAGTGAACAGGCCGGTAGCGCCCCATCAAAATAATCAAACAGCACCGGTCGTACGGCCTGCAGATCGCCGATATCGGTTAAAAACACCGTTATTTTAATCAGCGCCTTGAGATTGGTCCCTTCGTCGGCGGCAATAGTCGCCAACTGCTCAATAATCGCCTGCGCCTGTTGCGCCGTGCTTTGCCCCTGAGCCTCGGTGGCAAATGCCGTCAGTCCGGAAATATACAGCGTATCCCCATGGCGCACCGCATGGACATAGGGTCCGCCCGGCGTCGGCAATTGCGGATAATTAATGCGCTTTAATGATGTCATGGTAAAAACCCCGAGAGATTAATTAAAAAAGTAAACAAACTTGGTTAGGATGGAGTAGTGAACATCGGAAGTACGCTGAGACTTATTGCTTTTAAATAATATCACTAACATTCATTTATAACTGTGAAGGACGTTTCAGGGTAATGAATCAGGTCTTAATTCCCTATATGCAACGTTGGCAGTTGCAGCCCGACGGCCCGGCATTTGAAACTCACAGCAGCCTGCTGATGCCGGTACGCTATCAGGGGGTCGCCGCCATGCTGAAAATTGCCCGCGAACAGGAAGAGAAGTTCGGCGGACTACTGATGTGCTGGTGGCAGGGCGAAGGCGCTGCGCGAGTGCTGGCCTGGCATGACGATGGTATTTTGCTGGAGCGCGCGCAAGGTGGCCTCTCACTGCCGCAGATGGTGCGAGACGGCGACGATCGGCAGGCGACGGCGATCCTGTGTCAGGTGATTGCCCGTCTGCATGCGCCGCGCGCTCAGCCTTTGCCGGAGCTGATCCCTTTAGATCAGTGGTTTAACTCGCTGTGGCCGGCGGCGCAGGCGCACGGCGGCATGCTGCGTCTCAGTGCCACGGTGGCGGCGGAGCTGCTGACCAGTCCGCGTGAACTGAGCGTGCTGCATGGCGATATTCACCATGACAACGTATTGGACTTCGGCGAGCGCGGCTGGTTGGTGATCGACCCTAAACGTCTGTATGGCGAACGCGCCTTCGACTACGCCAATATCTTCTGTAACCCCAATTACGGTATTGCTACCGACCCCGATATTTTTCTCCGCCGGGTAGAGCAGGTCTGCCAACTGGCCGGGCTGGATCGCCAGCGTCTGCTGCAGTGGATCCTCGCCTGGGCCGGGTTGTCCGCGGCCTGGTTTATGGAGGATGGAGAGGCAGCGGATATCGATTTCCGTGTCGCAGAACAGGCCGCACGCGCGTTGGACCTCCCGCTACCGGAAGGGGACTCAGGGTTCATCCTGCCAATAATCGAGCGAGGCTGAAGGACGTTGCACATAGCGCACCGGTTCACCCTCATGCAGCGCCGTCGCCTGAAACTTGCCTGAGTCCGGGTATTCCACCAGTTCTGGCTGTTCGCGGGTGCTGATGGAGAGGTATTTCAACGGCGCGTCCGAACTGTTGATGATCTGATGTGGGTATTCCGGCCCCGGCGGGATAAAAATCATGTCACCGCTTTTAATTGGCAGGTGTTCGCCAGCCACCCGTAAAGTGCCGGTTCCCTCCAGTACGATAAACATTTCTTCCTGTGCATAGTGAAAGTGATAAGGGCAGGAACGCATGCCCGGTGCCACGATATCGATGGAAGCCCCCAGCTTGCTGGCGGCAGTAGCGGTACCCAAACGGGCACCTATGCTGTCATACAGCGGCGGGCGGGAATCGTGCGTTTTTTCAACCTGTTCGAAGTTACGGATCAGGCGCTGGGCAAGCAGCGCGGCAGGGTCATTCATGACTATCCTCGTGACATTGTCACTTAATCGTTAACAATGGCGAAACCGGCAGCAGCACGGCCTCCAGCCTTTATCGATTTGCATGTTCCGGGTGGTTATACCAGCCCGGTCGGCGTTTGGGTTGTGGCCAGAACAGCGCGGCCTGACCTCCGTTTGGGATCTGCCACACCTCACAATCATAAATAGTAAAGGTGTCACCGAATTTATCGACGCGCAGGCCGCGATAGCCTTGAGCAATACCTTGCCGAGTCACCGTATCCAGTAATTGCTGGCGCTCTGCGCGGTCCGCCGGGGATGCACTTAACCGCGAAGGCAACGCGATAAACTCATCGAAGGAATAGCCAAAGCACTGCTGAGCACAGTGGTTGGCATAGATAAACACCGGGTCACCGCCGCCGGTGTGAGCCAGCAGGCTGTAGGGGGCCTGCTGATGTAGCCAGGGGAAGCGTTCGGCGGTAGCCGCCTGTGGGCCGGGCAGGCCTTCGCCAGTCCAGTGTTGGTACGCGACATCTATCTGTTGAATCAGGTCAATCTGCGCGGAAGATGGCATAAAGGCTCCCTTAACGGTCCCGAGGGGCAACAATCGTTCCCCCTCTCAGTTAAGCAGAAGATCGCCGAAGGGGGAACATATTGCCGGGTGAACCGAGACTTAAACGCAGTTTGAGGCTATTTTGCCCGCTGCGGCAGCGACAGGATGATATGGGCAACCGCGCCGCCAATAATTCCCCAAAAAGCAGAGCCGACGCCGAGCAGCGTCACGCCGGACGCGGTGATCAGGAAGGCGATCAGCGCGGCGTCGCGCTGTTTTTCATCCTGCAGTGCGCGTTGCAGACTACCGGCGATAGTGCCCAGCAGGGCCAGCCCGGCAATGGTGTGGATCAAGGCGACGGGTAATGCACTGAACAACATACCGATAACGCCGCCGAACACGCCGGCCAGCAGATAAAATACCCCGGCGGCGACGGCAGCCATATAGCGGCGTTGTGGATTGAGATGCACGTCCGGCCCCATACAGATAGCCGCGGTGATGGCGGCGATACACACCGAGAACCCACCGAACGGCGCCAGCAAGAGTGCTGTCAGCGCCGTCCAGCTAATCAGTGGCGAAGTTGGGACGCTGTAGCCGGCCGCCTTTAGCGTGGCGATGCCGGGGGCGTTTTGTGACGCCATGGTGACCACAAAGAACGGCACGCCAATGCCCAGCAGTGTCGACCAGCTAAAGTGGGGCGTAATAAATTCCGGCATGGCGAACGCCAGCGGTTGCGGTGAAAGATGAATATTGCCCTGCAGTGCCGCAATCGCCAGCCCGACCAGCAGCGTCAGCACAATCGCATAACGCGCCAGATAGCGCCGTGTCACCAGATACACCAGGCCCATTCCGGCACTGAGCACGAAATTGACCTGTAGCGAGGCAAAAGCATCCAGGCCAAAGCGCAGCAGGATCCCCGCCAGCATCGCTGCCGAAATGGCCTGCGGAATATAATCCATCAGTCGGGCGAACAGCCCGGTTACGCCGCATAGCAGGATCAGCCCGGAGGCGAAGATGAATACGCCAATCGCTTCGTTAATCGGCGTGCCGGGCAGGCTGGTGACCAGCAGGGCGGCACCGGGGGTCGACCAGGCCGTCAGAATGGGCGTACGGTAATACAGCGACAGCCCGAGCGAGGTAATGCCCATCCCCAGCCCCAACATGCTCAACCAGCCGCCGATCTGCAACGGCGTGGCGCCGGCCGCGGCAGCAGCCTGAAAGATAATCGCGGCAGAACTGGTGTAGCCGACCAATACCGCAACAAAGCCAGCCATGACGGCAGGCAGGGACAGATGACGTAAAGAGATAGCAGGGCGCATGGCACACTCCGGCAGCAGCTGTGCGTTATAACGCACGATGAACGGCGAGCATAGCACCGTGCGTTATAGCGCACAAGTGGCTATAATCAGCCGCATTATCAGGGGAGAGAAATATGCAGGAATTGTCTGGCCATCTGGCACAAACGCTTCGATCGCTACGCATGCAGCGCGGCTGGAGCCTGGCGCAGGCGGCCGAAAACACCGGTGTCAGCAAGGCGATGCTGGGGCAGATCGAACGGGGGGAGTCCAGCCCGACGGTGGCTACCTTGTGGAAAATCGCTACCGGTTTTAACGTGGCTTTTTCTGCCTTTCTGGAGATCTCGCCGCTGCAACAGCAGGCCACACTGCATCGCTATGGCGATGCTCCGGTGTTCAATCAATACAATGCCGATATGCGGGTGGTGCCGTTGTTCCCATTCGATCGGCAACTGGGTTTTGACCTGTTCGTTATCGATCTGGCGCCGGGCGCGCTAAGCGAATCTTCGGCCCACGAGCCGGGCGTGATTGAGCATGTGATTGTCATCAGCGGTGAGCTGGAACTGGCGGTAGACGGCGAGTGGCACCACCTGACCCACGGTGAGGCGATGCGCTTTCAGGCCGATCGGCCCCATGCCTACCGTAATGCCAGCCAACAGACGGTGCGTATTCACGATTTGATCCACTACCCTAAATTTTGACTTAACGATGTTGGCGCAGGCTTTGACTCCGCCTCACCAAACGCCTACTTTATTGAAAATGATTCTTATTAACTATCAAAGGGAGCTTGATTTTGCCAATCACCCACCGCAATCGACGCCAGTTTCTTAAACTCAGCGCACAAACCGCAGGAGCCGTATTCGCAATGACTTCATTACCTAACAGTATCCGCCTGGCGATGGCGGCAGAAGGCGGCGCCAGCGCCACCGATGAATTTTTATGGCTGGAAGAGCTGCAGGGCAAGGCCGCACAGGAGTGGATCAAGCAGGAAAATCAGCGGACCACCGCGCGTTTCGCTCAGGGTGAAGGCTTCCGGCAGGTGGAAAAGCAGGTGCTGGATATTCTGAATAAAGACAGCCAAATCCCGTGGGTCGCCAAGCGCGGCGATTACTATTACAACTTCTGGCAGGATCAAACCAACCCTCGTGGCTTATGGCGACGCACCACGCTGCAGGAGTACCGCAAAGCCAAACCAGCCTGGGAAACCGTGCTGGATATAGACGCGTTGGGTAAGGCCGAGGGCAAAGACTGGGTGTTCCATGGTTCGCAGTCACTGGCACCGGAATACCGCTATTGTCTGCTGGAGTTGTCGCCGGATGGCGGTGACGCGACGGAGATCCGCGAGTTTGATCTGGTCAGCAAGCAGTTCGTCAAAGATGGCTTTGTGCTGCCGGTAGCGAAAAGCCAGGCTTCGTGGATCGATAAGGACACGCTGTTTATCGCGACTGATTTCGGCGCAGGTTCGATGACTCAGTCCGGCTATGCGCGCATAGCCAAACGCTGGCGGCGTGGTACACCGCTGAGTGCCGCTCAGACGCTGTATGAGGCGCAACCGCAGGATATGACGGTATTTGCTTATCACGACCAGACGCCGGGCTTTGAACGCAACTACGTGGGACGCAGTCTGGATTTTTACCGCCGTGAAACCTATCTGCTGAATGCACAAGATCAACAAGTCAAAATCGATATTCCCGCCGATGCCGAGTTCAGCACGCACCGGGAGTGGATATTGATTAAACCGAGCAGCGACTGGGAGGTGGGGGGAACTCGTTATCCTTCAGGCTCACTGCTGGCCGCCCATTTTGACGATTATCTGGCGGGTAAGCGTGAGCTGACGGTGTTATTTACTCCGACGGCCCAGGCGGCCCTGAGTGGCTACAGCGGCACGCGTGACCATCTGATCCTCAGCATCATGGATAACGTGGTCAACCGGCTGGAAGTGCTGACGCCGCAGGGCAAAAGCTGGCAGCGCAAGCCGTTGGGCAAACCGGGGGCGATCAGCACTATTTCTGCCGGTGGCGTCGATGACGAAACCAACGATTATTTCCTGACGCTCAGTGGGTTCCTGCAACCGACCTCGCTGTACCTGGGTAATCTCGACGGCGGTGAGGCGGAATTGCTCAAGCAGGGGCCGCAGGACTTTGACGCCAGCGGCTATCAGGTCAGTCAGCACTTTACGGAGTCTAAAGACGGGACACGCGTGCCGTATTTCCAGATCTCGGCCAAGGGCATTAAGCTGGACGGCAGTAACCCCACGCTGCTGTACGGCTATGGCGGATTCGAGGTGTCGTTGTTACCGGGGTATATGGGAGCCAAGGCACCGGCCTGGCTGGAGCGCGGCGGGGTGTATGTGGTGGCGAATATTCGCGGCGGTGGTGAGTATGGCCCGGCCTGGCACCAGGCGGCGCTTAAGCAAAACCGTCATCGTGCTTATGAAGACTTTGCTGCCGTGGCGCAGGATCTGATCACCCGTAAAGTGACATCGTCACAACATCTGGGGGCGCGGGGTGGCAGCAACGGCGGCTTGTTGGTGGGCAATATGCTGACGCTGTACCCGCAGCTTTTCGGCTGCATCGTCTGTGAAGTGCCGTTACTGGACATGCAGCGTTATACCCAGCTTTCTGCCGGTGCTTCCTGGATTGCCGAATACGGCGACCCAGGCAAAGCGGAAGAGTGGGCGTACATCAAAACCTTCTCGCCGTATCACAACATCAAAGCGGGCGTATCCTACCCGCCGGTGCTGTTTTACACCGCCACCAGTGACGATCGGGTCAATCCGTCGCACGCCCGTAAAATGGCGGCACGCATGCAGCAGATGGGCTATCCGCAGGCCTACTTCTATGAGAATACCGAGGGCGGACACAGCGCCGCAGCGGACAAGAAACAGGCCGCGTTCCACGGTGCACTGGTCAGTGAGTTTATGTGGGTCAATCTGAGCGCTAAATCCACCGCCTGAGCCACGTGAGTATGACGTAAAAAAGCCGGGGCACATTAATGCCCCGGCTTTCTTTTACCTGTCTGAAACCTTTGTCAGCGATCAGTTGGCGATAGCGGCTGCCTGAGCTTTCTTCTCGGTATCTTCTGCGGTGTCCAGCGTCATGCGATACAGCTTCGGCGCGGTCAGCATCATCAGAATGGCGATCACGGCGGTGGCGATACCGATCTGCATAAACACGTGGCTGTAGATAGCCAGTGAAGCGTGCGCATCGTTGATGTTGGCAGGCACGGCAGTCAGCCCCGCGACCTTACCGGCAATCAGCGCAGCAGCAGCCGTGGTCAGGAACCAGGACCCCATGATAAAGCCCATCAGGCGTTGTGGCACCAGTTGCGCGACCATTGCCAGACCCAGACCGGAGATCATCAGCTCGCCGATACTCTGCAGTGCATAACTCAGGATCAGCCAGTTAACCGAAACGATGCCCTGTTCATTGGCGAAGCTGGCACCCCATGGCAATACCAGGAAAGCGCCGGAGCACAGGATCATACCGAAAGCGAACTTGTGTGGCATCGGCAGACGGTCACCCATCTTGTTATACAGTGCTGCCAGAATCGGGCTGGCCAGCATGATCCAGAACGGGTTCAACGCCTGATACTGCTCAGGTTCGAATGCCAGGCCCAGGATGTTGTGCTCAACGTTATGGATGGCGAAGAAGTTCAGTGAGGTTGGCATCTGGGCGTACAGCACGAAGAACACCACCGCTTCCAGCATCAGCAGGAAGGCAACGATCATCTTGCGGCGTGCCGCGCCGTGCAGAGCAAAGGCTTCCTTGGCGAACACGATCACGATACCGATGGAAATAAGCGCCAGCGCCCAGCGTGCTACCACCTGGTTGTGCAACAGCCAGCTTGAAAGGGCGACCAGCGCAACCACGCCAACCAGCACCATCAGCAGTTTCTGCACTTGCAGCGGTTTAAAGTCAGGCTTGGAACCGTGATTCTTCACCCACTTGTGGCAAACCATAAAGTTGACCAGGGTGATCAGCATGCCCACCACGCTCAGTGAGAACGCGACGCTCCAGCCATATTTCACTGCCAGCCAAGGCGTGGCCAACATCGACAGGAAAGACCCGATATTGACGGACATATAGTACATGGTGAATGCACCGTCCAAACGCGGATCGTCTTTCTCATAGCAGGTTGACAGCAGGGAGGACGGGTTGGCTTTGAACAGACCACTACCCACGGCGATGGTCGCCATCCCCAGATACACCCAGAAAATTTCATGGCCGGAGTAGGCCACCATGGCATAACCGACGGCCAGCACCAGCGCACCCAGCACGATCACGCGCTTGGAGCCCAGCACTTTATCGCCGAGCCAGCCGCCGATGGCAACGAAGCCATACACCAGCGCACTGAAGGAGGAGAACAGGGTAATGGAGTCGGCTTCGCTCAGGCCAAGCATCTTGACCAGATAAACCGCCATGATGCCTTGCAGGCCGTAATAACCAAAACGTTCCCAGAGCTCGATGGAGAAGATCAGGTAAAACGCCTTAGGCTGTTTGAAGGCGTTGAGACTGACGCTTTCAGGATGTTCGCTGTTGTTGTTTGCAGTTGACACTGGTACCTCTGATTTTTCACTGCCCCGACTCAGAAAGACGGGAAATTGCAAAAGGTGATGCAGGACTGCATCCTTCTGCGTTGTTATAGGATGGGATGACGGCGGTTAATGTTCACTATCTTTGTCAACGAGGCAAGACGTTTGTCATATTCTGTTACATATAACGCTCGTGAAGTGAAACGACCATGTTACAAATGTTATGCAGCATTAACTTTCGACTTTGTTTACTTTGCCGAGTTTTTGTTTTGATTAAAAGGGATACAGAATTTAAACAGTGAGATATTCTGCTGTAATGACTTTTGATGGTTCATATCAATAGGTGTGGTGAATAATCCATTGGATTGTTGTGCATATGGCGGCTTTTGTAAAATTATAGAAATTTGAGAAAACGACCCTGGCGGTTGTGACGACAATGTGATCGTCAAAACGTGAGGTTTACCGCAATTTTTGACTAATTTTTCGCTTGAAAATAAGCGAGAAGTGAGTTTTTCACTGAAACCCGTGGAAACACCAAGGTTACTGCTGCTTGATATCACATTTCCGATAAAAAATAGGTCAGTGCGGTGGGGACCCGAAACGGGGTGCTGCGTTGCACCCATCGGGTTCAGGCGTCGGGATAAACTTTCTCTTTAAACTCGCAGAGGTCTTCAATCATGCAGGAACCGCAGCGGGGTTTACGCGCGATGCAGGTATAGCGGCCGTGCAAGATCAACCAGTGGTGGCAGTCGACCTTGAATTCGGCCGGCACCACCTTCAGCAGTTTCTCCTCCACCAGATCGACGTTCTTGCCCGGTGCGAAATTCGTGCGGTTACAGACGCGGAAGATATGGGTATCGACGGCAATGGTTGGCCAGCCGAAAGCGGTATTGAGCACCACATTGGCGGTTTTGCGGCCAACGCCGGGCAGGGCCTCCAGCGCAGCGCGGTCTTCCGGCACCTCGCCGTCGTGCAGTTCCAACAGCATACGGCAGGTTTTGATCACGTTCTCGGCCTTGCTGTTAAACAGGCCGATGGTCTTGATGTAGCCTTTAACGCCGTCGACGCCCAGTGCCAGCATGGCGGCCGGCGTATTGGCCACCGGATAAAGCTTGGCGGTAGCCT
This sequence comes from Serratia sp. BW106, assembly GCF_002607755.1. NCBI lineage: Bacteria > Pseudomonadati > Pseudomonadota > Gammaproteobacteria > Enterobacterales > Yersiniaceae > Serratia > Serratia sp. BW106. Next base: position 25,193 of record NZ_MCGS01000003.1, read on the forward strand.
TGTTGACGCTGACATCGGTCGCCTGTGCAGAAAGCAGCACGGAGATCAGCAGCTCAAACGGCGTGGTATACACCAGCTCGGTGGTCGGGTGCGGATCGTTATCACGCAGGCGGGTAAGAATTTCCAACCGTTTTTGCTTGTTCATTACGCTTTCTCTGCCTGTCCTTGTCCCTGCGCCGGTTCAGCCCGTAACGCCCTGGCCGTGCGCGCTTTCATCCTTTCATCAATCAGGTATTTTACCGCCAACAGCAGACCCAGGCCAATAAAGGCCCCCGGTGGCAGCATTGCCAGCAGGAACGGGCTGTCGAAGTGAACCACCTCAATACGCAGTACCTTGGCCCAACTGCCCAGCAGCATGTCGGCCCCGTCGAACAGGGTGCCGTTGCCCAGCAGTTCGCGCATTGCACCCAGCGTCACCATCACGCCGGTGGCGCCCAGACCAATAGCCAGGCCATCCAGAGCGGACAGGCCGACCGGTTTTTTAGAGGCCACCGCTTCGGCGCGACCGACCACAATGCAGTTGGTGACGATCAGCGGGATAAAGATCCCCAACGACTGGTAAAGGCCGAAGGCATAGGCATTGATTAACATTTGCACGATACTCACCGCAGCCGCGATGATCATCACGTATATCGGGATGCGCACTTCATTCGGCACCCAGCGGCGCACCGCAGATATCGAGGTATTGGTCAGTATCAAGACCAGCGTGGTCGCCAGCCCCAGACCGAGGGCGTTAGTGACGGTGGAGGTGACGGCCAGCAGCGGACACATCCCCAGCAGTTGCACCAGCGCGGAGTTGTTCTTCCACAGCCCCTGGACAATCAGATCTTTGGCTTCACTCATTCGCTGGCTCCACAGGCAGGTAAGCTATCAAGTTTAGGCGGCAGCGTTTCCATATACAATGCCGTACGCCGAACGGCGTTGACCACGGCGCGCGGTGTGATGGTCGCACCGGTGAATTGGTCGAACATACCGCCGTCTTTCTTCACCGCCCAACGTTTATCGTCCGGGCCGTCGATCTTTTTGCCACTGAAGAACGAGATCCAGTTCGAGATACGCAGTTCAATTTTATCGCCCAGCCCCGGGGTTTCGTGATGTGAGACGACCCGGGTACCCAGCACGTTACCGTTGAAATCGGCACCGACCAGCAACTGAATGGCGCCGGAGTAACCGTCCGGTGCGGTAGTTTCCAGCGCGGCTGCGGTGGGTTGACCGTTTTTGCGCGCCAGATACAGACGATGCGGCGAGCCATTGCCCAATGCCGGATCGCTGACCAGGAAACACTCGGTCTGCATGTTGTTGTCGTAGTGTTCCGGTGGCACCACCTGATCAAGCAGCGTTTTTTGTTGTAACGCCGCCTGATGGGCGATGGTGTTCTGCGTCAGGCTATGGACTACCGCAGTCAGGCCGGTGGTCACGGCGGCAAATACCGCCAGCGTAGTGCCATGCTTTCTCATTGAATTTAGCATCATGGCTCCTTAGCGATGGCCGTACACGCGGGGCTGCGTATAGTGGTCGATGAGCGGAACGGTAATGTTGGCCAGCAATACCGCGAAGGCCACGCCATCCGGATAACCGCCGTAAACGCGAATCAGCCACACCAGCACGCCCACCAATGCGCCGTAAATCAGGCGACCTTTCGGCGTGGTGGAGGCGCTGACCGGGTCGGTGGCGATAAAGAACGCACCCAGCATGCTGGCGCCGGAGAACAGGTGGATCAGCGGCGAGGCCTGCTGCGCCGGATCAAGCCACCAGGCCAAACCTGAGCACAGGGCGATGGCCGCCAGCATACTGAACGGGATCTGCCAGTGGATCAGGCGACGGCCCAGCATAAACAGGCCACCGGCCAGGAAGCCCAGGTTAACCCATTGCCAGCCGATACCGGCCAATGCACCACCGAACAGCGGTTGTTGCAGTACCTGTTCAACGCTATGGCCGCTGCGCAGGCCGGTTTTGAAGCCGTCCAGTGGGGTGGCCTGGCTGATGCCGTCGATGCCCATTTGCAGTTCATGGATGGTGGCACCCTGACCGGTATGACCGCTGAAAATGGCCAGCAGGGTATCCTGGAACGACAGCGCGGTGGCGCGCAGCTCATCCGGCGGCAACCAACTGGTCATCTGCACCGGGAAGGCGATCAGCAACACCACGTAACCGACCATCGCCGGGTTGAATGGGTTTTGCCCGAGGCCACCGTACAGCTGTTTGGCGATGACGATGGCAAAGAAGGTGCCGATGACAATCATCCACCAGGGGGCCAGCGGCGGCAGGCTGATCCCCAGCAGCAGGGCGGTCAGCAGGGCGGAGTTATCCGCCAGTCGGGTCCGCACCGGCAGCTTGCGTAGCGCAAGGATAGTGCCTTCTGCCAGCAGGGCGACGATCATTGCCAGCGCGGTCTGAACCAGCGTGCCATAGCCAAAAAACCATACCTGCGCAGCGATACCGGGAATGCAGGCCAACATCACCCACAGCATGATACGGCTGGTGCTTTGCTGGTTATGGGTGAAGGGGGAGCTGGCGATGTGCAAGCCTTTGGCGGCTGTGGGTTGTACCGGCCTGAACTTCATAGAATAACTGTACCTATCTTTGCCGGACATCGGCAGGTTCAACGCGCCTCTCAGCGGAGACGCAGGAAAAATTATAGCGCTGCATTCTACCTGAATCACCGCAAGGGTAATACGTCTTAATGGTAGGGTTATTAGCCTTATAGCACGGGGTGTACGCTGTGGTTTGAGCGTCATATGGCGCGATCGGATTTTTTTTGCTGATAAAATCGGGTTAGTTTGGTGATGCAGCTGTAAACTGTCGGCATTAACTCCCGGCGCATAACGATAACCGCTGGATTAACATGGTATTTTTGGTTCGTTTTTTCGCACAAAATAACAACTTTTACATAATCTATGTGGGTTATTATCCCGAGTATTATTGAGTTAGTGAATGTAAATAATGACAAATGAAGATGTCTTTTTTATTGAAGAATTGATTGAATGGGTTGAGATACATCTGGAAACACGGCCAAACCTGGATGAAGTCGCGCGCATTTCCGGCTACTCCAAATGGCACCTGCAACGCAAGTTCAAACGTATCACCGGTATTCAGCTCGCCACCTATATTCGCTCACGTATCCTGACGCGTGCCGCAGTGGCGTTGCGTATTACCCACCGTTCCATCATCGATATTTCAGACGAACTGGGCTTCGATTCCCAACAAACCTTCACTCGCATGTTCAAACAGCGTTTCGACACCACGCCTAACCGTTACCGTTCGATGGAAAGGTGGGACGTGAAGAATTTGATGCCACGTTTCAGTTTTGATGCCAACTTTGCGGCCGATTACTACCCAGAGATCAAACGCCTGACGCTGCCTGATATGCAGCTTGTGGGTTACTCGCGGCAGTTGGATTTTGCCGGAGAAACGGAGATTGAACATTCGTCCTGTATGGCGATGAAGGACGAGATCTTTACCGATTTTTTCCGTGGGTTGAATGTGGATTGCCGCCGGGTGTACAGCATCCATTCTGTCCGTAATCGGGGAGGTAACGAATGTTCGGCGACTCATATCATGGCGGTGGATCCTGAGAACAAAAAGGATATTCTGTCGGGCTACCAGATCGACGATATTCCCATTGCTGGGCGTGAATATATCTCTATCAATCATTTGGGGACTGCCAAAGAATGCTCGCAGTTCTTTGCCTATCTGAGTACTCATGTGATGCCGGGGTTGCGTCATGAAGTACAGGGGAGCGTGGAGATGGAAATTATTCAAACCAAGGAATGGAATCAGGACTCGAAGATGCGCCAGATTGACGTTGATTACACCTACCTGATTTCTATCGATTAGTAGGTTGCGTCCCTCAAATGACCTCCAGCGGTGCTGACCTATCATTGAGGGACACAACCTGTGCCGCCTTGCTTCCTGCAAGGCTTCTGCGTTAATTACTCTTTATCCGTATCCGCCGTGGTCAGGCTTTGTGCCGCTTTTTTGGCTTTGGCGCGGGCGATGGCTGCCGCCACTGCCGCCTTGCGCGGATCTTCTTCCGTTACCGCCGCGGGTGGCTCGGCCGGGGTTTCCACCGCCGTCTGCTGTGCGGCTTTCTTGGCTTTTGCGCGGGCAATGGCTGCTGCCACTGCCGCCTTGCGCGGATCTTCTTCCGTTACCGCCGCTGGTGACTCGGCCGGAGTGTCCGCCGTCGCCGTCTGCTGTGCGGCTTTCTTGGCTTTAGCGCGGGCAATGGCTGCTGCCGCTGCCGCCTTGCGCGGATCTTCTTCCGTTACCGCCGCTGGTGACTCGGCCGGAGTTTCCACCGTAGTCGCCTGTTGCGCGGCTTTCTTGGCTTTGACTCGCGCCAGTGCAGCGGCCACTGCCGCTTTGCGCGGGTCTTCTTCCGTTACCGCCACCGATGGCTCGGCCGGAGTATCATTCGTAGTCGTTTGTTGTGCGGCTTTCTTGGCTTTGACGCGTGCCAGTGCAGCGGCCACCGCCGCCTTGCGTGGATCCTCATCTTCGCTAGCCGATGCCGTTACCGGTGCTACAGCAGTTTCCTGCTGTGCACGTCGTTCACGCGCCTGTGCCTTACGGGCCTCGCGGGCAGCGATCATCTCGCTGTTATCCGGTGCAGCGCCGCTGATGGTGCCGGTCGCCGGTGCCGTATTTTTACTGCGAACCCGAGCCAGGGCGGCCTGAACGGCATCCTGATCGCCATCGGTCAGCTTGACCGCCGCTTTCTTATGACGCTCTTCACGCGCCAGTTTTTCACGTTCCAGGCGCGCCAGTTTGGCTTCGTAACGTGCTTTGGCTTCGGCGGTGCGAGCGGCTTCCTGATCGATGGCTTTGATCTCGGCCTTTTCCTGGCGGTAGTACTGCACCAGCGGGATATTGCTCGGGCAGACAAAGGCGCAGGCACCACATTCAATGCAGTCAAACAGATTGTGATTGCGGGCTTTCTCGTGTTCTTCGCCGCGACTGAACCAGTAAAGCTGTTGCGGTAACAGGCCTGCCGGACAGGCGTCAACGCACAAACCACAGCGAATACAGGACTGCTCCGGCTCCTGCGGTGCCATTTCGCTGACCGACGGTGCCAGAATACAGTTGCTGATCTTGACGATGGGTACGTTGAGTGCGGGCAGGGTAAAGCCCATCAGCGGGCCACCCATCACCACCATTTGCTGAGCCTGCGGCTGGAAACCGGCAAATTTCAACAGGTGCTGTACCGGCGTGCCGATGCGCGCCCACAGGTTGCCCGGTTGGCTGAGGGCCTCACCGGTCAGGGTCACCACTCGCTCGATCAAGGGTTCACCATCGACAATCGCGCGTTTAATGGCAAAGGCGGTGCCGACGTTCTGCATCAGCACACCGATAGCGGAGGAGTGCTTGCCGTGCGGGACTTCTTTACCTGTCAGGATCTTGGTGAGTTGCTTGGCGCCGCCAGAAGGGTATTTGGTCGGAACCACCCGCAGAGCGATGCCTGGCTGGTCGCGCAGTGCCAGTTTCAAGGCGGCGATCGCTTCGGGTTTATTGTCCTCGATGCCAATCAGCGTGACCTTGGGTTGCAGCAGGTGGCGCAGGATCTGCGTGCCTTCAATCACTTGATCGGCATGTTCCTGCATCAAACGGTCATCGGCAGTGATATATGGCTCGCATTCTGCGGCGTTGAGGATCAGGGTTTCCACCCCGTTCATGCCGCCCTGCAGCTTGCTGGCGGTCGGGAAACCGGCACCGCCCAGTCCAGCGATGCCGGCCTGATGAATACGTTGGATCAACTCGCTGGTGGCCAGTTGACGGTAGTCTGCCACCGGTGCACGCTCGCACCAGCGGTCTTCGCCGTCTGGCTGAATGATCACGCACAGTTCCGCCAACCCGGAAGGGTGAGCGGTGATATGCGGTGTGATGGCGCTGACAGTTCCTGAAGTCGGTGCGTGCACCGGTACGGTACGGCCCCGACCGACGGTCAGCGGCTGGCCTTTCAGCACCGGGTCGCCGACATTGACGCACAGTTCGCCTTCCGGGCCCAAATGCTGTTGCAGTGGGATCACAAAAATATCGGGCAGTGGGGCGGTACGCAACGGCACGCCGCTGGACAGGGTTTTCATTTCCGGCGGATGGATCCCGCCGTCGAAATCCCAAATCCGGTCTTTTTTGAAGGCGGCGAACAGATTAAGCATGTTGCTCCACGTGGATCACTTGCACCGGGATCGTCTTCATGTCCCACTTCCAGTTGGCGGTAGTGGTGGCGACCGGTCTCATTTCAATACAGTCGGTAGGGCACGGCGCAACGCACAGGTCGCAGCCGGTACAAAGATCGGTAATGACGGTGTGCATGGCGCGGGTAGCCCCGACGATGGCGTCCACCGGGCAGGCCTGAATGCACTTGGTGCAGCCAATGCAGTTGGCTTCGTCAATGTAGGCCACCTGGCGCACCGGTTCGACGACGGCTTCGCTGCCCAGGGGTTGCGGCTCGACGTTGAGCAATTCGGCCAACTTCAGCATCACCTGCTCGCCACCCGGCGCGCATTTGTTGATCATCTCACCGTTGGCGACCGCTTCGGCATAAGGACGACAGCCGGGATAGCCGCACTGGCCACACTGGCTCTGCGGCAGGATCTCGTCGATCTGCTCGGCCACCGGATCTTCTTCTACTTCAAAGCGGCGTGCGGCAAAGCCCAGCACCAGACCGAACAGCAGGCCAAGGGCACTTAACGCAGCAATCGCAATCCATAACGCGGTCATTAGAATTTCACCAGCCCGGTAAAGCCCATAAAGGCCAGCGACATCAGCCCGGCGGTGATCAGCGCGATGGAAGAACCGCGGAAGGGTGCAGGCACGTCGGCAACCGCCAGACGTTCACGGATCGCGGCGAACAGCACCATCACCAGCGAGAAGCCCGCGGCGGCGCTGAAGCCATATACCGCAGACTGCAGGAAATTGTAGCCCAGGTTGACGTTAAGCAACGCAACGCCGAGCACCGCACAGTTGGTGGTGATCAGTGGCAGGAAAATGCCCAGCAGGCGATACAGCGCCGGGCTGGTTTTGCGGACCACCATCTCGGTGAATTGCACCACCACGGCGATCACCAGAATAAATGACAGCGTGCGCAGATACACCAGATCCAACGGAACCAGAATAAAGGTATTGATCACCCAGGCGCTGACGGAGGCCATCGTCATCACGAAAGTGGTGGCCATTCCCATACCAATGGCACTTTCCAGCTTCTTGGAAACGCCGAGGAACGGGCACAGGCCAAGGAACTTCACCAGGACGAAGTTATTCACCAGTACGGTGCCGACAAACAGGAGCAGGTATTCGGTCATTGCGATGCCTAAAAAAATAAAAGCCGCCTATTATCGGGAATTGGCGGCCTGATCACAACATAGGGAAAGCAGGGTTATTGCCCTTTTTGCCACTTTTTGCCCATTTTTGTTGAATATTTACACAACCAGGCCCTATGAATTTCAAATCGCAGCTAGGCGCCCAGCTCGCTCATCCCCAGGCGCTTACTTAAGTAAGTAACTGGGGTGAGCGAGTGCAGGTAACAACGCTGCGGTTTGAAAGGCGACGGGCCATATTTATGTACAACGTGGTTTAGTTCTCGGTGAAGGTGCCTTTGACTCGCTTGGAACGCTTCATATAGGGCACCAATAATGCCGCCATTAACAGTGGCCAGCCGAGACTGCGTACCGCCAATTCATCCGGCACCGGCGCAAAGGCAAAGGCTTTCACCGCCAGCAGCACGGTAATCAACAGCCACAGCAGGAACAATTTGGGGAACCGCTGTGCGCGGTGGCAGAACAACCACAGCAGCCACAGGGTAAAGCACCACATCGCCAGGGTGGTCAGCACCGAGAAATACCACTGCATACTAAACGCCTGGGCGTTGGTGAGCAGATATTCGCGCGATTCCGGTACGAAAATCGCCATGCCATACAGGAGCAGCATCAGACTGGCGCTAAGCAGGGTGACAATCAGATAGGCCATCGGGGCCAGCAACCAACCGCCAATACGGGTGTATTCAGCTTGAGACATAAACGGCTTCCTGGGTAAGACATGATCCAATGTGACAGCCGCATAGCTTAGCGGGTAATGCGGGCTTCGTCATCAATATCAAACGGATGGTCGGACTCAGGCGGGGGTTGCAGCACGTTTGGCTACCGACAGCCCAATGTGCTGCCGGTAGCCGGCCGATTAACGGCGGTTAAGTTGATAGTAGGCTTCGTTCCAGCGCAGCTCGTTTTTGAACGACGGCAGGGTGGTATCCTGGTCGATCAGCAAGAACTCAATGTTATGCATTTCGGCATACAGCCGCAGCATATCGGCATCCAGCGCCTGCGAGAACACCGTATGGTGCGCGCCGCCTGCCAGGATCCAGGCTTCGGCCGCAGTCGCCAGGGTGGGTTGGGCCCGCCAGATGGCACGGGCCACCGGCAATTTGGGCAGCGGATGCGGCTGTTCCACGGTATCCACCTGATTGACCAGCAGGCGGAAGCGATCCCCCATGTCGATCAGGCTGGCATTGACGGCCGGACCGGCAGGTGTCGAGAAAATCAGTCGCGCCGGGTCGGCCTTGCCACCAATACCGAGCGGTTGAATATCCAGCAGCGGCCTGGATTCTTTGGCGATCGACGGGCAGACCTCCAGCATGTGCGAGCCGACCACCAGATCGTTACCCGGCTGGAAATGATAGGTGTAATCCTCCATAAACGAGGTCCCGCCGTGCAACCCACCGGCCATCACTTTCAGGATGCGCAGTAACGCTGCGGTTTTCCAGTCGCCTTCGCCGCCAAAGCCGTAGCCTTGCTGCATCAGGCGTTGCACTGCCAGCCCCGGCAATTGCTTCATGCCGTGCAAGTCTTCAAAGTTGGTGGTGAAGGCCTGGAAGTGACCCTGTTCGAGGAAACGTTTCATCCCCAGTTCGATGCGTGCCGCGTCGATCAGGTTTTCACGTTTTGCGCCGTTGATTTTCGCCGCGTCGCTCAGCACATAGCTGGCTTCATACTCTTCAATCAGCGTATCCACATCGCCACGGCTGACTTCATTGATCACGCTGACCAGGTCGCCGATGCCATAGGCATTGACCGAGTAGCCGAACTGGATCTGTGCGCCGACTTTATCACCATCGGTCACCGCCACCTCACGCATGTTGTCGCCAAAACGGGCCACTTTCAGCTGCTGACTGGCCTGCTTGGCGGTGGCGACCCGCATCCATTGGGCAATGCGTCGGTGTGCCTCGGGATCCTGCCAGTGGCCGGCAATCACGCTGTGCTGCTGACGCATACGGGCACCGATAAAGCCGAACTCACGGCCGCCGTGGGCGGTCTGGTTGAGGTTCATAAAGTCCATATCCATGCTGTCCCATGGCACCTGGGCGTTGAACTGGGTATGGAACTGCAGCAGCGGCTTGTGGAGCACGGAGAGCCCGGCGATCCACATTTTGGCCGGTGAGAAGGTGTGCAGCCAGGCCAGAATGCCTACGCACTGTGGCTGATAGTTGGCGTCACGGCACAGGGCGGTGATTTCATCCGGCGTGGTGACCAGCGGTTTCAGCACCAGTTTTACCGGTAACCCGGCTTCGCGGTTGAGGCTTTCCACCACCTGTTCGGCGTGCGCCTTGACCTGCTGCAGGGTTTGCGGGCCGTACAGGTGCTGGCTGCCGATGGCGAACCAGACTTCGCGCTGCTTGAATGCGTCCATTAAAAACTCCTGAATTGTCATGTCGAATCAGGGTTCAGCTTGCTGAACCGGAGGTAGAGGCGTAGCGCGGCTCGGCGGCCTGGCACCACTGTTGATAGTGTTGGTAAAGCTGTTGGTAGCGAGCGACGTGTTGCGGGCTCGGTTGCAGGGTGCGTTCGATACCGCAGGCCATCTGGCGCTGGGCTTCGGGCACGCTGCCAAATTGACCGGCGGCCACGGCGGCGAAGATCGCTGCACCCAGCGCACAGCACTGATCGGAAGCAACGATTTGCAGCGGCCGGTTCATGACGTCGGCGCAGACCTGCATGATCGCTGGTGATTTACGCGCAATACCGCCCAGCGTCAGCACGTTATCGACCGGAATATCCTGCTGTTCAAAGCACTCCATAATCGCGCGGGCACCGAAGGCGGTGGCGGCGATAAATCCGCCGAACAGCGTCGGCGCATCGGTACCGAGGTTCAGATCGGCGATCACGCCTTTCAGCCTCTGGTTGGCGTAGGGGGTGCGGCGGCCGTTAAACCAGTCCAGCACCACCGGCAGATGATCCAGTGACGGGTTTTCAGCCCAGGATGCGGTTAGCGCCGCCAGCAGGCCGGCTTCAATCTGTTGTAGCTGGGCTTGCAGTTCAGGCTGATTTTTCGCGGCTTCGCGCAGTGGCCAGCTCAGCAGGCGGCTGAACCAGGCGTACATATCGCCAAAGGCCGACTGGCCTGCTTCCATGCCGATCATTCCCGGCACCACACTGCCATCGACCTGACCGCAGATCCCCTCGATGGCGCGTCCGTCCACCCGCTGACGATCGGCGATCAGAATGTCGCAGGTGGAGGTACCAATCACCTTCACCAGAGTGTAAGGCTGGGCACCGGCACCGACGGCACCCATATGGCAGTCGAAAGCGCCGCCGGACAGCACCACCGTGGCGGGGAGCCCGAGTCGAGTCGCCCATTCGGCGCTCAGGGTGCCTACCGGCAGGTCGGCGGTGTGGCAGTCCTCAAACAGCGGCCAGGGCAGATGTTCAACCAAGAGCGGATCGAGTGCGGCAAAAAACGCCTTCGGCGGCAGGCCACCCCAGTCCGGGTGCCACAGAGTTTTGTGGCCGACGCTACAGCGCCCGCGTTTTAACTGATGTGGCGCGCAGGTACCGGACAGCAGCGCCGGTACCCAATCGCAGAGTTCAACCCAGGAGGCCGCGGCCTGACGGACTTCGGCGTCCTGGCGCGTGACGTGCAGGATCTTGGCCCAGAACCACTCAGAGGAGTAAACGCCGCCGATATAGCGGGAATAGTCGGGGAATTCGCCGCTGCGGCACAGTCGGTTGATGGCGTCTGCCTCTTCAATGGCGGTGTGATCCTTCCACAGCACAAACATGGCATTCGGGTTGTCGGCAAACTCCGGGCGCAGTGCCAACACCTGGCCTTGCTCGTCGATCGGCGCCGGCGTGGAGCCGGTGGAGTCAACGCCGATACCAATCACCTGTAGCCGCTGCTGCGGTGACATGCGTTGTACCAGACTGACGATCGCCTGTTCCATGGCTTCAATGTAGTCGAGCGGATGGTGGCGGAAACGGTTCTCCGCCGCATTGCAGAATTCGCCGCGTTGCCAGCGGGGGTAATAGACCACTTCGGTATCCAGCTCAGTACCCTTATGGCAATCGACCGCCAATACCCGCACCGAGTCGCTACCGAAGTCCAGTCCCAGGGCAATAGCACCTGCCGTCATGATGTTGACTCCTGATGTGTTAATACGCTGTGACAACCATAGGAGCCGAAGCGCGGTGCAGGTGAGGAGCCGTTAGCTGGAAGTATGCACTTTTCTGCTTCCCGCAGTGGTTTTGTGACGGCTGTCATAAGTTATCGCTTGGCGGAATTCGCTAAATATATGCACATATCAGCTGTATTCCACGGATGTGATAGCGCTCTACATTTCAGTAACAAATACCCGCTAAAACTTATGCCGTCTTACCCCCGTTGTGGATGAATGCCGCGAGATAAGCGCCACACCGACAACGGATACCCTAATGATAACGTTTTCACCGCGAGCGGGTTTCGTCGCCACAGAGAACAAAATAGCGGAGAGCATCATGCATAAATTCACTAAGACGCTGGCGACACTGGGACTGGCGGCCGTTATGTCACATTCAGCTATCGCCGAGACCATGAAGCTGGGTTTTTTGGTCAAGCAACCGGAGGAACCCTGGTTCCAGACCGAATGGAAGTTTGCCGACAAGGCCGGTAAGGATCTCGGTTTTGAAGTGATTAAAATCGCCGTGCCGGACGGGGAGAAAACCCTCAATGCCATCGACAGCCTGGCAGCCAGCGGAGCCAAGGGTTTTGTTATCTGCACGCCGGATCCGAAACTCGGCTCGGCGATTGTCGCCAAGGCGCGCAGTTACAACCTGAAAGTGATCGCCGTGGATGATCAGTTTGTCACTGCCAAGGGCAAGCCTATGGACAGCGTGCCGTTAGTGATGATGGCCGCCACCAAAATCGGTGAACGTCAGGGCCAGGAGCTGTGGAAAGAACAGAACAAGCGTGGCTGGAAATTACCGGAAACCGCGGTGATGGCGATTACCGCCGATGAACTGGACACTGCCCGTCGCCGCACCGGTGGCTCGATTGCCGCGCTGAAAGCGGCCGGCTTCCCGGAAAAGCAGATTTATCGGGTACCGACCAAGTCTAACGATATCCCTGGGGCGTTTGACGCTGCCAACTCGATGCTGGTGCAGCATCCTGAAGTGAAAAACTGGCTGATTGTCGGCATGAACGACAACACCGTACTGGGTGGCGTACGCGCTACCGAAGGCCAGGGCTTCAAGGCACCGAACGTGATCGGCATCGGTATCAACGGGGTGGATGCCGTCAGCGAGCTTTCCAAAGCGCAGGCCACCGGTTTCTACGGGTCGCTGCTGCCAAGCCCGGATATCCATGGTTACAAGAGCATCCAGATGCTGCATGACTGGGTCGAAAAGGGCGTAGAACCGCAGAAATTTACCGAAGTGACCGACGTGGTGCTGATCACCCGCGACAACTTTAAGACCGAACTGCAGAAAAAAGGCCTGATGTAATTAGCGAGCCGCCCACAGCACGTTGTCGGGCGGCATTTTTAACTGCTGGAGGAGTGCACTATGACCGCCGCACTGCCGTATTTGGCGTTTAAAGGCATCGGTAAAACCTTCCCGGGCGTGAAGGCGCTGGATGACATCAGCTTTAGCTGTCAGGCCGGGCAGATCCACGCCCTGATGGGGGAAAACGGTGCTGGGAAATCCACGCTGCTGAAAATTCTCAGCGGTAACTACGCGCCGACCCAGGGGGAAATTCAGTTACAGGGGCGATCGGTGCAGTTCGCCAACACCACCGATGCGTTGAATGCCGGGGTGGCGATTATCTATCAGGAACTGCATCTGGTGCCGGAAATGACGGTGGCGGAGAACATCTATCTTGGCCAACTGCCGACCAAACATGGGCTGGTGGATCGCAAACTGCTGCGCTACGAATCCCGATTACAGTTGGAACATCTTGGGCTGGATATTGATCCGGATACGCCGCTGAAATACCTGTCGATCGGTCAGTGGCAAATGGTGGAAATCGCCAAGGCGCTGGCGCGTAACGCCAAGGTGATCGCCTTTGACGAACCGACCAGTTCGCTGTCTGCCAGAGAGATTGAGCAATTGTTCCGGGTGATCCGTGAATTGCGCGCCGAAGGGCGGGTGATCCTGTATGTCTCGCACCGTATGGAGGAAATCTTTGCCCTCAGCGACGCCATCACCGTGTTTAAAGATGGTCGCTACGTGCGCACCTTTGACGATATGAGCCAGGTGGATAACGCGCAGTTGGTGCAGGCGATGGTCGGGCGTGACCTGGGGGACGTGTATGGCTATCAACCACGTGAGCTGGGGCCGGTACGTCTGGCGCTGGAAGGGCTGAAGGCGCCGGGGGTCAAAACGGCGATCGACCTGAGCGTGCGGGCCGGCGAAATCGTCGGGCTGTTCGGCCTGGTCGGTGCCGGGCGCAGTGAGCTGATGAAGGGCATCTTTGGTGCCACCCGGATCAGTGCCGGTCAGCTGATGCTGGACGGACAAGCCATTGCCATTCGTTCACCGATTGACGCTATCCGCGCCGGTATCATGCTGTGCCCGGAGGATCGCAAGGCGGACGGCATCATCCCGGTGCACTCGGTACGCGACAACATCAACATCAGCGCACGGCGTAACAGCATTCGTGCCGGTTGCCTGATCAACAACGGTTGGGAGGCCAGCAATGCCGAGCATCATATCCGTGCATTGAATATCAAAACGCCGAGCGCCGAGCAGTTAATTATGAATTTGTCCGGCGGCAACCAGCAGAAGGCCATTCTGGGCCGCTGGCTGTCGGAAGAGATGAAAGTGATCCTGTTGGATGAACCGACACGCGGCATTGACGTCGGTGCCAAGCATGAAATCTACCACGTGATTTACCAACTGGCGCAGCGGGGCATTGCCGTGCTGTTTGCCTCCAGTGACTTGCCCGAAGTGCTGGGATTGGCGGACCGCATCCTGGTGATGCGTGAAGGCGCGCTGTCCGGCGAATTACACCATGACGAGGCCAGCGAGGAAAAAGCCCTCAGCCTGGCGATGCTGCGCACCCCTGATATAGCCCCTGATGCCGCTGCGGCGGTGGCCTGATGGTGAAGGAGAAAGAGATGTCGACCATAACGACCCATTCTGTGAAAAAACGCAGCGGCCTGGGGCTGGCGCGAATTTGGGACAGCTACGGCATGCTGGTGGTGTTCGCGGTGCTGTTTATCGCCTGCGTGCTGTTTGTGCCCAACTTTGGTTCTTTTATCAATATGAAAGGGCTGGGGCTGGCGATCTCCATGTCCGGCATGGTGGCCTGCGGCATGCTGTTTTGCCTGGCCTCCGGGGACTTTGATCTGTCGGTCGCCTCGGTGATTGCCTGCGCCGGGGTGACGACGGCGGTAGTGATCAACATGACCGAAAGCCTGTGGATCGGCGTGGCGGCCGGTCTGTTACTGGGCATGGTTTCCGGGCTGATTAACGGCTTTGTTATCGCCCGGCTGAAAATCAACGCGCTGATCACCACCCTGGCCACCATGCAGATTTTCCGCGGGCTGGCCTACATTATCTCCGACGGTAAAGCGGTGGGGATTGAGGACGAACGCTTCTTCACACTGGGTTACGCCAACTGGCTGGGGCTGCCGGCACCGATCTGGATCACCGTCGCCTGTCTGATCCTGTTCGGTTTCCTGCTCAATAAAACCACCTTTGGCCGCAATACGCTGGCAATTGGTGGTAACGAGGAGGCCTCGCGGCTGGCCGGGGTACCGGTCGTGCGCACCAAAATCGTGATCTTTATGCTGTCCGGGCTGGTTTCCGCTGCCGCCGGCATCATTCTGGCTTCGCGCATGACCAGCGGCCAGCCGATGACCTCAATCGGCTATGAGTTGATCGTGATCTCCGCCTGCGTACTGGGTGGGGTGTCATTGAAGGGCGGCATCGGCAAAATCTCCTACGTGATCGCCGGTATCCTGATCCTGGGCACGGTGGAAAACGCCATGAACCTGCTGAATATCTCGCCGTTCTCACAGTATGTGGTGCGCGGTGTGATCCTGCTGGCCGCGGTGATTTTCGACCGTTACAAACAGCAGGCTAAACGCAGCGTTTAAATTGCCAGCCCTGCTCACAGTTCTGTTATCGGCCCGGGCAGTAATCCGCCGGGCCGCTAAGCTAGGATTGATATCCAAGCTATAAGATTGCCGGGAGGACCGATGTATCATCGCATGGCACAGGAACCTCAACCGAACCCGCTGTTGCCGGGTTACACCTTTAACGCTTATCTGGTGGCGGGGCTGACGCCGATCATGGCGGATGGCCCGCTGGATTTCTTTATCGATCGCCCCGGCGGCATGAAGGGCTATATTCTCAACCTGACCATCAAGGGCCAGGGCAAGGTGTTTGACGGTGAAGATACCCTTTACTGCAATCCGGGCGATCTGCTGCTGTTTCCGCCCAAGGCGGCGCATTACTATGGCCGTTCACCGGAAAGTGACTGT
>NZ_MCGS01000003.1:40964-325688 GCF_002607755.1 Serratia sp. BW106
GCCGACTGGCTGGAATGGCACAGCAAAACCCATGAGGTGGGGCGGTTGACTCTGCCAAACAATAACCTGCTGCTGGAGTTTGACCGGCTATTTGCCAATATCGAACAGACCCAGCGTTCCGGCCGCCGCTTTGCCGAAGAGTTGGGGATGAACCTGCTGGAACGATTGCTGCTGCGCGCGATGGAAGAAGATCCGCTCAGCCCGCAGAAAATCATGGATCCGCGGGTGATCGAAGCCTGCCAGTTTATTACCGGCAATCTGGCCGGCGAGTTGCGAATTGACGAGGTGGCACGCCATGTCTGCCTGTCGCCATCGCGGTTGGCGCATCTGTTCCGTGAGCAGGTGGGCATCAATATTCTGCGCTGGCGAGAAGACCAGCGGGTGATCCGCGCCAAGCTGCTGTTACAGACCACACAGGAGTCGATCGCCACTATCGGCCGGGTGGTGGGCTATGACGATCAGCTCTACTTTTCCCGGGTGTTCCGCAAACGGGTGGGTGTCAGCCCGAGTGATTTCCGGCGCCGCAGCCTGGAGATAAATTATCCCGCCAGAAATCAGCGCGATCAGCCTTATATGACGGTCACCAATTAACATTAAATTTACTTCTTGTTCCTGCCTGCGTCATGGTGTCAAATCTGATGGGTCTATTGCGAGCCAGTAAGAGGAAACACCATGGCAGAAAAAATTCGGGTTGGGCTGGTCGGTTACGGCTATGCCAGCAAAACCTTTCATGCGCCGCTGATTGTCGGCACCCCAGGCGTAGAGCTGGCTGCCGTTTCCAGCAGTGATGCCGGTAAAGTGCACGCCGACTGGCCGTCGATGACGGTGGTCAGCGATCCGCAGGCGCTGTTTAACGACCCCTCTATCGATCTGATCGTCATTCCTACCCCCAACGATACCCACTTCCCGCTGGCACAACAGGCAATGGCCGCCGGTAAGCACGTGGTGGTGGACAAACCGTTTACCGTGACGTTGTCACAGGCTCAGGAGCTGAAACACCAGGCGGAGCAGAGCGGCAAGCTGTTGTCGGTATTCCACAACCGTCGCTGGGACAGTGATTTCCTGACGCTCAAGGCGCTGCTGAAAGAAGGCGTGCTCGGCGAGGTGGTTTACTTCGAGTCTCATTTCGATCGCTTCCGGCCGGAGGTGCGTCAGCGCTGGCGTGAGCTGGGCGGCGCGGGCAGCGGGATTTGGTACGATTTGGGGCCGCACCTGATCGATCAGGCGTTGCAATTGTTCGGCAAGCCGGAAACGCTGTTTGTCGATCTGGGCGAACTGCGTCCGGGCGCACAGTCGGTGGACTATTTCCACGCGGTGCTTAACTACGGTCAACGTCGGGTGGTGCTGCATGGCACGGTGCTGGCGGCGGCAGAAACCGCGCGTTATATCGTGCATGGCACCCAGGGCAGCTTTATCAAATTTGGCCTGGATCCGCAGGAAGACCGGTTGAAGGCAGGTGAGCGCCTGCCGCAGGCTGACTGGGGTTACGACATGCGCGACGGTGTGGTGACGTTGTCACGTGATGGCGTGCTGGCGGAAAAACCGCTGCTGAGTATTCCGGGCAATTATCCCGCTTATTACGCGGCAATCCGCGATGCGATTAACGGTGAGGGTGAAAACCCGGTGCCGGCCGCCGATGCCATCCAGGTGATGGAATTGATCGAGCTGGGCATTGAGTCTGCCAAACAGCAAAAGGCGCTGCCGGTAGCCTGACCGCCAGGCTGCTTATCCGGGTTCGGCTGACCGAACCCGCCTAACTTATCGAGGTATCCGGATCCATGTCCTGGTTGCAACGTCTGCGCATTGATAAATTTTTGCTGGTCTTGATTCTGGTGGTGATCGTCGCCTCGGTTTTCCCCTGTGAAGGGGTATGGAAAACCTTCTTTGATCGCCTGACCACTGCCGCCATCGCACTGTTGTTCTTTATGCATGGCGCCAAGCTGTCGCGTGAGGCGATTATCGCCGGGATGGGCCACTGGAAGCTGCATCTGGTGGTGTTTCTCAGCACCTTTGCGCTGTTCCCGCTGCTGGGGCTGGCGATGAATCTGATGGTGCCGGGGCTGATGACACCGACGGTGTATATGGGTTTCCTCTACCTGTGTGCGCTGCCGGCGACGGTTCAGTCAGCCATTGCCTTTACCTCGGCGGCGGGCGGTAACGTGGCGGCAGCGGTCTGCAGTGCTTCGGCATCCAGTATCCTCGGCGTTTTCCTCTCGCCGTTGCTGGTGGGCGCGCTGATGCATACTCAGGGTGGCGATACTGATGTATTGCACGCCATTGGTTCGATCATTTTGAAACTGATGGTACCGTTTGTGGTGGGGCATTTGGCACGGCCGTTGATCGGTAAATGGGTCGATCGCCACCGCAAGCTGATTAATCTCACTGACCGGTCATCGATTCTGCTGGTGGTGTACACCGCCTTTAGCGCCGCGGTGGTCGAAGGCATCTGGCACAAGATTGACGGTTGGTCGCTGCTGACCATTCTGGTGATGTCCCTGGTGTTGCTGACGGTGGTGCTGATTATCAATACCTATGCTGCACGTTGGCTGGGATTCAATACCGCGGATGAGATCACCATTGTGTTCTGCGGTTCGAAAAAGAGCCTGGCGAACGGCATTCCGATGGCTAACGTGCTGTTCCCGGCGGCGGCGGTGGGTGCGATGGTGCTGCCGTTGATGATATTCCATCAGGTACAGTTGATGGTGTGCGCCGTGCTGGCACAGCGCTATGCGCGCAAAACCGCCAAACAGCGCGCAGAAGTGCTGACGGCAAAGTAAAAAATGGGCGCGGTATTATTGTTTCCAGTGAACTGAGTAACTCGTTATTAGGGAGAGCGTGCCGAAGGGGTCGTAGCAGCTTTAGCTGCCGACCAATTTGCCGGGAGCAAATTGGAACGACTTTCAGTCGGCCCGGAGGGTGGGACACACGGATGTGTCCCATAATAGCCCCTCGGTGCGCTAGGCCCGGGTATCTCGGCCTTCAAGACAACGTTAATGGGCGCTAAATCGCGCCCATTTTCAATGCAATCAGCCGCGAACTTTATCGCGCAAAGCCTGTTTTTCCTGCTCGCTGAGGAAAGCCATTTTCAGGCCGTTTTCCTGAGCGGTGCGGATCTCCGCCGGTGTCAGCCCGGCCTGTGGTGCTGCCACCCGGTATTCGTGTTCAATTTCGATACCCTGAACCGCCGGATCGTCGGTGTTGATCGACGCCATGACGCCGTGGCGCAGGAACTTCGCCAGCGGATGCTGTGCCAGTGAAGGTACGGTGCTGGTCTGAATGTTGGACGTCAGGCAGGACTCGATGCCAATGCCGTGCTCCGCCAGGAAGTCCATCAACGCCGGATCTTCAATCGCTTTCACCCCGTGGCCGATACGCTCGGCGCCCAGCTCGCGGATCGCCTGCCAGATGCTTTCCGGACCGGCCGCTTCGCCTGCGTGTACGGTGATGCGTAATCCGGCGTCACGGGCGCGGTTGAAGTGGTTGAGGAACAGGCCACCTGGGAAGCCCAGTTCGTCACCGGCCAGATCCAGCGCGGTGATGCCATCGCGGTGCGCCAGCAGGCCTTCCAGCTCTTGCAAACAGGCCGCTTCGCCGAAGGTGCGGCTCATGATGCCGATCAGGCGCACATCAATGCCAAAATCACGGGAGCCGGAACGAATGCCATCAATCACCGCTTCTACCACCCCAGCCACCGGCAACTGGTGCTTCATCGCCATGTAATACGGCGAGAAACGCAGTTCGGCATAGTGCAGACCGGCGTTGGCCGCATCCTCGACGTTTTCGTAAGCTACGCGGCGGCAGGCTTCCAGGTCGCCCAGCACGGCGACGCCCCAGTCCAGCTTTTGTAAAAAGCTGACCAGATCCGGTTCGGCATGGGTAATTTGCACGTGTGGACGCAGCGCTTCCAGTTCGTCGGCAGGCAGGGAAAGGTTAAACTGACGGCCCAGATCGAGAATGGTTTGCGCACGGATGTTGCCGTCGAGGTGACGGTGGATGTCGGTCAGCGGTAGGCGGGAGTCAATCATGATGTGCACTCGTTAGTTTGTTGTAGGTAAAGTGCAGATCAGTATAAAAACAAAATGATGAAAATTGCCATTTCGTTGCATAAAAAAGTGATGAAAATCACATTAATTGCGGGTGGTGCCGCATTTTCAGGCGAGTGCGGGAGAGAAATACCCCCGCGACCTGGCAGGCAAACGGCGGCCAAACCTCATCAACCCACCCTCAGTTTAGTGATATTTTCATCGCCGTTATCGGCTACGCCGTGCAGTGCCAGCCAATCTGCAATCTTGCCGATCTCCAGCGGCAGTGCTTGATCAACGCGGATCACCGGACCAATGGCCATCGGCATAGCGCGTTCGGCCAGCACCCGCAGCTCAGGCAAGTATTCTGCGCCGGGATGGCCAGCAGAGCGCTGGCCAATACGGGCAGCATAGCGATCGGTCGCCAGTTCAGCGGAGATCTGGTTCCACACCTCCAAAACCTGGACCACGCCCGCTTCGCGCAGATATTGACGCAACAGTTCTCTGGGCTGAAAGCCGAACCAGGCATCGATAACGTAGATACAGCGCGACGGAGCCTGTGCCACCGTCGACCAGAGCGCCTGATAGGCGGCGTAGCCAAGCCGACGGTTAAGCTCACGATCCACGTTGTCCAATCGGGCCATAAAAGGCTCTTTGATGCCGTCGAGGCTCAGATAAGGCAAACCAAAGTGCTGCGCCAGCGCACGGGCGAGGGTGCTCTTGCCAGAAGCCGGAATGCCATTAACCAAAATAACGGTTTTACCACCGCTGTCAGTGAGCACAGTCATAGGATTTCTACCACCTCTTGCCACAGTTTGGCGGCGCGCAGCTTATCGAGCCGTTGTTTATTATCGAGCAACTCGACAATCGCCCGGATACCTTCTTCAATATGTCGGTTGCTGTCCGTCGCGCCGAACAGGATGACGATGTCAGCCTTTTCACTGTCCTGAAAGGTAATCGGCTGCTCCAGCAATACCATACTGAAGCAATTTTTGATCACACCACACTCCGGCCGCGCATGGGGGATGGCAATACCCTCGTCAAACACATAATAAGCACCATGGGCCAGCGTATTGCTGATCACCGCCTGATAATAGGAGGGGTGAATATAACCGTTCTCGACCAAAGGCTGCGCCGCCAGCTCAATCACTTTTTTCCAGTCCGTTTCCTGCACGCCGACCTGTATTGCGCCGGCCTCGATCAACAGTTGTTTAATGGTCATCATGTTCCCTCAAAGAGACTTCCTGATAATATTGCGCAGCTCGTCAATCTTGATAAAAACCGTATCGATATGTTGGCGATGGTTTTTATTTTTGGCATAAATCTTTAATGCCCGATTATAGGTCAACATTAAGATTTTATGTATTTCACTATTGGTCGGTGTGGCCGCCAACTGCTGCTCCAATAAGCTTATTTCGGCTGATATATCATTGGCTTCATCATCATTTTGCACATCGGGCGCGGCCTTTTTATTTCGCTTCAATTTCATAAAATCAAGCATAGTATTCTCCAGCCCCGACGGGCGCCGGGGCACCAGGGTTGTAGGGTTATATTAAAAAGAAAACGGGGCAGTAATTATTTAAACAGGCCGATCTTTTCCGTTAATACCTGGGTGACGGCATTATTGGCGGGGATCAGGAATTTGCGCACGCTGTCATTCACCTTGCCCTTTTCAAATGTCTGCATGCAACGACCGACCCATTGCACGTTCATCTCGGTACCGACGTTGACCTTCTCAATGCCGCCGGCCACCGCGCGTCGCATATCCTCATCGCTGACCCCGGTACCGCCGTGCAGCACTAGCGGGGTTTGGGTGGCTTCGGTGATTTCCGCCAGGCGCTGGTGCTGAATATGTGCCTTGCCGGTGTACATGCCATGAACGGTACCGACCGAAACGGCCAGCATGTCGACTCCGGTTTCATCGACAAAGCGTTTGGCGTCTTCCACCGTGGTAAAGGTGATGTCTTCTTCCGTCACGGCCTTGCCGTCCTCCGAGCCACCGATGGCGCCCAATTCGGCCTCAACCGACACATTGCGCTGGCGTGCAATGTCGATCACCTTGCGGGTATTGGCGATGTTCTCGTCCATTTCCAGGTGTGAACCGTCATACATCACCGAACTGAAACCGGCGTCGATCGCGGTAACGATAGAGGCGATGTCTGCACAGTGATCCAGGTGCAGGCAGGTTGGCACCTGTTCGCTTTCTGCCAGTGAGCGCACCGAATCAACCAGCAGCTTGTAGCCCAGATACTCGGCGGTGCCGGTCGAAATCTGGATCATCAGCGGGCTGTGGGTGTCCTTGGCCGCTTTGAAGAAGGCCGGCAGCATTTCCAGGCAGTGGAGATTGAATGATCCTATTGCCTTGAAGTCACGCGCTTTGGCCACGGACAACAGCTCGTTGAAATTATAGAGTTTCATGGACTTTTTCCTCATGGTGTTTGGTTGATTTACCGTTAACAAACCACGCAATCAGCGTGACGAAGACGATGAACAGGGCGATGAACAGCCAGTTGCCCTGGAAGGCATGGCCCATCACCAGACCGCTACTGATGACGTCGGAGTCGCTGAAGGTCACGCCGACAAAGCCGTAGCTCTCCAGCATCGGCACCAGAATGGCCGGCAGGAAGGTGATAAACAGGCCGTGGACTACGCCGCCGATCATGGCGCCGCGTCGGCCACCAAGCGCATTGCCGAAGATGCCTGCGGTACCGCCGGCGAAGAAGTTGGTCAACAGACCGGGCAGGATCATCGCCAGACCGAACATAGGGAAAACGATCATGCCGATGATGGAGCCGAGGGTGGTGGCCAGGAAACCGACGATCACTGCGTTAGGGGCGTACGGGAACAGCACCGGGCAGTCCAGCGCCGGTTTGGCGTCCGGCACGATGCGCATGGCGATACCGCGAAAGGCGGGGACCAGTTCATTAAGCAGCAGGCGCACGCCGCTGTAGAGAATAAAGACCCCGGCGACAAACTGAATGGCCTGCATAAAGGAGTACATCAGGTAGTTCATACCGCCGGCATATTGGGCAATATATTGCGGACCGGCCGCCAGCGCGGGGATCAGATACATCGGGATCATCACCACCGCCATCGACAGGTAGGTATCCTGCAGGAACTTGAAGTTGTCGGGCAGCTCCAGATCTTCGGTTGAGCGGGAACCTTTACCAACCACCTTGGCGACTGCCGCCTGAACCAGATAGCCAATGGTGCAAAAGTGCCCCAGCGCCACCTCATCCGACCCGGTGATTTTGCGCACCACCGGTTGGGCCAATGCCGGCATTAACACCGCCATTACGCCGCCAAAGATGCCGCCGGTCAGGATCAGCGGCAGGCCGGTTAGGCCAGCCTTGTAGCCGATCACCGCCCCGATGGTGGCCATCCACAGCAACGCCTGGCCGGTCAGGAAGATGTACTTGAACGGGGTGATACGGGCAATGATGATATTCACCGCGAAAATCACCATCAGGGTCATCGCCACTTCCGAGCCCAGCTCACGGTTGGCCAGGCCGGCAATGGCGGCGACGTCGGTGATGTAGCCGGTCATGCCGAAGCCGTGAGTGAAAATGCTGTTCAGGTAGGTCAGGGCACCGACAATAATGTTGATGCCTGCCATCATGATCAGAAAGCCCAACAGGGTTTTAAAGGTGCCCTCGGCCACTTTCCCGGTGGATTTTTTCTGCAGTATTAGCCCCAGCATGGCGATAAAGGCGATCAGGATCGAAGCCTGACCGAGCAGGTCTTTGACAATAAAGTCAATCAGGCTATTCATGGTGGTTTTCCTTCATGTCGCGCTCTTTTAAAAAGGCCACGATCTTTTGCTCAATTTCCACTTTATCGGTGAGCCGGTGGAGAATAATTACCCGTTTCTTTTCCTCTTCGCTGGCATCGGCATTTAAAATATCGGCGAAGGTTTTTTGGGTGAGAATAATATCTGATTTAAAGGCGCTGGCCTCAGAGATAGTGGTGTGATCAATGTCTGCCTCAATCTCTAATTTTTTCAGCACCGCTCTTGCGCTCATTTCGATGGCAAAGCTGGAGCCGAGGCCACAGCCACATACGCACAGTATTTTAAGCATGGGTATCTCCTCAGATTATATTTAATTGCCTGGCGAGTTTGTAATGGTGTCCTTCGGTATCAATCAATCGTTTTTGCATGCTGATTAAATCAATCGGAATGGGTTGGTTGCTGGCATTAATAATAATGGCTTTGTTTTTCATGCCGGAATGAATACAACGAACCACTTCGCTGGCCATAATGGTTCCCTGATAAATCTCTTCACAGGTAGGATCGCCATTGCGCAAACCATAACCCATAATGGTTTTGCGGATGCGTACACCAATTTTTGGTTCAAGCTGTTTAATCATGGTGTCAATGGCACCCTGAAAGCCGGGCGAATATTCTTTTGTATATCCCTCGGAACATAAAATAATGACGCTATTTTGTTGTTCCAGCCGCTGGGATATTTTCTCTGCCAACTGGCTTAAGGCATGTTGGCATTCCGGGATCAGGGCAAAGTCGGCATTGGATTTGATCGCCGCCTGCAGCGTCAGCTCCCCGCAGTAGCCGCCCAACAGTTCAATCATAAACACGCGTCCGGGCAGGGCGCGCCCGGTGTTGCGCAGCTTGGAGACCTCTTTGATCACCTGCTCGCAGGCGGTGGAAAAGCCAATGCTGTAATGGCTGCCAAACACATCATTGTCGATGGTCATGCCCACGCCAAAACAGTTAACGCCAAATTCGCTGAGGGTATTTAAAAACTGCAGCGAACCGTCGCCACCGGCCATAATAAGCACTTCAATGTGTAAGGTTTTAAGCTGCTTGCTGATGGTTTCATATTCACCGGACACCAATTTCTTGGCCGTGCGGCCGGAAGACATTATCGGCATCGATGAAATAGAGTAATCAACCAGGTCGCGCTGACTGACAGATTGATGTTGATTAGCCAATAATCCGGGTATTCCGCCGTTAAACAGAACGATATCGGCCTGCGCCAGTCTGGCGACCTGGAAAATAAAGTTATTGATGCCGGTGACGTCGCCGCCGCTTATTACCACACCGATTTTCATATACTGGCCTCCAATCTGTTCCGTGGAGCTCATTGTCATTTTTGGCATCGCTAAAATTTGCAGGCGACATCACAAAACACTCACAAATATTTCCGTGATTGACCTTGACAGACTGGTGGTAGGTAATGTTTTTGAGAAGTAGATCTCATTTTAATTTAAGTACCTCAGCAGCGTTAAAACGACTATTTATTAATAATCATCATGTTACATCTATATTGCCGTGGGATTATTAGTAAGGGGAAAAATGATTGGCTGGGAGGAAATAAGTTTAACGAAGTGTGATTTCTCTCGCATTTTTATCCGATTCGCGGAGATTAATCGTAATAAATACGCGGAGAAGATTAATAACCGCGTATTTATTACGTTATTTAATTCAGGATACCACTCAGGCTTTGATAACGGTCAACCCGGCCTGTTCCAGTGGGGCCGTTAGCGCGGCGTCGGTCGAACGTTCGACAATAATACTCTGCGCCAGCGTGATATCGCCAATCGCATACTGCGAGGCGGCATTCAACTTGGCGGCAGAGGCCAACACCACGGTTTCGGCTGCCCGCGCCGCCAGAGCGCGCTTGATGTAGGCCTCTTCCAGATCGCCGGTGCTCAGGCCGGCGGTCGGGTGCACGCCGGTCACGCCCATAAAGTAGAGGTCGGCGCGGATGTGCGACATGGCTTCCACCGCTGCCGCGCCCACGCTGACGATCGAGTGTTTGTACAGCCGCCCACCGATCAGAATGACTTCCACTTTTGGGTGCTCCACCAGGCCAACCGCCACGCTGGGGCTGTGGGTGACGATAGTGGCTTCCAGCGTGGCGGGAAGCTGTTTCACCAATTCGGCGGAGGTGGTACCGCCGTCGATGATCACCACCTGACCGGGTGCGATCATTGCCGCTGCGGCTTTGGCAATGGCGCGCTTGGCGGCAGATTCCTGCCCGTTTCTTTCGGCGAAGGTGGCAATCGCCGGAGAGACCGGCAACGCGCCACCGTGCACCCGTTGCAATAGGCCTTCACTGTCCAGCTCACGCAAGTCACGCCGCAGGGTATCCTCGGACAACCCGAACATCTCGCTGAGCTGTTTGGCCAGCACCTGTCCGTCCTGGGCCAGTTTTTCCAGAATGATTTTTTTACGTTGGCTGGTGAGCATGACGTTCTCCCGTTAAATTTACTCTGCACGAAATATCTTGATCATACACGAAATTGCACGATAGTATCGCTTTCCTTTCCTGGTTGTGGAGTTGACCAACATGATCGCCACTAAAGATCGGGTTCGTATTATCGAAACCTGGGTGCTGTCCGATGACTGGTATCTGCTGAAAAAAACCACCTTTGATTTTTTACGTCGCGATGGCGTCTGGCAGCGGCAAAGCCGTGAAACCTACGATCGCGGCGACGGTGCTACCATTTTGCTGTTTAACCGCCAGGCGCAAACGGTGGTGCTGACGCGCCAGTTTCGCTTCCCGGTGTTCGTCAACGGTCACGACGGCATGCTGCTCGAGGCCGCCGCCGGTCTGTTGGACAACGCTTCGCCGGAAGAGCGTATCCGTGTGGAAGCGGAGGAAGAAACCGGCTATAGGGTGCAAAACGTGCAAAAGGTATTTGAAGCTTATATGAGCCCCGGTTCCGTTACCGAGAAGCTGCACTTCTTTGTCGGCGAGTATCATGCCGCCGGGCGGGTCAGCGACGGCGGTGGGGTGGAAGCGGAGGGCGAAGATCTCGAGGTGATTGAACTGCCGCTGGCGGAGGCGCTGAGCGCCATTGCTCAGGGGAGTATTGTCGATGCCAAAACCATCATGCTGTTGCAGTTTGTCGCCCTGAATCACACCCTGGAGAATGCGCTATGAAAGCTCAACTGATATTAATTGCCGGCCCTTACCGCAGCGGTACCGATGGCGATGCACAGCGCATTGCCGATAACCTGCAACGTCTGGAGCAGGCGGCGCTTGAGGTATACCAACGCGGGCATGTACCGGTGATTGGCGAATGGCTGGCGTTACCGCTGGCGGCAGCGGCAGGCTCAACCCGCCATGGCGATGCCATTAGCGAGGAATACCTCTATCCGGTGGCCCATCGGCTGATTGCCCAGTGTCAGGCGGTGTATCGCATTGAGGGGGCTTCCGCCGGTGCGGATAAGGATCTGTTGCTGGCAAGGGAGTGGGGGCTGCAGGTGTATCACCACCTGGAGGAGATCCCGCAGGTCACGCTAACCGCTCGTTAACGGGAGCACTGCGTGAAGCCGTGCAACTGAAGTCCCTGAAAGTTGACTTGTGTTCACGCAGTGCGTTTTAGACCGGGAAAACCGCAGCGGAATTAATTGATCAATGTGCTCAGTTCAGCGAGGTGGGGTTCGTTCAAGGTGTATCACCAAAATGATGCCATCGCCGGAAGATTTTTTAACCATCGGTACCTTTCTCATTGTCGCGGTGGTTGGCGGCTTTTTTTGACTTAATTTTCTGCGTTCCGCTCTCATCTCCACCCACTTGAAGCCATCCTGTTTACCTCTTTCGCACTGCAACCATGATGCAGATCAAAGTTGTTGGTATAACTTGGTATACCATGGAATTCCATGAGGCAAGCACAACGCACCACGCCGCATCGCCAGCCTCTATTACTCCTGAATAAGCAGGCTGACACTATGAGGTTCCAATGAAGATTATGAAAACCATGCAGCGTTTCCCCGGTGGCATGATGGTGATCCCATTATTGCTGGCGGCGCTGCTGAACACCTTTTACCCCCATGCATTGCGCATTGGCGGCTTTACCGAGCAACTGTTCGTGTTTGGCTCCTCACCGCTGATTGCCCTGTATTTGCTGTGTGCCGCCGCCGGCATCAACGTACGCAAAGTCGGGCGTCCACTGGAGAAAGGGGCGGTACTCTTTGTGGCTAAAGTGGTGTCCGGTATCGTTATTGGGCTAATTGTGGCGCACTTCTACGGCGTTAAAGGCCTGCTGGGTATTTCACCGTTGGCGTTAATTCCTGCCATGACGGCGATCAACGGTGGGCTGTTCGGGGGCCTGGCCGGCGAATTCGGCGATAACACTGATGTGGGCGCATTGGCGCCGGTGCTGCTCGGCTGCAGCCCATTCTTTACGCTGATTGCGCTGGGGGCTTCCGGCTTGATCAGCGTGCCCTATAGCGCATTGTTTGCCGTGATCTTCCCGATGATTGTCGGTTTCGTTCTCGGCAACCTGGATGACGACTGGAAGGAGATGCTGACCAAAGGGCAGAACTTCCTGGTGCCGTTCTTCGCCTGGTCGCTGGGGATGAATCTTAACTTTCACCAGTTGGTGGCGGCGGGCGTGCAAGGCATCGTTTTGGGGTTGATTACGCTGGTAGTCACCGGCGGGTTGGGGTTCCTCGGCTATCGCTTGTTCTTTCGCGACACCAAGCCGGCCATTGGCGCTGCCATTGGGACTACTGCGGGGTTGTCGGTCGCCTTTCCCGCCGTAGTAGCTCAGGTGGCCCCCGGTTTTACGCATCTGGCGGCGGTAGCGGCGGCCCAAATTTCATCTGCGGTGATAGTGACCGCCATTTTATGTCCTTTGGTGGTCTCGCTGCTGGCTAAACGCTCTGCTCGCCAGACGGCCAAACAATATCAGTAATTACTTCAAACGAGGTTGAAAATGTCACAGTCAAAGGTTTTGGCATTAAAAATTATGCCTTGCGATAGCGTTGCCACCGTATTGGAAGATGTACATAACGGCGATGTTATTACAGTAAAAGACAAATCAGGGAATACTCAGCAGATCACCGCGGGTGCGGACATTCCTTTCGGTCACAAGATCGCCGTTGCGAAATTAAGTGTGGGTGATGAAGTGCTGAAATACGGGGAAAGCCTGGGGATAGCCACTAAAGGCATAGTTATCGGTGACTATGTGCACACCCATAATCTGGAAAGCCAGTACGGTCGTGGTGATATTAATCATGGCGGTCAGGTTATTCACACCCGCGCTTCCCGTTATTAGGAGATATTATAATGAATAATTCATTTAAATGGTTTGGTTATCGCCGGGAAAATGGCCAGGTAGGTTCACGTAATATCGTAGCAATTATTCCTGCGACCGTCTGCGTCACCGAAATTGCTCAAGCCATTGTGTATAACACCCAGATGTCGAAAGCCTTGTTGCACCACTGCGGCTGCTGTCAATTGATGCCCGATCTGAGCCTGGTGACCGAAACTCTGGGCCGTCTGGGCTCCCATCCCAACGTCGGTGCAGCACTGGTGATCAGCCTCGGTTGTGAAGGCTCTAACGCCGATGAGATCGTGGCGCAGATAGCCTCTACCGGTCGCCCGGTAGAAAAAATCGTGATGCAGGAATTGGGGGGCACCAGTCGCGCCATCCAGCAGGGTATTGATCTGGTGCAGAAGATGGCGATTGCCATTTCGGCCCAGCAGCGTAGTGAGGCTGGCCTGGAAGATTTGGTGATGGGCATCAAATGCGGTTCCTCAGACACCACCTCCGGACTGTCGTCCAACATGGTCATCGGCCAGATGTCAGACAGCATCGTGGATGCCTGCGGCACGGTGTTGTTTGGTGAAACGACCGAATTTATGGGAGCCGAGCATATTCTTGCCCGCCGTGGCCGTACGCCAGAAGTGGGGCAACGTATCTATAAAATCGTTGATGCCATGGAGAAAAGGGCGATGGCGGTTGGGGTAGACATGCGTAACGGTCAGCCAACGCCGGGCAACATTGCCGGGGGGTTATCCACCATTGAGGAAAAATCCTTGGGTGCGATCAATAAGTCGGGCTCGCGCACTATTGAAGGGGTGTTGGATTACGCCGATGTGGTCCCGGGCAAGGGGCTGTGGATTAAAGACTCGCCGGGGTTTGAGCCGGAAATCCTGACCGGTATTGCTGCCGGCGGTGCGCAGGGCATCGTGTTTTCTACTGGCCGCGGTGCGCCACAGGGCTTCCCAATTGTCCCGGTGCTGAAAATTTGCGGCAACCCGCGCACTTATCAGCAGCTTTCTCACGATATGGATATTGACGCCGGGCAGATCATTCTGGGCAACAAGTCGATTGAGCAGGTGACAGAAGAAACCCTGACGGCATTCATGCGGGTATTGTCTGGTGAGCTAACCAAATCGGAAGCCATCAACTACAACCGCACCATGGATATACATACTTACGGGCCTAAAATTTAATCCCTGCCTGCCATTCAGGTTCTCCCCACGCTATATCCGTTCGGCGTGGGGGTTTTTTAATCATCAGGCCCAAACTTTGACGCTGGATGGCTCATGTTAAAATTACATTTGTATATGACGCCAATTTTTACATTACTGTTAATCAATTATTATTTTATTCTGGTTGCCAGTCGTTAACCCCACCTTCCGCTTAATGGCCCCGTGCTTGTGGCTCCTGCCGTGATGTATGATAATTAAATAGATAAAACAGGAGCGACATGATGTCAGCACAGTTATTTACCCCGATCCAACGTAGCGACCGGCAACGAGGCGCCACGTTAGCCATGCTGGTTTATGAAGCGCTCAAGGAGGCTATCGTCAGCGGCCGGATCAAGCCGGGTGAATGGCTGCCGGTTCAGCGCGAGCTGGAAGATCAACTGGGGGTTTCCCGTCCACCTATCCGTGAAGCGCTGACCAAGCTGCAGGCCGAAGGGTTGTTGACCGGCGGGCAGGGCAATGGTCTGCAGGTGGCCGACATGTTTGAAGATGCCTTCGCTTCCCCCCTGAGCAACCTGCTGATTTCCAATCCTCAGGTACGGCTGGATATCCTGGAGTTTCGTCGTTTGCTGGAGGGGGCCGCCGCGTTCTATGCCGCCAAGCGCAGTACGCCACAGGAGCATCAACATTTGCGCCAGCTTTATCAGGAACTGGCCTGGGCTTATACGCAAGGAACGCTGCAGGAGGCCGCGAGGGCGGATGCAAAATTCCATCTGGGCATTATTGAGGCAGCCCATAACCAGGCGATGTTGAGCGTGATGAGTGGTTTTTACTCGGTGTTGCAGGATTCGGTGCTGGATGCGGCCGATACGATCCGCCGCGATAAGCAGAACTGGGATGAGACCGATCGACATCACCAACAGCTTCTGCAGGCGATCATCGACGGTGATGCGGAACGGGCTCAGGCGCTGGCCTGTGAACACCTGACCTTCCTGTATTCGACGCTGTCCGCTTCACAACCGACAATCCCTTAATAATACCGGCTCCTCCACCTGTCAGCGAGGAGCCACGATCTTATCTTTCCTCTGAGACGGCTTTCAGTCCGTTAATCAACTTGTCCATACCGGCCTCAACCTTGCTGCGCGGGCAGCCGACGTTCAGCCGCAGGAAGCCACGGCCTTCTTCGCCGTAGGTGAAGCCCGGCATGATGGCAACCTTCTCCCGCTCGATCAGCACCTGTTGTAACTGACGGTCGTCAATGCCCAGCGGGCGCAGATCGATCCAGGCCAGGTAAGTGGCCTGTGGCGGTTGCCAATTCAGTATCGGGAACGCCTGATTCAACCGCTCGGCAACGTAGGTCAGGTTGTCCTGCAGGTAGTCGCGCAGTGCGTCCAGCCAGGGCTCGCCGTGGCGATAAGCGGCAATATGCGCGACAACCGCCAGTACTGCCGGAGAAGACAACCCGTCGCGGGCCTTAAGTTGCTGAGTGTAGGCCTCACGCGCGGCATCATCGCTGATAAACCCGTAGGCCCCGGTCAACGCCGGGATATTGAAGGTTTTGGAACCTGAGGTCAGCAGTGCCCAGGGCGTGGTGGCAACTTGGCTCCAGGGCGTATGACGTTGCTCACCCCAGACCATATCCATATGGATCTCATCGCTGATCACCCGCACGTCGTGGCGTTCGCACAGCTCGGCCATTTGCTGCAATTCTTCCGCACGCCATACCTTGCCGGTCGGGTTGTGCGGGCTGCACAGCAGCAGAATTTTGGTTTGCGGCCGCGCCAGTAACGCCTCCAGGTGGGCCATATCGCACTGCCAGTCGTTGCCGTCCTTGTGCAGTGGGCAGGCCAGCAGTTGGCGTTGATTACCGAGGATCACCTTATAAAAAGCGTCATAGGCCGGGGTGTGGGTGACGACGTATTCACCTGGTGCCGACCACAGGCGAATCAATTGCGCCACTATGTAAATCACCGACGGGCCATAGACCGCCATATGGGTGTCTATGGGGGTATTGAAACGCTGCTGATACCAGTGGCGCACCGCGCCGAGAAAGTCCTCGTGCTGCCAGCGGCTGTAACCCAGCACACCATGCTGCAGGCGCTGTTGCAGCGCCTCGAGAATGCAGGGTGCGGTGGCGAAATCCATATCGGAAATGGTGAACGGCAGCAGGTCATCGTGACCAAAACGGTCAGCGATGTAATCCCATTGCGTGCACCAGGTACCGTGCCGATCGACCGGGGTGGAAAAATCAAACATTTGACGCTCCCTGCAGGGCCGCAGCAGGAAGCGCTGCCGCTATCAGTGAGTCTAATTCATCTTTCACCGATTGCACCTGCGGGCCGATCACCACCTGCAGATTGTGCTCATTGAGGTGTACCACGCCAATGGCGCGATTGGCCTTCAGCGCTGCGTCATCCACCTTGCTCATGTCGTCGACCGACAGGCGCAGGCGGGTGATGCAGTTATCCAACGAAACAATATTCTCACTGCCGCCCAGCGCCGCCAGAATGGCCGGAACGTTATAGCCGGATTTGCCGACCGGGCCAACGGGTGCACTCTGGCTGGCGGTGGTTTCGCTTTCGCGGCCCGGCGTTTTGATATTAAAGCGCTGAATGGAGAAGCGGAAAATGGCGTAGTAGGCGGCGAACCAGATGCCGGCGACGATCGGCACCAGATACCACTTGGTGGCGGTACCGTGCAGAATACCGAATACCACGAAGTCGATGATATTGCCGTCGGTGTTGCCGATGGTCACGCCCAGCAGGGCCATCACGGTGAAGCCCAACCCGGTGAGGACCGCGTGAATGAGATACAGGAACGGTGCGACAAACAGGAACAGGAACTCGATCGGTTCGGTGGTACCGCCGACCACGCAGGCCACTACGCCGGAGATCAGCAGGCCTTTAATCTTGTGGCGATTTTCCGGCTTGGCACAGTGATACATGGCTAACGCCGCGCCCGGCAGACCACCCAGGAAGGCCGGCATCTTGCCCTGTGACAGGAAGCGGGTGGCGCTTTCGGCAAAGCCGGTGGTGGTTGGGCAGGAAAGCTGCGCCTGGAAGATGGTCAACGCACCGCTCACGGTATGGCCGCAGACGTCCAGCGTGCCGCCCGCCTCGGTAAAGCGGATCAGCGCCACCAGAATATGCTGTAAGCCGAAGGGTAACAGCAGGCGTTCGCCAGTACCGAACAGCATCGGCCCAAAGGCACCGGCGCTGTTGATCACCCAGCCCAGCCCGGTAATACCGGCGGCAAACCAGGGCCAAATCAATGGGATCACCAGGCCACACAAACCCAGTATCACGGTGGTGACGATCGGCACAAAGCGGGTGCCGCCGAAGAACGCCAGTGCATCCGGCAGACGGATGGTGTGGAAACGCTCGTGCAATTTATAAACGATGATACCGACGATCACCGCACCCAGAATACCGGTATCAATCGATTGAATACCGAGGATATTTTGGATGTTGTTGGCTTTCAGCACCAGCGGATCGGTGGTAGGTAAAATGCCGGTGGTGGTCAGGTAGAAGTTGGTGGCCAGGTTCAGTACCGCAAAGCCGACAAAGCCGGAGAACGCGGCGACGCCCTTGTTTTCACGCGCCATGCCCAGCGGAATGGCAATGGCGAACATCACCGGCAGGAAGCTAAAGGCAAAGGAGCCGATCTTGCTCATCCAGGTGAACAGCAACTGGAAGGCAGGGTGGCCGATAAACGGCAGCAGGGTGATGACATCCCGGCTGCTCAGTGAACTGCCGATACCCAGCATGATGCCGCAGAACGACAGCAAGGCGACGGGCAGCATAAATGTTTTGCCCAGGCTCTGGAAAAACTCCCAGAGCGTGATTTTTTGTTTTTTAGGTGCTGGCATAACCGGCGGCTCCTGGCGGAAAAACGTGCGAAAGTGGTGTGTACCCCTGTTAGGTAAAAATAAGATAAAACGTTTTACCTACTAAAAATGCGCCACTAATCACAATTCCGACGCGCACTTTGCGGTGACAATGACGAGACCAGTAAAACGTTTTACTGACCAAACAGATTCGGTATACCATTTGCTGCAAGATGCAGAATGCCCAGGATCGGGCTCGCAGAGGTCATGACCATCAAAAAGATCACCATTACCGATGTCGCGCAGCAGGCCGGTGTCTCGGTCACCACCGTTTCGCTGGTGCTGAGCGGCAAAGGGCGTATTTCACCCACTACCGTGGCGCGGGTGAACCACGCCATTGAACGCCTGGGCTACGTACGCAACCGTCAGGCGGCGACGCTGCGCGGTGGGGCGTCGGGCGTGATTGGCCTGATCCTGCGTGATATTTGCGAGCCGTTTTATGCGGAAATGACCGCCGGGCTGAGCGAGGTATTGGAGGCGCACGGCAAAGTGTTGTTCCTGACCCAAAGCGGTCGCGACGGCAAGGGGCTGATGCGCTGTTTTGATACGCTGCTGGAGCATGGGGTTGACGGCATGGTGCTGGCGGGTGGCATACGCTCGGCCGAGGGCCTGAAGGAGAAGGCCGCAGAGCAGGGTGTGCCACTGGTGTGCGCTGCACGCTCGAATGGCCTGGAAGGGGTCGATGTGGTGCGGCCGGACAATATGCAGGCCGCCAAGATGGCCACCGAATTCCTGATCAAGCGCGGCCACAGCCAAATCGCCTATCTGGGCGGGCAAAGCAGTTCTTTAACCCGAGCCGAACGGCTGGGAGGCTTTTGTGCCACGCTGGTGCAGTATGGCCTGCCTTTCCGCTCCGACTGGATTGTCGAGTGTGACTGTCATCAGCGGGCGGCGGCAGAAGCAGCGGAAAACCTGCTGCGGCAGCACCCGAACATCAGCGCACTGGTCTGCCATAAGGCGTCGGTGGCGTTGGGTGCCTACTTTGGCATCGTGCGCAGCGGGCGCAGTATCGGTTCGGAAGGCGTCGACACTTACTACGGTCAGCAGGTGGCGCTGATTGGTTTTGGCGATGTGCCTGAGGCCGAACTGACCGAACCGCCGCTGACGCTGGTTTCCAGCTCGGCACGAGAAGTGGGGCGCAGTGCCGCCTCACGCTTGCTACAGCGGATCGCCGACGCCGAGTTACCGCCGCAAAACGTGATTCTGCCGCCGGTATTGATCAAGCGTGGCTCGGCCTGATCTCAATCTCATTGTTGTTCATCCTCGACCTGTTGCTGGATCCAGCTAACAAACACTTTCATCGCCGGCGTCATATCGCGTGATTTCAGGTGAGTCAGCCAGTAGCCGCCAAGGTCGGCTTCTGCGCTGAAGGGGCGCTGTAACAGGCCTACCCGCAGCTCGCGGGCAAACATGCGTGCCGGAGCCAGCGCCACACCACCGCTGTGGATTGCCCCTTCTACCATCAGCCGGGAAGAGTCGAACACTGGGCCGTTAATCCGCCACGGCGTCACCTGCGCTGCGGCAAACCAGCGTTCCCACTCGTCCTTGCGGTAGCTGCGCATCAGCAGTTGGTGTTGCAGATCCTGTGGCGTGTGAAGTTGCTCTGCCACTTGCGGTGGGCACAGCACCGTCAGCGGGGCGTCAAACAGTTTGAGGTTGTGGGTCGCGGGCCATCGGCCTTCACCGAAGCGGATAGCGAAGTCCATTCCGTCGGCCGACAGGTTAACCAGGTTATTATTGGTTAACACCCGCAGATCGATAAACGGATGTGACTCTCTGAACGCCGCCAGCCGGGGCATCAGCCAGCCGACGGCAAAGGTGCCGACCACCGCCACCGTCAACACCTCATGGAAATGCCCGCCTTCGAACTGTTGCAGTACCGACTCAATGCGGTCGAAAGCGTCGGTCAATATCGGCAGCAGCGCCTGTCCTTCCTCGGTCAGATCCAGCCCGCGCGGCAAGCGACGGAACAGCTGAATACCCAACTGTTGTTCGAGTGTACGCACCTGCTGGCTGACGGCGGCCTGGGTGACGCTCAGTTCCAGCCCGGCGCGGGTAAAGTTCAGGTGACGGGCGGAGGATTCAAACGCCCGCAGGGCATTAAGCGGCAGTCGGTTGCGCATAGAGTTAGCCATAAGTTTTTCTTTATGCTGGCTGAAATTCTTATCGCTTGTCAACCTCAGGCGAAACCCCGATATTTAGCCCAGCTGTTGCGGAATTAACGCAGTCAGAAAAGGAATAACACCGTTACCCAAGGATATCTTCGTGTCGAATGGCAATAAAATCTTTTACCATCGGCCGATACCCTGCAACCCAAGAGCTTTCACATGACCAAAATAAATCGCTTGGCGGCCGCGTTGCTGGCCGCAATGATCCTGCCGGCTGGCCATGCCGCCGATAAGGCCGACATCGACGCCATTATTCAACCCCTGATGCAGAAATATGGCGTACCGGGCATGGCCATCGCCGTGTCGGTGGACGGCAAGCAGCAGTTTTATCACTATGGTGTGGCGTCCAAACAGACCGGCAAGCCGATCACCAACCAGACCTTGTTTGAAATTGGTTCATTGAGCAAAACCTTCACTGCCACATTGGCTGCGTATGCACAGAATGAGGGCAAATTGTCGTTCGCCGAGCCGGCCAGCCATTACCTGCCGGAACTGCGCGGCAGCGCCTTTGACCACGTCAGCCTGCTGAACCTGGCCACGCATACCTCTGGTCTGCCGTTGTTTGTTCCGGACCAGGTGACCAACGACGCGCAACTGATGGCCTATTACCGGCAGTGGCAGCCAACGCATGCGGTAGGCAGCTACCGGGTTTACTCCAACCTAGGTGTCGGCATGCTGGGGATGATCACCGCCAAAAGCCTGAACCAACCCTTTGCTCAGGCGATGGAAACACAGTTGCTGCCAGGGCTGGGCATGAACCACAGCTACGTGAATGTTCCGGCCGGGCAGATGGAAAATTACGCCCAGGGTTACAACAAGCAAGACCAGCCGGTGCGAGTGACTCCGGGCCCGCTGGACGCAGAAGCCTACGGTATTAAGTCCAATGCCCAGGATCTGATCCGTTACCTGGAAGCCAACATGCAGGTGGCCAAGGTGGGGGATAAGTGGCGCAAGGCACTGGCCGCGACCCATACCGGTTATTTCCAGGCGGGGGTCTTTACTCAGGATCTGATGTGGGAAAGCTATGCTTATCCGGTGGCATTGGCCAAGCTGACGGAAGGCAACAACGCCGGAATGATCATGAATGGCACGCCGGCCACCACCATCACGCCGCCGCTACAGCAGCAGACGGCCGCCTGGTTCAATAAAACCGGCTCAACCGGCGGGTTCTCCACCTACGCGGTATTTATTCCGTCGCAAAAAATTGCCGTGGTGATGCTGGCCAATAAATGGTTCCCGAATGACGACCGGGTCGCGGCCAGTTACCGGATCGTGCAGGCGTTGGATAAACCTTAACGCTGAAGCTCAGGGCGCCATACTGGCGTCCTGAGTGCGGTTCTGTTGCGACCGTTTTTCCCGCATAAAATCAATGAATACCCGCAGTTTGAGCGGCATATGCCGACTGGCCGGAAAGTAGATGAAAAAACCGGGGAAATCACCGCTGTACTCCGCCAGTAATTCGACCAGTTGCCCGCTGCTTAGCTCAGGTTGCACCGTGTTGGCAAAACGTTGGGTCATGCCCAATCCCATCAAAGCGGCGTCTTTAATCAGCCGGTCTTCGTTAAATATCAGGCTGCCGCTCACCTCCAGCGTGAGCTGCCCGCCATCCTGCCTGAAATACCAGGGCTCAAACTTGCCGCTGCCGGGGAAACGGTAACGCAGGCAGTTGTGGTCGCTCAGCGCCTGCGGCGTCAGTGGCGTGCCGTGCTGCGCCAAATAGCCGGGAGTGGCGATAATCACCCGCCGCTGGTCGTGGTCGATCGGCACCGCAATCATGTCTTTCTGTAGCATGGCTCGCATGCGAATACCGGCATCGAAACTGTCCAACACCAGATCGGAAAAGTGGTCGTCGGTAAACAGCTCAAGCTGCACCTCGGGGTAGAGCGCCTGAAACTCCGCCAGATAGGGCATCACCAGCAGCGAGGCGGCCAACTGCGGCAGGGTAATGCGCAGCAGGCCGGAAGGGCGACCGTGCAGGGTGCGAACATCGTCTGCGGCCACCTCGATCTGTCCCATGGCGGGCGCCACCCGTTGGTAAAAAAGACGCCCCTCATCGCTTAGCCGCACCGACCGGCTGGTACGGTTGAACAGCCGTACCCCAAGCCGGGTTTCCAATGCCTGAATGTTTTGCGACACCGCCGGAGGGGTAACACCCAACTGATTAGCTGCCTGGGTAAAGCTGCCCAGGCGGGCGACGGCTTCGAAAAACGGCAGTAATTGCAATAGTGAGCTCATCTATCAGTAATCTCTGCTTAATGATTCGTTAAGTAACCGGGTATTTAATTTTATAATAATCGCTTTAGACTGATTTTATACCCCCTAAGAGAGCATCAAATCATGTCGACACCGAATCAGTCATTAGCAGAAAGAGTACAGACGGTCAGCCGACAGGCGATTGCCGAACAACGCATCGTCGGCAGCGTGGTGCTGGTGGCGCGGCAGGGTAAGGTGATTTACGCCGAAGCCAGCGGCTACGCCGACCGAGAACAACAGCGGCCGATGCGACGTGAAACCCAGTTCCGGTTGTCTTCGGTGTCCAAGCCCTACATCACGTTGGCGGCGATGCGCATGGTCGAACAACAAAAGCTGGGGCTGGATGATACCGTCAGCCGTTGGCTGCCCTGGTTCACGCCTGTGCTGGCCGATGGCCGCCAGCCAGAGATTAAAATCCGTCATTTGCTCAGCCACACCGCCGGGCTGGATTATCGTTTTAATCAACCCGCGGACGGGCCGTATCAGCGGTTGGGCATTCAAGACGGTATGACGTTGTCGCCACTGACGCTGGAGCAAAATTTGCGACTGTTGGCTCAGGCTGATCTGTTGGTGGTACCCGGCAGCGAATTCAATTATTCGCTGGCGATTGATGTGTTGGGGGCG
This sequence comes from Serratia sp. BW106, assembly GCF_002607755.1. Classification (NCBI taxonomy): domain Bacteria; kingdom Pseudomonadati; phylum Pseudomonadota; class Gammaproteobacteria; order Enterobacterales; family Yersiniaceae; genus Serratia; species Serratia sp. BW106. The sequence goes on from NZ_MCGS01000003.1 coordinate 64,108, forward strand.
GTATTGGAGCAGGCGGCTGGCGAGCCGTTGCCACTGTTGTTCGAACGCTGGGTCGCGCAACCCTTGGGGCTGAGTAATACCGGGTTTTACACCGCGGATGCCGACAACCTGGCGACGGCTTATCACGACAGCGCCGCCCGGCCGGAGCCGATTCACGACGGCATGCACCTGACGCTGCCGGAAGGTTTTGGTTTTGACATTGAATTGTCGCCATCACGTGCGCTTGATCCGCTGGCTTATGCTTCTGGCGGAGCCAGCATGGTCGGCGATGCTGATGACGTGCTGCGTCTGGTCGAGACTTTGCGCGGGGGGGGAGAGGGGATTTTACAACCGGCCAGCGTGGCGCTGATGCGTCAGCCGCATGTCGGTGCTGAAGCTGAAACCCAGGGGCCGGGCTGGGGCTTTGGTTTTGGCGGCGCGGTGCTGGTGGATGCACAACTGGCGATGACGCCACAGCATAATGGCACCCTGCAGTGGGGCGGCGTGTATGGACACAGTTGGTTTTACGATCCGCAGGCGGCATTAAGCGTGGTGGCGCTGACCAATACGGCATTTGAAGGTATGAGCGGACTTTATCCGCAGCAGATCCGCGATGCGGTGTACGGGAACCATGAATAAAACAGGGGCCCGAGCAAGCGGGCCCCCAAAGCTTGAGATGCTGAGAATTACTGGGCTGGTACCGGTGCAGGAACGGCGTCCTGTGCCGGTGCGCCTTCTGCTGCTGGTGCACCCAGCAGGCCGAAGGTACCGATGAACTCTTGCAGCGACATCTTGTTGCCGTTCAGATCAACCTGATTGTCAGCGTAATGGAAGCTGCTGCCGATCACCCCGTCCTTCAAGGTGGTCAGTTTGAACATCTGCCCCATGGCGGCCAGACCCTGCACCTGCTGCTGGGCCAGTTTCTGTGCTTCTTCCGCGCTGTAACCCTGCAGTAATGCCGTTTGCGAGGTGGTTTCAGTTGCCATCGCCACCGGAATGCTCAGGTTGGCGTCCAGTTTTTTCACTGAACGGGCAATCAGTTGATCCGGTGATTCGGCTGGGGAACCGGCCTGCGCAGGATCGGTCAGGTCCAGATTCAGGGTAAAGGTACTTTCACCTTTGCTGTTTTTCCAGCTCAGCGGCGCAACGCTGATGCTAGGGTTACCCTTCAACAGCAGCGGCAGGTTCTGCAGCAGGATGTCGGTGGTTTGCTGCTGGTAGGCCACAGGATCCATAGTTTGCGCCTGTTGCAGCATCTGCATTGCCTGCTGGTTATAACGGTCAGCAAACTCTTTCAGCGATTTGGCGTCCAGTTTGTCGATTTTCAGCGACAGCTTGCCGGAACCGAAGTCGCTGTTCTGGATCTTCAGCGCGTCCATGGTGTAATCGATTTGGCCGTTCAGGTTAGCGTCTTTCTCACCGAATTGGCTCGCCAGCTTGAAGCCGTCCAGCGTCAGGGTCTCTTTACCGTCAACGGCAACCTTGACCTGCTTCAGTTCCATATTCTGGTTACCCAGGCTGAGATCGAACTGACCGGCATGGGTCTGGCTCTTCAGCGTAGCGCCCAGCAACTGAACCTGCTCGGTTTGACCAAACTGGTTCGGGCCGCTGATCACTGCGCTGTCGCTGCTGGCGTCCAGGGTGATGGCTTTCATATCGCGTGACACATCGGCATTGATGGTCGCACCGCTGAACTTCAGCGCTGACTTGTCTTTCTGGTATTCCAGCGGGATCACGTCAATGGCAGATGAGGTATCACCACTGTAGGAAATACGGGATTCGGCGGTGAACAGTGACTTGCCCTTGGTGATATCAAACAGGCCTTTGGTCGCCGGGGTGTTTTCCAGTTCGGTATGCAACGACGCCATGCTTGGCAGCAGGTTGAATTTTTTCAACTGGGCAAACGGGAAGGGACCGTGGTCGATGGTTTCCATAAACGCCACTTCATCACCGGCTTTCAGTGGAGCCTCGTCGGTGGTAACGCTGCCGTCGGCGCGCAGCACATAGCGAATTTTACTGCTGAAAATACCGCGCTGGTAATTTTCATAACTCAGTTTAACTCCGGCTTTTGGCAGATAGACCTTCAGCTGGCTGTTGGCGTTATCAACCACTTCACCCATCCGTTGTTCGATCAGTTTGCCGGTGTACCAGGAAGCCCCGGTCCATGCTGCGCCAAGAACCACAATGACGCTAACAGCGACTAACGATTTTTTCATAGTTCTGTTCATCCTTATTAAGCCATCTGTCTCGAACAGATGGATGGGCAAATTGGGGCCAATAAAAAAACGCCCGTAGGCGTTTAATTGTGAAGGTAAGCCACTCTTTCAGCAACCAATTTGCGGAAATTTACCGAGTGTTTACGACAACAGGTTATAAACACGAGCGATTCGACCGCTGCCACTGACGTTAACCGGCGATTCGAACGCGCCGATAAAGCAGGATTCACCCGGCTTGAGCACCAGTTGCTGATCCTGTTTGGTTAGCACCGCTTCACCGTCAACGCAGAACACGATGGCCGCGCTGTTTTGCGCCAGCGCCTGGGGAGCAGCGGAAAGGTCATGCAGTGAGAAGGCGAAATCTTCGACCGGGATTGGGAAGAACAGCTCGTCACCGCGTTTTTGCGGCTGGGTCAGCAGGCCGGATGCCGGTTGCGGACGGAACTGCAGGTTGGCCAGCAATTCTGGAATATCGATGAATTTTGGCGTCAGGCCGGCGCGCAGCACGTTGTCCGAGTTGGCCATCACTTCCAGCGCCACGCCTTTCAGGTAGGCATGTGGGGTTTCGGCATACAGGAACATCGCTTCGCCCGGCTTGAGCTGTACCACGTTCAGCAGCAGCGGTGAGAACAGGCCGCTGTCTTCTGGGTAGAAACCGGCGATAAAGCGGATAGTGTCCCAGGTTTCGCCCTGTTGATTATTCAGCGCGGCTTTCAGTACCCCAAGCGCCAGCGATTTCTGTTCACCGCTCATCGCCAGCAGGCTGGCAAACAGGGACGACAGGTGGCTGATATCCGGCTGTTGCAGGAATGCGGCGATATCATGATGGGCACCGGCAATCGGCTGCAGCAGGGAAACAATGTCGGACAGTTCGCGGAAGCCGTTCATCGCCAGGAAAGGCGTCAGGGCGAACACCAACTCCGGTTTGTGATTCGGATCTTTATAATTGCGCTCGGCGGCGTCCAGCGGAATACCGGCGGCATTTTCTTTGGCGAAGCCTGTTTCGGCGGCGGATTTACTTGGATGCACCTGAATGGACAGCGGCTGGTCGGCACACAGCACTTTGAACAGGAACGGCAACTCACCAAAGCGACTGGCAACTTCGGCACCCAATTGTTTAGGCTGATCTTCATCAATGACATCGCGCAACGAGCGCAAAGTGCCGTCGGCACCGGCCACGCGGGAGCTGCTTTTCGGATGAGCGCCCATCCACAGTTCGGCCATCGGCTGCCCTTGCGGGTTAGCAATGCCATACAGCTGGGTTAACGCGTCGTGACTGCCCCATGCATAATTTTGCACTGCGTTGGTCATTTTTTGCATCTTGATAAACATCCTTTGCATTCCCGTCGAGGCGACGGTCAGTATCTGACAGTGAATAAAACCTTGTGCGGCTTATCCTACACGCGAACCTTGGCGTAAAAACGGGGCGCGATCAAACAAGTAGCGTTCCGCAAGGCCGGCAAAGTATAGCGTGATAGCTACCCCGGTCACAATTCGGACGTCGGTTGGCAAAGCGGTGGGGTTGGATAAAAAAACACCGTTCCTTTTTGCGGGTAAATATATTTTTAGCCGTAAATGCAGACGTTGGCATTTTAGTCTGCTTCCTCAATTTCTATTTCAAACTGTGTTTTTTGAAGTGAATTATTACCGGAAGAATATATCTCTCATCATAATTATTGGGTTTGTATTGGCAATCACACAACTAGCTAAATTTAATGGGCAGCGTCGCTATACAGTGCAGGCAAATAAACTCACTGATTAAATTTTGCTAAATTAGAGGCGCTGATGAAAAAACTGCTACTGGTTCTGATGCTGTGCACTTCCGCAGCCCATTCGGCCGTCGTGGTCACCCATGCTTATGGTTATGGCGTTGCCCGGCCGGTGGTGGTCGCTCCAAGACCGGTGATCGTCGCGCCACGCCCGGTCGTGGTGGTGGCTCAGCCCGTGGTGGTTACACCGGCACCGGTGGTGGTTACCGCCGCCCCGGTAGCTCATCCTGTTGCCGCCGTTGCTGGTGCCGTCGGTGCGGGGGTGTATCGCCACAACGAGCGTCAGGACGCCTACGATGAAATCAATCATCTGCAGGACCAAAGAATTAACGCTTATAATCAACACCACCCTTAATCTGCGGGTTGAGAATAAATAATCGGAGCGCCAGACGGCGCTTTTTTATTGCTGATATTTACCTGCCGGGCTGAGAGAACCGACCCCAAAACAATATCCGTACAATAATCCAGACAATGTTGAAAAAATGCTGTGAAGTAACTCTCTTAATGCGAATAGTTATTATGTCACTATACTGGTTGGGTGTGCCGGCGGGCTTGAGCGCGTTGGCGTAATCGTACATTTTTAGGAATTGTACTAAGGAGATCGTGATGGCAGCCGTTCGTATTGAAAAAGACTCTATGGGACCGATTGAAGTGCCGGCCGATCGGCTATGGGGGGCGCAAACTCAGCGTTCACTGGAGCACTTCCGCATCTCTTCCGAAAAGATGCCGACCGCCCTGATCCATGCGCTGGCGTTGACCAAACGCGCTGCGGCCAGCGTGAATATGGATCTGGGCCTGCTGCCCGCCGAACGTGCCAACGCCATCATCAGCGCTGCCGATGAAGTGCTGGCGGATCAACATACCAATGAATTCCCGTTGTCGATTTGGCAAACCGGCTCCGGCACCCAGACCAACATGAACATGAATGAAGTGCTGGCCAACCGCGCCAGTGAGCTGTTGGGTGGCGTGCGGGGGGAAGAGCGACGGGTGCACCCGAACGACGACGTCAACAAGAGCCAAAGCTCCAACGATGTGTTCCCGACCGCGATGCACGTAGCCGCGGTAATTGCAGTGCGTGAGCAGTTGATCCCCGAACTGAAAGTGCTGCATAAAACCCTGAGCGACAAAGCAGAAGCCTACCGCGATATCGTCAAAATTGGCCGCACCCATTTGCAGGATGCAACGCCGCTGACCCTCGGCCAGGAGATTTCCGGCTGGGCGGCGATGCTGGCGCATAACCTGCAGCACATTGAGGCCAGTATCCCGCACATTTGTGAACTGGCCTTGGGCGGGACTGCCGTGGGCACCGGGCTGAATACTCATCCGGAATACGCGGTTCGCGTTGCCAGGGCGCTGGCTGACCTGACGAAACAGCCGTTCGTCACCGCCCCCAACAAATTTGAAGCGCTGGCGACCTGTGATGCGCTGGTGCATGGCCACGGCGCGCTGAAAGGGCTGGCGGCGTCGTTGATGAAAATTGCCAACGACGTGCGCTGGTTGTCCTCCGGCCCGCGTTGCGGCATCGGTGAAATCTCGATCCCGGAAAACGAACCGGGCAGCTCGATCATGCCGGGCAAGGTCAACCCAACCCAGTGCGAAGCGATGACCATGCTGTGCGCGCAGGTGCTGGGCAATGACGTGGCGGTGAATATCGGCGGGGCTTCCGGCAACTTTGAGTTGAACGTATTCCGCCCGATGGTGATCCACAACTATTTGCAATCTATCCGCCTGCTGGCCGACGGCATGCAGGGCTTTAATGAGCACTGTGCGGTGGGTATCGAACCTAATCGGGACCGCATCAGCCAGTTGCTGAATGAATCCTTGATGCTGGTTACTGCACTGAATACCCACATCGGTTATGACAAAGCGGCAGAAATCGCCAAGAAAGCGCACAAGGAAGGGCTGACGCTGAAAGGCTCTGCGCTGAAGTTGGGCTACCTGACCGAAGAAGAGTTCGACCTGTGGGTGCGCCCGGAAGACATGGTCGGCAGCATGAAGAAGTAAGCCTTATGCTTCTGACGAACCTGCGCAAGAGCTAAACCTGTAGGGGTCGAACCCATGTTCGACCCGATTTAGCCCATTGATTATGTACGAAGGCGCAGTATGTAGCGCCCCTACCATGAAAGTCTCAGCGAGTAGGGACGTCGGTATACAGATGTAACCGCTTGACCAGCAGCCGCAGCGGCCTGGCGTCTGGTTTGTATTTATGTTTCACCGCCGAGGCGTCGTAATTGAGCAATTCGCCAATCTTCGGCACCAGGGCACCGTTTTCCACCTGACACAGGGCAATCAGCGGTAGCGGGCAGGGGTGTTGTACCTGCTTTTGCTGCGGTTGATACCAAACCCGGGCGATGGGTTGCACTTTTACCGGTCGTTTGATTTTTAGCACCGCCTGCTGGGGCAGACGGCTGACGTCGTCGATCTCACGGCTGACCAGTTCGGCCCATTGTTCGCGATTATGGGGCGGTACCGCGCGTCCGGCCTTCAGGCTCTTTTCCAATTGCGCCAGAATATCGTCGCGTTTCACGTTCTTGATGATGTGCTTATTGGCCCAGCCGAAGCGCACCGAATCCGGATTGGTCAGAACGGTGAGGGTACGATAGGCGCTGAGGGTGATCAGGCCATGCAGGTGGGTGTGGACGAAGTCAAAACGCTGCTCCGGTGCCAGGCCAGAGTCGACGGTGATAATCTGCTCCAGCTCGGCCTTCAGCCGGTTAATCAGGGCAATTTGCTGCTGCAACTCAGAGTATTCCGTTGCTTCCACCGCCAGGCAAATCACGCCGGGCAGGCGTACCGCCGCCTTACTGCTGATGTTGTGCTTGTTGTGATGGATAAACAGCCGCTGATAGTGCTCCAGCGCCAGATCGCGCGCGGCCAGGCCCAGATGTTGCTCGACGGCAATCTGCGCTACGGCATCGTGCTCTTTACCTTTCTCGATTTCGGGCAGGCTGAATACCCGCCCAGCCAGCAAGCGCAGCGGCAGGATCTGCTGATGCAGGCTTGCCAGCGCCTGTTCAAGCTCGCTAAAGCAAGCATTCATCCTGCTGATTAAACCGTATTTATCCATCACTCGCTCCTATTTTAGTTACAACATACAATAAGAGACCCACAAACGAAAGGGCAACATTAGCAACGGTGTGGGTGGGGATACCGAGTGGTCCAGGCCTGACAGAGGGATTAAGGCCACCGCAGGCACCCATTGGGGCGGCGGTGGGCCAGAGATTAAACGCGTGCCGCTTCCGGCAGTTTCTTCAGGTAATGCACCACCAACAGGGCCAGCAACAACATCACGCTGATAAAGGCCACCACGCCATTCCAGCCAAAACTGTGCCAGAACACGCCGCCGAGGGTACCGGCGACGCTGGAGCCCACGTAGTAGCAGAACAGATAAAGCGAAGATGCCTGACCCTTGGCCCGGCGCGCACGCCGGCCAATCCAGCTGCTGGCAACCGAATGGGCGGCAAAGAAACCGGCGGTAAACAGCATCATACCGATGAAAATAACCGCTACCGGTGCCAGTGCGGTAATCAGGATCCCGATCAGCATAATCAGGGTTGACGCCAACAGCACCGGCCCGCGGCCAAAACGTGAGGTCATGGCACCGGCTTTCGGTGAGCTGTAAGAACCGGTCAGATACACCACCGACAGCAGGCCAACTATCGCCTGGCTGAGGTGATAAGGATCTGCCAGCAGGCGGTAGCCAATATAGTTGAACATGGTGACAAAGCTGCCCATCAGCAGGAAACCTTCGGCAAACAGCAGCGGTAAGCCTTTGTCGTGCCAATGCAGCCGGAAGTTAATCAGCAGGGTACGCGGGCGCAACGAACTGGCGCGAAAATGCTTTGATTCGGGCAAGATGCGCCAAAACATGCAGGCCGCGGCCAACGCGAACAGGCCGATCACCGCCAGCGAAACCCGCCAGGAGAAGAAGTCGGTAAGTACCCCAGTCACCAGACGACCGCTCATGCCGCCGATGGAATTACCGCTGATATACAGCCCCATCGAAAAGGCGACAAAGCTGGGATGGATCTCTTCGCTCAGGTAAGTCATGCCGACGGCGGCGACGCCGCTCAGCGAGAGCCCTATCAGCGCGCGCATCAGCAAAATACCTTGCCAACTGGTCATAAAGGCGCAAATCAGGGTGCAGATTGCCGCCAGCAGCAACGCTACCACCATCACCGATTTGCGGCCGATGGCATCGGACAGTGGGCCGGTAAACATCAGGCCAATCGCCAATAGCCCGGTGGATACCGACAGCGACAGGCTACTTTCCGCCGGAGAGATGCCGAAGTCCTGTGACAAAACCGGCAGGATCGGCTGCACGCAATACAACAAGGCGAAAGTGGCCAACCCGGCAGAGAACAACGCCAGGGTGACGCGCATAAACTGCGGCGTTCCGCGTTCGATGTAGGGAAGTTTATTCAGGGTGGAACGTTGAGTTTTTGGCGCAGCAGCCGCATCGTTATTGGCGGCCAGCGTCGACGGCATATTGGCCGCAGAACGCACAGGGGTTGTCACAGTTTTTCCTTACCGAACTTGGCGTGATTTAAACAAGCACATCTTTGGTTAATAAAATCATAGGGAGAGGGCAGTTTTTTGTCTAATATATTAATAATTCAAATTAAGACGTTTAAAGTATGAATATCGAATTGAGGCATCTGCGTTATTTCATTGCCGTGGCAGAAGAGCTGCATTTTGGCCGCGCCGCGGAACGCCTGCGGATCTCCCAGCCGCCGCTCAGTCAGCAGATCCAGGCGCTGGAGGAAATGGTCGGCGCACGCCTGCTGGCGCGTAACAACCGCAATGTCAGCCTGACACAGGCGGGGGAAATGTTCCTGAAAGAGGCCTATCAGGTGCTCGATCAGGTCGGCCGCGCGGCGGAGAAAGCGGCGCGGCTGGAACGCGGTGAGGTGGGTGAGTTGACCATAGGCTTCACCTCTTCGGCTCCCTTTATCAGCGTGGTGTCGCGCAGTTTGCGTGCTTTTCGCCAACAGCACCCTCAGGTGCATATCAAAATGCGTGAAGTGAACACCAAACAGCAGATCGAACCCTTACTCAATGGCAGTCTGGATCTGGGGGTGATGCGTAATACCCGCTTGCCGGACGCCTTAAAGCATCAACTGTTACTGTGCGAGCCGTTGGTGGCGGTGGTACCGGAAGGACACCCGCTAACCAATGTGGCGCCGGGCACGCTGCGTTTCCAACATCTGGCGGAAGAACCCTTTGTGTTTTTCTCACGCGAGGTGGGCACCGCGCTGCATGACGAGATCTTGTCGCTGCTGGCCAAAGCAGGGATCACTCCCTATATCACCCAGGAGGTGGGCGAGGCGATGACCATCATTGGCCTGGTGTCTTCCGGGCTGGGTATCTCGATTCTGCCGGCGTCTTTTGCCCGGGTTAAAATCGACGGTGTGCAATATTTACCGCTGGCGGAACCAGAGGCGATGACTGAAGTTTGGCTGGTACATCATCGTCAACGGCCCCTGACCGCCGCGGCCAAATCCTTGATGGCATTACTGTTGCCCTGAACGCTGAACTGGGTAAATAAAACACAATCCGCAGTGAAAGTGGGGTGAATTTGTGCAGCAAATCACATAACGAATCAAATAGTTGACGCTGTATTACAAAAGCCCCACCATAGCCGATAGTCTTTATTTAGAAGCGCGAAAAATAGTAGGAGCAGGTTTGTGATTGCTGTTGGGCAGCCTGGGCATATCGATCAAATCAAGCAAACAAATGCAGGGGCAGTTTATCGGTTAATCGATCAACTGGGCCCAATTTCGCGCATCGAACTGTCAAAACGCGCTCAGCTCGCCCCCGCCAGTATCACCAAAATCGTACGCGAACTGCTGGAAGCCCATCTGGTTAAAGAAACCGAATTTCAGGAAGTCGGCAGTCGCGGTCGTCCGGCGGTTGGGCTGGTACTGGACACCGAAGCCTGGCACTACCTTTCCGCCCGCATCAGCCGTGGCACCATTACGCTGGCGCTGCGCGATATCAGCAGCAAACTGGTGGTAGAAGAGTTGTTGCCACTGGCCGCCGAACATCCCGATCCGCTGTTAAAACGCATTCTCGCTGAAGTCGACCAGTTCTTTATCCGTCATCAAAGCAAGCTGGAACGGTTAACGGCGATCGCCATTACGCTGCCGGGCATGGTCGACGCGATTTCCGGCGTAGTACACCGCATGCCGTTTTACGATGTAGAAGACATGCCTTTAGGACCAGCGCTGGAAACACGCACCGGGCTGCCGGTTTATTTGCAGCACGACATCAGCGCCTGGACCATGGCCGAAGCGTTATACGGTGCTTCACGCGGCAGCCAGAACGTGATCCAGGTGGTGATCGACCACAACGTCGGCGCCGGGGTGATCACCGGTGGCAGGGTGTTGCACGCTGGTAGCCACAGCGTGGTTGAGATTGGTCATACGCAGGTTGATCCTTACGGTAAACGCTGTTACTGCGGCAATCACGGCTGTCTGGAAACCGTCGCCAGTATCGAAAATATTCTGGAAATCGCCCAGCAACGTCTCGGCACCTCAATGAGTTCCAGTCTGCACGGTGCGCCACTGACGGTTGAGTCACTGTGTGATGCGGCGCTGGCGGGCGACCAACTGGCTAAAGACATTATTCTGGGAGTGGGCCACAGCGTAGGCCGTATCCTGGCGATAATGGTCAATCTGTTCAATCCGGAAAAAATCCTGGTCGGTTCCCCGCTGAACCGGGCGGCAGAAATTCTGCATCCGGCCATTGCCTCCTGTATTAGCCAGCAGTCACTACCGGCCTACAGCGAGAAGGTCCAGGTGGAGTCCACGCAGTTCTTCAATAAAGGCACCATGCCCGGCGCGGCACTGGTGAAAGAAGCGTTATACAACGGCTCTCTGCTGGTGCAGTTGCTGCAGGGCTAGCACCAATCAGCAATTCTTATCGTTTAACGACAAAAGGTTGAGCTACCTCAAGCCCCGTCCTCCTTGCATCCTCTAGACTTTTCCCGTTCGTCTCTTTCGCCGTATTTTCGGCGATATTTTGGTTAACGGTGCATCTCGGGGCAATTCATTCATGTTATCGCGTTTATTTGTTACAGGTACGGATACCGATGTCGGTAAAACCGTGGTTTCCCGCGCTTTATTACAGGCGCTGGCCGCGCAGGGCCGTTCTGTGGCCGGCTACAAGCCTGTTGCAGCACGCTGTCAGGAAACCAGCGAAGGCCTTCGCAATAAAGACGCTTTGGTTTTACAGGCATCCTCAACCCTGCCGCTGTCGTATCAGGAAATTAATCCCATCACCTGTCTGGAAGAAGTGTTTCACGCGCAACCTACCGACGATATCGACTACGGTGTGATGAGCAGTGGGCTGCAGCATTTGTCCGCCAAGGTCGATACCGTGGTGGTTGAGGGCAGCGGCGGCTGGCGCGTGCTGATGAACGATATGCGGCCTTACGCCGAATGGGTGATTCAGGAGCAACTGCCGGTGGTTTTGGTGGTGGGGATCAAACTGGGTTGTGTCAGCCACGCCCTGTTAACTGCGCAGGCGATCATTAATGATGGCTTACCTTTGCTAGGCTGGGTCGCTAACCGCATCAACCCGGGGCTGGCGCACTACGCTGAAACTATCGATGCGTTGCAGCAGCGTATTCCCGCGCCACTGCTGGGTGAAATTCCTTATTTGCCACGCGCTGAACAGCGTGAACTGGCGCGTTATCTGGATATTTCTCCGCTGCTAAACCGTTAGGCATTGTGATAGACCGACACCGAACGCAAGCCGCGCGATACGGTGGTGGCGATCACACAGGCCAGCAGAATGCCTGGCAGCAGGGTATATTCACCGGTCATTTCGAACACCATCAGCGCAGCCATAATGGGCGCGTGGGTGGTGGCCGCCAACAGCGTAGCCATGCCGGTTAACGCCATCAGAATCGGTACCGCACTGCCCAGCTCCGGCCAGATGGCACAGAGTTGCCCAACCACCGAACCCAGTGCCGCCCCGACAAACAGCGTTGGCGTGAATACACCGCCGGGCGCCCCGGAACCGCTACTGGCGAGTACTGCCAGCAACTTGCAGATCAGAATCGCGCCAACCAGCAATACGCCGGGGGGCGCACTGAGCAGCGACTGCACCACGCTGTAGCCATTGCCCCACACCTCAGGAAACAGCAGCGAAAGCAGCCCGACAATCAGCCCACCCAACGCCAATTGCAGCGGCGGTTTTAGCCGTAGCGAGCGGAATGCGCGACCGGAAGAGGACATGGCCCACAGGAATAACGGCCCACAGACGCCAGCTAAAACGCCGAGTAGCGCCATCAGCAGATATTGCACCGGCCAGGGCGCGGGCAGGGGTTCCACCAGATACAGCGGCGCCTGACCACCGTTAAGTAAATTGGTCACCAGCAGGGCGCTGACGGCAGCAATCACCACTGGGCCGAGTGAGGCCAGCATCAGGGTGCCAAATAGAATTTCGGCGATAAACAGGCTACCCGCCAGCGGTGCATGGTAGGCGCTGGCCATACCGGCGGCGGCACCGCAGGCCACCCATAGCTTCCACTCTTTCTCATGGGTGAAGCGCTGGGCAAAGACCGATCCTACCAACGCTGCCAGCAGGATCATTGCCCCTTCGCGCCCGATAGCGCTGCCGCTGGAGACCACCAGCAGCGAGGCCAGACATTTCACCAGGCTGGCGCTGACGTCCAGTCGCCCATCACCGGTTTCTATCGCTTCCATGTAGTCGGTTGGGGCAACCTGCCGCTGGTGCTGATAACGCTGATAAACCCACAGCAGCAAACCCGCCGCCAATCCGCCTAACGCCGGGGTTAACGCTCTGCGCCAGCCCGGCATTGCCGCGGCTGCGGCCACCAGGCTGCCATCTTCGTGGTCGAGCAGTAACCATTCCAGCCCGAGCATCGCACGATGAAACAGCCAAACCACCAACGCAGCGGCAATACCAAGAAAGATGGCGATAAACAGGCGGCGCAGCAGGGCGCGATAATGGTGCAGGTGGACCAATCGTTTCATGCGTCAGTAAAATCTTGAGAAAAATGAAAGGGTCGCTGAACATTGTGCTTGTCACCCCAACCGAAGGCCAGAGAATCTTTCCAGATTCGCCGACCGGCCCGTGGTTTGTCCGTCGTGGCGAGCCATGGAGTGGTTTATTTGTTACGCTGTCACCTTCTGTTCAATTGGTGCGTTTATCGCCAGTCAAAACAGGGAACCAGACACCGGTAACGGCAACCTTCAATTCGGCTGGTATAATTTAAAGCAAATAAGAATCCATGGTTTGTAATAACGCTATGACAAATAACGACACACCTGCTCCGATCGCCCATCGTCCCTTAATCCTGATTGCCTGCATGCTGGCGATGTTTATGTCCGCCATCGAGGCGACCATTGTCGCCACGGCGATGCCAACCATCATTGGCGATCTCGGCGGCTTTTCCCTGCTCGGTTGGGTGTTCGCGGTTTATCTGTTGGCGCAGGCCATCACCATTCCAATCTATGGCCGGTTGGCGGATCTGCTGGGCCGCAAACGGGTATTTTTCTTTGGCGCGTCGCTGTTTTTGCTGGGATCGATACTGTGCGGTTTCTCCCCCAATATGTACTGGCTGATTGGTTTTCGGCTGCTGCAGGGGCTGGGTGCCGGAGCGATTATGCCGACAGCCACCACCATTATTGGTGATATCTATAGTCCTACCGAGCGCCCAAAGGTAATGGGCTATATTTCCAGCGTCTGGGGCGTGTCGGCGATTATCGGGCCATTGCTGGGGGCGTTTATCGTTCAGCATTTGCCCTGGGCACTGGTGTTCTGGGTCAATTTGCCGATCGGGCTGCTGGCGATGTTTTTCCTCGCGCGTTATCTTCCCTCCAGCCGACAAGTGCGTAAACACGCGCTGGATCTGGCGGGTACCGCCTGGCTGACGCTGTTTGTTACCGCGCTGCTGTTGTCGCTGCTGCAGGCAGAAAATCTCGGTTGGTGGGTAGTGCCGCTATTGGCGTTGGCGGCCGTCTCGCTGATGTTGCTGGTCCGCCAGGAACGGCGTGCACCGGAGCCGCTGTTCCCACTGGCGCTGTGGCAAAGTCGGGTGATTGTGGCCGGCAATATTGGTGGGCTGGTGATTGGTGCGGCGATGATGGGCATCAGTGCCTTCCTGCCGACCTTTATTCAGGGCGTGATGGGCGGAACGCCGCTGGAGGCCGGTACCACACTGGCGCTGATGTCGATTGGTTGGCCGTTGGCCAGCACCTTCAGCGGTCGGTTGATGCTGATGACCTCTTACCGCACCACGGCGCTGCTGGGGGCATTGCTACTGTTGGCCGGTGGCCTGATTCTGTTACTGCTGCAGCCGACCGGCGGTTTATTGTGGGGGCGGGTAGCCGCCTTTATGGTCGGTGCGGGCATGGGGCTGTGCAACACCACGTTTCTGGTTTCGGTACAGAATGCCGCTCACCACAGCATCCGCGGCATTGCCACCGCCTGTACGGTATTTACTCGTATGATGGGTTCGGCCATCGGTACCGCCATTTTGGGCGCGACATTGAACATCAATCTGCAAATTCGCTTGCCGCAAACGGCCGATCCGGTACAGCAACTGATGGAACCGGCAGCGCGTAGCGCAATGGCACCAGAAATCCTGACCGAGATGACGCAGCAGGTTGCCGCTTCTTTGCATTGGGTATTTTTGGTTTCTGCACTGTTGTCATTGCTGGCGTTGGCGGCAGCAATGCTGATCCCCGCGCGGCATCGGCCACAGGGTGAGGGTGAAGAGGCGGAGCAGGCATAAAAAAGGAAAGGGCGCACAGAGCGCCCTGAACAACAATTATTGCGAGGTTTTCGTATCCTGGCTGGTGCCGGTCTGAGCCGCGTCACCGTTGTCATCGCCGTTGGCAAGGCGAGTATAAACAATCTTCTGCGTGTCGTTTTCGCAGTGGCCAACCACCAACCCACCGGCCTGTTGGGCCTGATCGTTAGGCACGATATCCAGCTTGAAGCCAGATTCCGGCACGCCGTTTTTGACAATTTTCTGCGAAATGTCTGCCTGCACGCTTTCGCACGAGGCCAGGGCGGCCAGTGGCGCAGTGGCCATCAGCAGTGCACCCAAGATAAGCGCTTTTTTCATCAATTCGTCCTTATTTGAAAATGAGCATCCTTTGTCAGGATAGCAGCAACGGCGGCGCAGGGTAACGGCCACCGCGGGCTGCGACAAGATTAAGGATTAATCTGACGACCGGTCTGGCGATCCAGACATTTGCGGGTGTTTGGCTCCCAGTAAGCGTTAACGTTCAGGCTGTCGTCGCAACGATCTTCGCTGTCAATGGCCTTGTCTACCTTGTCGAACTCTTTCTCTACGCGGGTATTAACCTTATTGCGCAGGGATTTGGTATCGTTGAACTGCTGTTTGCTCTGGCGGGCCGCTTCGGTACTCATGGCGCCGCTGTTGCTGCCATCGACGGTTACGCAGGTGCTGCCCTGTGTGCAGCTGGCGGCCAGTGCCGGAGCCTGCCAGGCACCCATCAGCATCAGCATGGCGACCGGCAGCATCCCGCGCAGCAGTCGTTGAGTCGAAAGTGTTTTCATCGTTTCATCCTTATGAGTTAGTGTTGCCTGATAACGACAACACTGGCTTTGACTTGCCCGCAGGCGTGTTGATAAATATACCATCACGGCCTTGGACTGCACCAGTCAAGCACTGCCTCGTTTAGTTTACAGAGAGAAAGTTTCCCCCATGTTAAAGACCACTTTGCTATTTTTCGCCACCGCACTGGCCGAAATCATCGGCTGTTTCTTACCCTACCTGTGGCTGAAGAAAAGTGCCAGCGCCTGGCTATTACTGCCTGCGGCGTTCAGCCTGATGCTGTTTGTATGGCTGTTAACACTGCATCCGGCAGCCAGCGGGCGAGTTTATGCGGCCTATGGCGGGGTCTATGTGGCGACGGCGTTATTGTGGCTGCGAGTCGTGGACGGGGTTAAGTTATCGGCACTGGACTGGCTGGGGGCGGGTGTGGCGTTAACCGGCATGCTGATTATCGTTTCCGGCTGGCGCGCGGCCTGAAAAACGACGGCAGGGGCAACCCCTGCCGCACAGGATCAAGACTCGCGGTGGATGTTCAGCCCGGCAAAGGACTGGCTGACCGGCATGATTTCCAGCGAGTTAATGTTGACGTGGCCCGGTAGGGTCGCGACCCAGAACACCGATTCGGCGATATCTTCTGGCGTCAGTGCGTTAGCGCCGTCGTAGACCTTATCCACCTTGCCGTCGTCGCCCTTGAAGCGCACGTTAGAAAATTCAGTACCGCCCACCAGACCCGGCTCAATGTCGGTAACCCGGATGCGAGTGCCGTGCAGATCGGCACGCAGGCCCAGACTGAACTGCTTGACGAAGGCCTTGGTCGCACCATAGACGTTGCCGCCAGCATACGGCCAGTTGGCCGCGACCGAACCGATGTTGATCACATGGCCAATGTTGCGTTCGACCATGTCCGGCAGCAGGGCGCGGGTCATGTTCACCAGGCCTTTGGCGTTGGTGTCGATCATGGTTTCCCAGTCTTCGGCGTTGGCTTTGTGGGCGGGTTCCATGCCCAGTGCCAGCCCGGCGTTGTTCACCAGTACGTCAATGTGGCGCAGTGCCGTCGGCAGTTCATCAATCACCTGTTGAATGGCCGCGCGATTACGCACGTCGAGACGGACAATATGCAGTGCCTCGCCCAATTCGTCTTTCAATTCTTCCAGGCGTTCCATACGACGGCCGGAGGCAATCACCTGATGACCTTCGCGGATAAAGCGTCGTGTAATGGCCTCACCAAAACCGGATGTGGCGCCCGTAACAAAAATGATCATGTTGCTGTTCCTCAACTGTTTTTAACCTGGATGCTATTAGCATTAGCATAAACCTACTTCAAGTGGCAGTGGTTATCGGCATCCACGTTGAAAAACCGCCATCGCTGCTGCCAGACGGGCGGTTTTCGGTCAATTATTTAGGGGGAAAGCCAAGGCGGGCCAGACAGGTAGGCCCGCGGGAATGTTTATAGCTGCGGAGGGATGTGATACACCACACAGTCGTATTTGGTGTTTTCGCGGCGGCCGGCTACTTTGCCGCCCAGAGATTCGGCGATACGTCGGCTTGGGGTGTTCTGTTCGGCTACCGGGTAGATAAAGTGCCGCGGATGGTAGCGTTCACTGGCCCACACCGCCATGGCGTGAACAATTTCACGGCCATAGCCTTTGCCGTGCAGGTTTTCTTTCACCCAGATGCCCAGTTCTGGCGTGGTGTTATACAAATCGTGCACGCCACCCATGCCGACAAACTGTTTGGTATCGCGCATCCGGGCGATGTAAATCATTTCCTCGCCTTCGCGGATCAGCGGCAGCCAGGTTTGCCAAACGTTAGCAAATGCCTCCGGCGACTCCTCGGGCTCAAAGGTCATATAGCGCGTCAAGGTAGGGGTGATCGCCTGGTAGACATCGTCGGCGTCTGCTGCGGTAAATGGGGCAATCAACAACCGGTCGGTGTTAACGCGGCACTGAGAAAGGTCACTGTGAATCATTATTATTACCTCGCTTTTCAGGCCAAAACGGCAAAAAATCCGCACCGGTGAAACGGGGCGGATCATCGATATTACGTTGATTGGCGGCAGATGCGACTTATTTCTGCAATCGTTGAGGTGAGTGCGCTGCCGGAACGGTGGCGGGTTTCCTTTGGCGTACCTCGCTGCCGGCGTTGGTGTCCAGGGTAAAGCAGTCGATCACCGCCAGCAGGGCAATCACGCCGATGACCACAAACGCCCACTGGAAATCGACCAAGGGGATGCGTTCGCCCGATTGAGGCATCAGCATCTCCGCCAACCGCAGCGCCAGCGCACCAATGGCGATCCCCAGCCCGCTGCCCATTTGCTGCGACACATTGAACAGGGTGTTGGCACCGTTCATCTGCGGCTGCGGCACCTCGGAAAAGGCCAGCGTATTGAGCGCGGTAAACTGCATGGAGCGCGTCAGCCCGCTGACGAACAGCAGCGCCAGAGTCAGCCAGATCGGGGTCTGTGGCGTCAACAGTGCACAGGCGAAAATGGTAATGGCGTTCAACAAGCCGTTCACTACCAGCGTGGTTCGAAAGCGAAAACGGTAAAGCACCGCCGAGGTAAACGGCTTCATCACCAGATTCCCGGCGAATACCGCCAGCACCAGCAGCCCGGCGTCGAAAGCATTCAGACCAAACCCGATCTGAAACAGCAATGGCAGCAGGAAGGGCACGGCACCAATGGCGATACGAAACAGCGTGCCACCCCAAATGGTGACGGCGTAACTTTTTATCCGCATCGCCCACAGGTTGATCAGCGGGTGTGCGGTACGTTTGGCATGCCGAACCGCCAGCGTGCCTAACGCCAGGCTGCCGGCAATGCACAGCGCCGGCACCAGCCAGGACAGCTGCGGATGATTGATCAAGTCCAGGCCGAACATCAGACCGAAGCAGGCGATACCGGTCAGCACGAAGCCGAGGGCGTCAAAGGGTACGCCTTTCTGCGGTGCTTCCTGTGGGATCAGCCGCCAGGCCAGCCACAGTGCGGCGATACCCAAAGGCACATTGAGAATAAAAATCCAGTGCCACGAGGCATAGGTGGTAATAAAACCGCCGACCGGCGGGCCGAGGATCGGTGCCACCAGCCCCGGCCAGGTAATGGTGGCGATGGCTTTGATCAGATCCGGCTTGGCGGTGTTGCGCAGCACCACCAGGCGGCCGACCGGCACCATCAGTGCGCCACCGAAGCCTTGCAAAATACGGGCGGCGGTGAAGGTGGGCAGATTAACGCTGGCGGCGCACAGCACCGATGCCAGAGTAAAAATCAGTACCGCCGCGGCGAAGATATTGCGGGCGCCGAAGCGGTTGGCGATCCAGCCGCTGGCGGGAATAAACACCGTCAGCGTCAGAATGTAGGCCGAGATACCAATGTTCATGTCCACCGGCCGCACGCCGAAGGCCGCCGCCATCTGCGGCATGGCGGTAACAATCACCGTACCGTCGAGGTTTTCCATAAAGAAGGCGCCCGCCACCAGCAGCGGTAGCGCGCTGGCGCGTGAAAGCAAGCTCATGACAGAGCGCACCGGGCGGAGCACAAACAGAATGCAGGCATGACAGAAACCCCGTTTCAAAAATGTTAACGCTGGCAGAGTTTTGGAGCATAGCGCATCACACAGAGGTTAAAAAGAGGTTAAGGGAGTGATTATTAGCGGGCGCACTGATGGCGCCCGCTGGGGTGTTTACCGGCTTCAATTCTCACTCAGTCGTTGCCCCGTTGCGGCATCGAACAGGTGGATGGCCTCCGTGTTGGGCGCCAGCCACAGCGGCTGACCGCTCTCGGCATTAACCCGTCCGCTGAGTTGCACATGCAGGGGGTAACCGCCCCAGGTCAGGTGCAGCAGGCTGACATCGCCGGTGATCTCCATCAGGCGCAAAGTGGCGGCCGGTTGTTCACTGACGTCGACCAAATGGAAATCGTGCGGCCGTAGCCCGAGGATCACCGGGCTGCCGGGCGTCGCCAATCGCCATTTGACGGGCAGCGGCAACCACAGTTCACCGCAGGTCACGCCGGGCCGATCGTCGCGAGGCGTGACGATACCCTCCAACAGATTCATTGGCGGTGAACCGATAAAACGCGCCACAAAGGTGTTGGCGGGCGCATCGTAGATCTCCAGCGGCTTGCCCTGCTGCACGATATTGCCGTCTTTCATCACCACGATTTGGTCGGCCAGCGTCATCGCTTCAATCTGGTCGTGGGTGACGTACACCGTGGTGGTCTTGAACTGCTGATGCAGCGATTTGATCTCGGCGCGCAGCTCCATCCGCAATTGGGCGTCGAGGTTGGACAGCGGCTCATCGAATAAAAACACTTTCGGGTTGCGCACCATGGCACGACCCATCGCCACCCGCTGGCGCTGGCCGCCGGACAGCTCTTTCGGATAGCGTTGTAAAAGATGGTCGATCGCCAGAATACGCGCGGCCTGCAGTACTTTGCTTTGCTGCTCGCTTTTGGCAACCTTCATCACCTGCATATGAAACGCCATATTTTCCGCCACCGTCAGGTGCGGGTAGAGCGCGTAGCTCTGGAACACCATGGCAATATCGCGATCGGCCGGATCCAGATCGTTGATCTTTTGTTTATCCAGCAGTATCGCGCCTTCGGTCAGCGTATCCAGCCCGGCCAGCAGGCGCAGCAGCGTGGACTTGCCGCAGCCGGACGGGCCGACCAGCACGGTAAAACTGCCGTCGGGGATAGTTAAATCCAACGGGTTCAGCACCCGCTGTTTGCCGTAGTATTTGGCCACTTTTACCAGTTCGACACTAGCCATCAGACCATTTCTCCGGCGCAGGTTTTCAGGGTATTCCAGTCAAGATATTGACGTGGCGAACTGCTGATGGCATGGCTGGCGGCACGAATGCCCCAGCGCAGCGCCACTGCGGCCGAATGGCCGTGCAGGCAGGCCGTCAGAAAACCGGCGTTAAAACTGTCGCCCGCACCTATGGTATCCACCACCTTGATCGGATGTGCTGCCGCCTGCAACTGCCGTTCGCCACACCACATGCGTGCGCCGTCCGGGCCGCATTTCACCACGCAGGCCGCGTCGGCCGGCTGTTGCCGGTTCAGGGTGCGGGCAGCGGTATACAGATCCTGATGGCCCGCCATGCCGCAGGTTTCCACTTCATTCAACAGCAGCAGGTCGCAGAATGGCAGCCAGTCGGCGATCTGCCCGCGCAGCGCATCGCTCCAGTCCTGTGGCGGCCAGCCGGTATCAACCGCAATGCGATAGCCGCGCTGACGCAGGGTTTGCAGCAACGCCGGATATTCCGTCAGCAAGGCGGTGCACAGGAAGGTGCCGCACAGCAAAATGGTGTCGCCATTACCGGCGAACAGTGGGATCTGATGCAGTACGTCGTCCTGGCTCAGGCGAGTAATATGACCCTGGTTGCTGAAAAAGGTGCGTTCGTTGTCGGGATGGGTCACGCCGAAGGTCAGCGAGGTTTCGCAACTGTAGGTCGGCCAGTATAACGAGCTCTCCGGGAACAGCTGCGCCAGCCAGGGGCTGAAGTAGTCATTGCCCTGATTGGCCACCAGCCGATAAGGGGTTTCCAGCGCCGCCAGCGCCAGCGCGCAGTTGCCGGCCGAGCCGCCGGGGCGCAGTTCGCTGTGATCCAGCATTGCCTCGGTGCCTTTTTGCGGCCACTGTTGCAGGGTGCTCATGATCACGTCGACGTTGATATTGCCCACCACGTACAGCGTGGGCCGGGTGTTGGTACTCATCATGTTAATTTCCCTGAATAAATTAGCCCTTGCTGCCGCCGCTGGTTAAACCGCTAACCAGCGTTTTTTGCAGCCAGATGGCAATGAAAAGCGGCGGAATGGCAGCCAGAATGCCGACGGCGGCGATCAGCCCGTCATCGGTGGCGCGCCCGGCGGTGAAACCGGCGATGGTCACCGGCAGCGTCTGCGCCTGAATATTGCTGGTGAACAGCAGCGCGTAGAAAAATTCGTCCCAGGCCAGCAGCCAGCCAAACAGCGCCGAGGCCCCCAGTGCGGGTTTGGCCAACGGCAGCGTAATACGTAACAGCACCTGCCACTGACGTAACCCATCCAGCCGCGCCGCCTGTTCAATATCGATCGGCAGGGCGTCGAACTGGTTTTTCAGCATCCAGGTGAGGAACGGCAGGATCAGCGAGCAGTAGACCAGCACCAGGCCGATATGGGTGTTCAGCAACGCCAACTGCTGCAGGATAAAGTACAGCGGCAGCACGAAGGCCACCGGTGGCACCATGTAAATCGCCAGGCTGGCAAACAGCCAACCGTCGCGGCCGGGATAGCGCGAGAAGCTGAACGCCGCCGGGATCGCCAGCAACAACGAAATCAGCGTAGCGCCGCAGGCCACCAGCAGGCTGTTGAACAGCGCGTGCAGGAACAAGGCACCCGGCTGGCCGGGCTGCAAAGACAGCAGGCTGCCGTAGCGCGAAAAGTCCCAGTGGCGCGGCAACCATTCCAGCGGTACCCGGGTGAGATCGGCCGAGGAACTGACGCTCATCAGAAACAACCACAACATCGGCGCGAGGATCGACACGGCCAGCAGCAGCGCAGCACCGTAGCGCAATATCAGGCGGATTTTACGCTTCATTGGCGAGGCTCCTTCTGCGCTGGCGGAACAGCATCAGCATGTACAGTGCGATCAACAGGCCGCACAGCAGGGTCATCAACACCGCATAGGCCGCGCCGCTGCCGGCCCGCAAATAGCTGAACGACTCCTGATAAACGAAGAAGCTGAGGGTCTTGGTGCTGTCCATCGGCCCGCCGCGTGTCATGACGTAAATGATGTCGAACACCTTGAAGGCGTCAATGGTGCGCAGCACCAACGCCACCGCCAGCGGAGCCAGAATGGCGGGCAGGGTGATGGCACGGAAACGCCGCCAGGCGGAAGCACCGTCCAGTCGGGCGGCTTCATACAGGTCGTCCGGGATCGATTGCAACGCCGCCAGCGTCAGCAGGGTGATCAGCGGGTAGTTCTTCCAGATGTCCGCCAGCATGACTGCATTAAGCGCCGAGGCCGGGTCACCCAGCCAACTGCGGTAGTGGTCAATCACCCCGAGCTGGGTCAACAGCGCGTTGATGCTGCCGTAATCCGGGTTGAAGTTCAGCCGCCACATCGTGGCGTTGACGATGGTGGGGAGCGCCCAGGGCAAAATCACCAGCACCCGCAGCACATTACGGCCGTGGAATTTCTGGTTAAGCAGCAGCGCCACCAGTACGCCGATCACCCCTTCGAACGCCACCGAAACCAGGGTGAAATACAGCGTACGCCACAGCGCGGCCTGAAAATCCGGGTCGGTCAGGGCATAGATAAAGTTATCCGCGCCAACCCAGGCCGGCGTTATGTCGTTACCCACCAGTGCTGCGTCGGTAAAACTCAGCCACAGGGTTCGGCCCAGCGGCCAGGCGGTTAACAGCAGCATCATCAGCAGCATGGGTGCCAGCAGCACCCATGCCTGACGCCGCTCACGTTGAGGTAAAGTGAGCATGCTCATCGCTTAACGCAACCGTGCAGCGCTTTGGGTCGCGGCATCCAGCCCGGCCTGTGGCGTGACCTTGCCCTGCAGGATCTGCTGCAAGTCCTGCTGCAAGCCGTTGGACAACCGGGAGTAATCGGCGGTTTCAGGGCGCGACAGCATCACGTTCAGCGACTGCTTGGCGGCGGCGATCAGCGGTTCCTGACCTTTCTGCACCGCCGGGTCGTCGTAGGACGACTTCCAGATCGGCAGGCTCAGCTTGGCGTATTTGTCCTGCACCGGCTGCGAGGTCATGTAGCTGATGTACTGCCAGGCCTGATCGGGGTGGGCGCTGGCCTTGGCGATACCCAGCCCCATGGAGCCGTTCACCGCAGAGACCTGGCCCGCTACCGATCCCGGAGCCGGGACGATACCGACGTCACCGGCCACTTTACTCTGCTTCGGATCGTTGGCCATGTTGTACATGTAGGTCCAGTTGAGCGCGAAGGCCGCATCGCCGTTGGAGAACGCCTTACGCACATCCTCTTCCAAATACTCGCGGGAGTTCGGGTTGGTCAGCCCCTTATCCAGCGAGGCTTTCATATAGTCGACGGCCTGCAGAGAACCCGGGCTGGAGAAGGTGATTTTGCCCTGTTGGACGAACTGGCCTTTGAAGGCAGACACCAGCGTGGTGTAGTCGCAAACCAGCGCCTCGGCCTGTGACCAGCTCCACACCAGCGGATATTTGACCACGTTTTTCTGCTTGAGAATTTCAGCCTGCTGCGCCAGTTCCTGCCAGGTTTGCGGCGGGGCGGTTATCCCGGCCTTGGCCAGCATGGCTTTGTTGTAATACAGGTATTTGGTGTCGAGGATCCACGGCATGCCCCAGCGCTTGTCCTTGTAGGTGACGGTGGTCATGGCACCGGCAAAGATCTTGCTGCTGTCGTCGGCGCTGATGCGCGAGGTGACGTCCTGCAGCAGGCCGAATTTGGTGAATTCTGCCGGCCAGATGGCGTCGAACAGCACCACATCGTAGCCGTTGCTGCCAGCGCCGCGCGCCGCGACGATTTTATCGTGCAGCGCTTCGTAAGGGACAAACTCCAGGTTAACGGTGATATCCGGGTGCTGTTTGCTAAAATCCGCGGTCATGGCACGGATATCGTTTTCGCTGTAGGCCGCCTGGGTCATAAACAACGCGTTGATTTGCGTTGGGGCGGCATAGGCGGATGACAGGCCGAACGCCAGGGCAGACAGGGTACAGGCTGCCGTAGCGGCGAGGGTATGACTTTTCATTGTGCGTTCTCCGGTGTTAAAAAGATTCTTAAATCAATTTGATTGCTTTATTAGAGGGCACCATACTGCAAAGACGATTTCCCTTTCTGCATAGGCAGTTATGACGACTTCCGGCACTAACCTTGAACATGCTCGTGCACACAACCGGCGCGTAGTGATAGAGGCTATCCGTCTGCACGGTGAACTGACCCGTGCCGAAATTGCCCGGCTGACCTCACTGACGCCGCAAACCGTTTCAAACATCGCAACAGAACTGGAACAGGCCGGCATTCTCTCCTCGCACCTGCCGCGTCGTGCCGGCGGGCGAGGTCAACCGGCCACGCCGTTGACCCTGAATCCTGACAGTGCGTATTCCATCGGCATCCATCTGGATCATCAGTCACTACTGCTTATCGTGGTTGATTTGTCAGGCAGCGTTCGTTTCCACCGGCTGATTATGGTGCAAAAGCCGCAACCTGCTGCCACCTTGAAACTGATTTGTGATGTACTGCAAGAAATGCGCCAGCAGCCGGATCTGAGCTGGAGAAAAATGCTGGGCATTGGCGTGGTGATGCCGGGGCCGTTCGGCGTGGAGGGGATTTCCTCCGTGGGGCCGACCACCCTCAACGGCTGGGAAAATATCGATGTGGTGGCCGAACTTAACGCGCAGAGCGGCCTGCCGGTGACGCTGGAGAACGATGCCACCGTCGCGGCTATCGGCGAACGTCTGCACGGTGTCGCCAGGCAGCTTAATTCATTTATTTATTTGTACCTTGGCACCGGTCTGGGGGCGGGGATTTTCACCGACGGCCGAATTTATACCGGCCATGCGCACAATGCTGGTGAAATCGGCCACATGATTGTGCAACCAGGCGGGCGGGCCTGCTACTGCGGCAACCAGGGCTGCCTGGAACGTTATGTCTCACTGCAGGCGGCCTACGAAAGCTGCGGGCTGGATCCGATGCGCGCCATGCCGCAGGACTTGCTGGCGTTACCGCAGCCGAAGATTGACGCCTGGCTGGATTCGGCGGTACCGGCGTTACGCCAGGCCATCAACATTATCGAATGCATGTTTGACGCTGAAGCGGTGATTATTGGCGGCTTGATGCCAGAAAGCCTGGTAGAGCAGCTGATCAAACGATTAGCGCCGTTGCACCGCTCGGTGCGCAGCAAATACCTCGACGGCCTGCGGGTGCGACTAGGCACCACCGGTGCGGATACCGCCGCATTAGGTGCGGCAGCGTTACCACTGTTTGATGAGTTCAACCCGCGTTATGAAGTGTTATTGAAGTAATCACTTTCATCCCCCGATTTCTATTGTTGCCCGTTATTGGTGCAGGCTCATAATTAACCCAACACAAGCAAACGGTTGCTATTTAAAGGCAACCGTTTGCTTATTTTCCGCTTATTTTTATTGATTCAGATTATTGTGCGAGTGATTTTTATCTGGTTGTTTTTTAACGAAAACAAGCATTAAAAAACCAACTGGCACGCCGCTTGCTATCCTTAAATCAACACCTGCGATCGATAAAAAGACCGCCATAGTTCCCCCGGCTGAATTCACTCCGCCGGGTGCTGTGCGCTGGTCGGTAGAGAAGGAAAGCAAAATGAGCATGTCATTCACCACGGCGATCCGTGGCAATTTTTTTGATATTGCTGCCTGCGTGGATCAGCCGCAGCAGTTAGAGCAACATTTGCGACATATTCCGGACGGATTACTGCTGCTCGATGAAGGCCGCATTGTCTGGTTTGGCCCCTGGCAGCAGGGTGAGGCGTTGTTACCGCCGGGGTTTGAGGTCACGCATTATCAGGACAAACTGATCGTGCCGGGCTTTATCGACAGCCATATTCATTATCCGCAAACCGAAATGATCGGCGCCTATGGCGATCGGCTGCTGGCGTGGCTGAAGCATTACACCTTTCCGACAGAAAGCCAGTTCTGCTGCGAGCAGCACTCCGACAAGATGTCGGCTTTCTTTCTGCAACAGCTGTTAAGCAACGGCACCACCACGGCGCTGGTGTTTGGCACCGTACACCCGCAGTCGGTTGAAGCGCTGTTCAGCCAAGCGGCGGCGCTGAATATGCGCCTGATCGCCGGTAAGGTGATGATGGACCGCCATGCGCCGGACGAACTGCTGGAAACCCCGGAGCAGAGCTACCGCCAGACACGCGAACTGATTGAACGCTGGCACGGAAAGCAACGGCTGAGCTATGCCATTACGCCGCGTTTTGCGCCGACCAGCACCCCGGCGTTGTTGGCTCAGGTACAGCGGCTGCGTGAAGAGTTTCCGGATGCCTATCTGCACACTCACCTGAGTGAGAACCAGGAAGAAATCGCCTGGGTGAAGGAACTGTTCCCGGACAGTCGCAGCTACCTGGATGTCTATCATCAGTATGGGCTTACCGGTGAGAGAAGCGTGTTTGCCCACTGCCTGCATCTGGAAGAGCAAGAGTGGGACTGCCTGTGCCAGACCCGTTCGGCGATCGCTTTTTGCCCAACCTCCAACCTGTTCCTCGGTAGCGGGTTGTTCAACCTGCAAAAAGCCTGGCAGAAGCAGGTCAAACTGGGCATCGGTACCGACGTGGGCGCCGGTACCACCTTCAATATGCTGCAAACGCTGGGTGAGGCTTACAAGGTCGGTCAGTTGCAACGCTACCAGCTCTCGGCCTGTGAGGCCTTCTACCACGCGACGCTGGGTGGGGCACGTGCGCTGTCGCTGGATGACAAAATCGGCAACTTTGAGGTCGGCAAAGAGGCGGACTTCGTGGTGCTGGATCCGGCGGTGTCGCCGTTGCAAAAGCTGCGCCATGAAAACAGCCATGCACTGACAGAACAGCTGTTTGTATTGATGACGCTGGGCGACGACCGCAACGTTTACCGAACCTACGTCGACGGCAAAGTGGTGTATCGACCGGCTACCCAGCAGGAGGCCGCATGATCCAGTTTCTGCTTAATCAAACGCTGAAAAATGAGCGCGCGATCGACCCTAATACCACGGTGCTGAACTACCTGCGCCGCGATCTCGGCTGCTGCGGCACCAAAGAAGGCTGCGCTTCCGGTGACTGTGGTGCCTGCGCCGTGGTGCTGGCGGAGCCGGACGGTGAACAATTGCGCTACCGCAGCGTTAACGCCTGCCTGACGTTTGTCAGCGCGCTGCATGGCAAGCAGTTGATCACCGTAGAGGACCTGAAGCAGCAGGGGGAATTGCACAGCGTGCAGCAGGCGATGGTCGACTGCCACGGCTCACAGTGCGGTTTTTGCACTCCGGGATTCGTGATGTCGATGTTCTGCCTGCAAAAGAACGGCGCGGCCTATCAGCGTGAACAGGCGCAGCAAGCACTGGCCGGTAATCTGTGCCGCTGTACGGGCTACCGGCCTATTTTGGCGGCGGCGCAGCAGGCGTGCGATAACAAAACGCCAGACAGCTTCGATCACCACCAACAGCAAACGCTGCAACGCCTGCAGGCTATCCCTGCGGCCACGCCGTTAGCGGTGGCAGGTAAGCGCTGTTTGCAGCCGCAAACCCTGGAGGAGCTGGCGACGCTGTATCAACAGCATCCGCAGGCCAAGCTGTTGGCCGGGGGTACCGATCTGGCGCTGGAAGTCACCCAGCGTCATCAGGATTTACCCTTGATGATCGCCATTGGCCAGATAGCGGCGTTAAAGCAGGTGAGTCGACAGGACGACCGTCTGATCCTGGGTGCCGGCGCCGCGTTGAGCGACCTTTACCCGCTATTGGCCGATTACCACCCGGCCTTTGGCGAACTGCTGGCGCGTTTTGCTTCGCAGCAAATCCGCAATCAGGGCACGCTGGGGGGCAATATCGCCAACGCCTCACCGATTGGTGACGGTGCGCCGCTGCTGCTGGCGTTGGATGCACGGCTGATCTTGCGCCGTGGCGCTACGCAGCGTGAGCTGCCGCTGAATGACTTTTTCATCGACTATCGGCAGACCGCGTTGCAGCCGGGGGAATTTATTGAAAGCATCGTGCTGCCAGCCACCGCGCCTGCAGATTTCCGCGCCTGGAAAGTGTCCAAGCGGCTGGAGGATGATATTTCTGCGGTATGCGGGGCCTTTAACCTGACCCTTGAACAGGGGATTATTCGTGATGCCCGGCTGGCGTTTGGCGGCATGGCCGCGACGCCGAAACGCGCCAGACTGTGCGAACAGCAATTGGTGGGGCAGCCGTGGCGGCGGGCGACGATTGAACTTGCGGTTCAGGCGCTGGCGCAAGACTTTACGCCGCTGAGCGATTTTCGTGCCAGTAGCGCTTATCGCCTGCTGGTGGCGCAAAACCTGCTGCGCCGCTATTTCATTGCGCTGACCGCGCCACAACTGGCGATCGAGGTGACGGCTCATGAGTAACAACAAACGCACCGAATATACCCAGCAGCAGTTGGCCGAACGTTTCCGACAAGCGCTCACCAGCGGTGTTGGCCGTAGCCGTAAACACGAAAGCGCCGACAAGCACGTCAGCGGTGAAGCGCAATACATTGACGACCGGCTGGAGTTTCCCAATCAGTTGCATCTGGCGGCCAGGCTGAGCGATCGGGCGCATGCGCGCATCGAAAAGCTGGATCTGTCGGCCTGTTACGATTTTCCCGGCGTGGTGCGAGTGATCACCTGGCAGGACGTCCCGGGCGAACTGGATATTGCCCCGTTAACTCATGGCGATCCGCTGCTGGCGAAGGATGAGGTGGAATACGCCGGGCAGGTGATTGCGGTGGTGGCGGCGGAGGATCCGGAAATCGCCTGGCGTGCCGCGCAGGCCATTAAAGTGAGTTATCAAGATCTGCCGGCACAGTTGGACGTCACTCAATCGCTGCGGGAAGGTTTCGTGGTGCAGGAAGCGCATCATCATCAGCGTGGTGACGCCGAGGGGGCGCTGGCGCAGGCTTTGCATCGCATTCAGGGGGAGCTGCACGTCGGTGGCCAGGAGCATTTTTATCTGGAAACCCAGATTGCCTCGGTAATGCCGGCCGAAGACGGCGGCATGCTGGTGTACTCATCGACCCAAAACCCCACTGAAATTCAGAAGCTGGTGGCCTCGGTG
Source organism: Serratia sp. BW106 (assembly GCF_002607755.1). Classification (NCBI taxonomy): domain Bacteria; kingdom Pseudomonadati; phylum Pseudomonadota; class Gammaproteobacteria; order Enterobacterales; family Yersiniaceae; genus Serratia; species Serratia sp. BW106. Next base: position 93,401 of record NZ_MCGS01000003.1, read on the forward strand.
CTCAATCTGCCGATGCACAAGGTCACCATTGACACGCGGCGCATGGGCGGAGGCTTTGGCGGCAAAGAAACTCAGGCTGCCGGCCCGGCGTGCCTGTGTGCCGTGGTGGCACATCTCACCGGACGCCCGGTCAAAATGCGCCTTAACCGCCGTGACGACATGCTGATTACCGGTAAGCGCCACCCGTTTTATATTCAGTACGATATCGGCTTTGACGACGACGGGCTGCTGAACGGGGTCAAAATCAGTCTGGCCGGTAACTGCGGTTACTCGCTCGATCTTTCCGGTTCGATTGTCGATCGCGCCATGTTCCACGCCGATAATGCCTATTTCCTGCAAGATGTCTTGATAACCGGCCACCGCTGTAAAACCCATATTGCCTCTAACACCGCGTATCGTGGCTTTGGCGGACCGCAGGGCATGATGGCGATTGAGCAGATCATGGACCATATCGCGCGCTATCTGGCGCTCGATCCGCTGGCGGTGCGCAAAACCAATTATTACGGTAAAGATCAGCGTAACGTCACCCATTACCATCAGCCGGTGGAACAGAACCTGCTGCAGGAAATCACCGCCGAACTGGAGCACAGTGCGGATTATCAGGCGCGGCGTCAGGCTATCCGGCAGTTCAATGCGCAAAACCCGATCCTGAAGAAAGGGCTGGCGCTGACGCCGGTCAAGTTCGGCATTTCCTTTACCGCCGGTTTCCTCAACCAGGCGGGAGCGCTGGTACTGATTTACACCGACGGCAGTATTCAGCTCAACCACGGCGGCACCGAGATGGGCCAGGGGTTGAACACCAAGGTAGCGCAGATTGTCGCCGAAGTGTTCCAGGTGGAAATCGAGCGCATCCAGATCACCGCCACCGATACCGGCAAGGTGCCGAATACCTCGCCGACGGCGGCGTCGTCCGGCACCGACCTGAACGGCAAGGCGGCGGAAAATGCCGCTCTGATCATTAAGCAACGGCTGATCGACATGCTGGTTAAGCAGCATCAGGTGAGCGCCGGGCAGATCGTTTTCAGTAATGGGCAGGTCAGGGTCGGTGAGCGTTACTTCAGCTTTGAACAGGTGGTTGAGCAGGCCTATTTCAATCAAATTTCCCTCGCCAGCACCGGTTACTACCGCACGCCGAAGATCTTTTATGACCGTGACAAGGCCAGCGGCCACCCGTTCTATTACTTCGCTTACGGCGCGGCCTGTGCCGAGGTGTTGATCGACACCCTGACCGGCGAATACAAACTGCTACGCGCCGACATTCTGCATGACGTGGGCGACTCGCTGAACCCGGCCATCGACATCGGTCAGGTGGAGGGTGGTTTTGTGCAGGGTATGGGCTGGCTGACCAGCGAAGAGCTGGTGTGGGATCAACAGGGCAAGTTGCTGACTCATGGCCCGGCCAGCTACAAAATTCCGGCGATTGGCGACGTCCCGGCGGATCTGCGCGTCACGCTGCTGGAGAACCGCAAAAACCCCGAGGACACGGTATTTCATTCCAAAGCGGTGGGTGAGCCACCGTTTATGTTGGGCATCTCGGTCTGGTGTGCGATCAAGGATGCGGTTGCCAGCCTGGCAAACTACCGTCTGCAGCCCAATATTGATGCCCCGGCGACACCGGAACGGGTGCTGTGGGGCGTGCAGCAGATGTTAGCCAGTGACATTGTCACTGAATTGACTGGGGAGAACGGCGATGGACGAGTGGATTGAGGTTCTGGCCGACTTGCGACGGCGCGGAGAGCCCTGCGTACTGGTGACGCTGGTCGATGAGCTGGGTTCCACGCCGCGCAATCGTGGCACCAAAATGCTGGTGACCGCCGAACGGGCGGTGAATACCATTGGCGGTGGGCATCTGGAGTTTCAGGCGCTGGCGATTGCCCGTGAGATGCTGGAACAACAGGCGGTCACGCTGCGGCTGGAACGTTTCCCGTTGGCGGCACGGCTGGGGCAGTGCTGTGGCGGTACCACCAGCGTGTTGTTCGAACCCTTGATCCCGCCGCGCCCGCAAATCGCCCTGTTTGGCGCCGGGCATGTGGGGCGGGCGCTGGTGCATATCCTCGCCACGTTGCCATGCCGGATACGCTGGGTTGATGGCCGTACGGCGGAGTTCCCGGCGGTTATCCCGGCCGGGGTGCAACAAGACGTCTGCGAAGAACCGCTGGAGATCGTCGACGCCATGCCGCCGGGCAGCTATTACATCGTCATGACCCACGACCACGCGCTGGATCTGGCGCTGGCGGAACGTATTCTACGCCGTGGCGATGCCGGCTATTTTGGTCTGATCGGCTCGCTGACCAAGCGTAAACGCTTCGACTATAAGCTCGGCCAGCGCGGCATCAGCGAAGCGGCGATTGCCGGCATGCGCTGCCCGCTGGGGTTACCGGACGTCAAAGGCAAGCTGCCGGCCGAGATCGCGGTAGCCGTTGCCGGGGAGATCATTGCCTGCTACGGCCAGCGCTAGCCAGGTCACCGCGATTTATTGTTGAAGGATCACCACTTTTTGGTCGATGGCACCAAACACGGAATGTCCGTCGGCATTGAATACTTCAATCCGCACCTGGTCACCCTGTACCAGATAGGGCTGCCGCTGGCTTTCATCTACACCCCTCAGCGCCTGACGCACCCGGGCTTCGGTAATGCAGGCGCTGCCGGATGCCGGATCGGCATTGCTGATGGTGCCTGCCCCCACGATGCTGCCGGTCGCCAAAGCGCGGGTGCAGGCAAGGTGTGCAATAAGCTGCCCGAAATTAAACGCCGTATCATCACCGGCGTCCGGAGCGCCAAACCATTTTCCATTCAGACTGACGTGCACCGGCAAATGCAACATGGCGTCCCGCCAGTTCGCGCCGAGCGTCGCGGGCGTCACGGCAACCGGGGCAAAACTGGTTGCAGGCTTGCTCTGGTAGAAACCGAAACCCCGGGCCAGTTCGTCGGGGATCAGACCGCGGAGAGAGACGTCATTGAGCAACACCACTAGCGCGATACACTCCAGCGCCTGCTCGGGCGTCACCCCGAGAGGGACGTCAGTGGTTATCACGGCGATCTCTGCTTCAAAATCAATATCCAGCTCATCATCAGTGGCTTCGATCGGCGCGGTTGCTTTTAACATCACGTCCGAACCGCCCTGATAAACCAGCGGCTTCTCTTCATATTGCGGAGGGATAGGTTCATTACGCCATTGATACATCAGTTTGGCGTGGTGGCGATAAACGGACCCATCGACCCACTGATAGGCTCTGGGCAGCGGTGCCAGGCAGCTTGAAGCATTGAAGAGATCGCCAGTGTCCCAGCCGCTTGCAGCCACCTGCATCAGCTGTGGTGCGATAGCCGACCAGTTATCTAACGCTTCCTGCAGGGTGCGGGCAATCGCGGGCACGGCAATGCAACGCGAAAGATCGGGAGAGACCAGCACCAATTCACCGTCCCGACGGCCGTTTTCTCGTGTGGCCAAACGTAATTGTGCAGCCAGAGTGGCGCTCATGATTTCCCCTCAGCCAGGGCCTGGCGTCGTGATTGTTCTCGGGTCCAAATCGCCAACTCCTGATGTGCCGTGCGGGCAAAGCCTTCCACTGTTTCGGCCGCCGCCACTTCGGTGGTCAATTCCAGACGAAACCCGTTCGGATCGAAGAAGTAAATGGATTCAAGATAACCGTCGTGATCGGTAACCCCAATCACCGCAATCCCTTGTGCGAGTAGCCGTTGATGCATGCAGTCCAGATCGGCGCGGTTATCCACTTTCAAGGCAATATGGTTAACCCACTCGGGGGTATTTGGGCTGGGTTGTGCCGCTATCCCGTCACCCAGATCGAAGAAGGCGATATGCGAATCATCTTTCATGCGGAAAAAGATATGCACATACGGACAGTATTCTCCGGTGCTGGGGACATGATCGTTTTTAATAACATGGACCAGCGGCAAGCCGAGAATATCTTCATAGAAATGTCGGGTTTCCTCTGCGTCCCGGCAGCGCCAGGCAAAATGGTGCAGTCGACGGATCGGCCTGGCAGGGGCGTCGGTTTTAACCGCCGGTTTTTTGGACGATGGAAAATCAGTGTGCATGATGTAAACCTCCAGCAGAGTCGCTGCTACTTAGTTTGTTTGCGCAAGAAACGCTCGATGGCACCCGCCAGATAAAGCGGGATTTCCTGCATTGGGTAGTGTCCACAGCCTTCGAGCAGTTCCATCTCCACATTGACGAACCACTTCAGACAGGTGTTATCCATCATCGGCAGCGTCTGTGCCGGATCGTGCTGGCCAATCAGTAACAGCAAGGGAACTGTGCAGCCGTAAGTTTCGATGGAACAATCTTCCAGCGCCCAGCTACGGAGGTAGGCTTCAAATACCGCTGGGGCACAGGCCGCGCGCGACTGTTGAACGGTATCGCTGACCCAACGGCGAGGCAGCCGGTGATGAGTGGAAAAATCAATCAGAGAATGGCGGCAGGTATCATCCTCGACCGCCTGCTCGAAGATGCGCCAAACCTGCTGTTCTACGTCCAGCCCGCTGGCCGGAACGGGTGTCAGGCCCACGGCACTGCGTACTCGCTCAGAGTGTCTGGCCGCAATGATCTGCGCAATTTTCCCCCCCATGGAATGTCCGACGACGTCGAAGCGATGCCAACCCAGGCTATCCATCAGGTTGACCACATCAGCGACCATTTCATTGGTGGTGTAGCTGCCAGCTATATCGCGTGACTGGCCGTAGCCACGAAAATCCACCAACACATAAGTGAAGGCCTCGGTGTCCAGATAGGGGAACATCGGCTGATAGACGTTATGGTCACCAAACCAACCCGGCAGCATCACCACGCATCGGGCGCCCTGACCGATTATCCTGGCACTAAGTAAGGGGGTTTCATTCGTGGTCCTGTTTTCCTGACGATGCGAATGTCCCCCCAAAATCTGTTCATTAGGTTGAGGTGTTGTAGCCATGAAATATCCATCTCCTGATTTAAATAGCCGCACGTTTTAAGCTGGTGCGAATTTGGTCATGTGCATGACGCGTTTTCAGAATTATTTGAGGGTGACGCTACCTGTGGATTTGATATTGGTATGCGGTTAAGTCGGGTTATTTCGATGAATGATTAGTCGGTTGAATAAGGCTAATGCGCCGCTAATAAAGCGTCTATAGGCGAGTTTGGGATGAACCGTTATATAAAACCGGACAATCAACGGCCTGTTGTCGAGGCCGGTTAGCTTCTAATCACTTGTTTTTGCTCAATCTGCCAACTGCGCCTAAGCTAGGATGTGACTCAAGGGGAGATGAGCTCTCCGCGACCTTATTCTGTGAACATGGAGGAGTTTCGATTTGATGCGTTTATCGACATTGGTGTTGGCGATCGGCATGGCGCTGGGCTCGCAGGCACAGGCAGAAGAAACCCAACCGCACGCGGATCATAGCGCGTTGCCAAGTGGCCAAGCAAAGGAGGCTAACGTGACCGGCGAAGCCAACCAACACAACAATAAAAAGAATGAAAACCCGTTCTTCTATCAAAGTCGTCTGCCATTCCAGGCACCGCCGTTCAATCTGATCAAAGAAAGTGATTATGCCCCGGCGATCGACGCCGGTATCAAGCAGAAGCTGGAAGAAGTGGAGAAGATCGCCAACAACCCGGCCAAGCCTGACTTTAAAAATACCTTCGTGGCGCTGGAACAAAGCGGCGCGATGCTGTCGCGGGTGATGAATGTGTTTGGCGCCATGACCTCGGCCAACACCAGTGACGCGTTGCAAAAGTTGGATGAGCAAAGCTCACCGAAGCTGGCGGCGTTGGATGATGCCATCATGCTCAACAGCAAGCTGTTTGCCCGTATCAAGGCCGTTCATCAGCAGCTCGACACGCTGAAGCTGGATGCGGAATCCCGTCGATTGGTTGAAGTGACCTATAAGAACTTCGAACTGGCGGGGGCCAATCTGTCCGACGCCGATAAAACCAAGCTGAAGGCGCTGAACCAGGAAGCAGCAACGCTGAGCACCCAGTTCTCCAACAAATTGCTGGCGGCGACTAAAGAGGGTGCGCTGGTGATCACCGAACAAGGGAAGCTGGACGGCCTGACGGAAGGCGAACTGGCGGCGGCGGCCCAGGCGGCCGGTGAACGCAAGCTGGATAAACAGTGGCTGCTGGTGTTGCAAAACACCACCCAGCAACCGGAATTGCAGAGCCTGAAAAACCGCGAGACGCGTAAAGCCCTGTTTGATGCCTCGTGGAACCGCGCAGAAAAGGGCGACGCTAACGATACTCGCCAGACTATTGCTCGTTTGGCTAAAGTGCGTGCCGAGCAGGCCAAACTGCTGGGCTTCCCAAATTACGCGGCCTGGAAGTTGCAAAACCAGATGGCCAAAACCCCGGATGCCGCGCTGAGCTTTATGCGCGATATCGTCCCGGCGGCTACCGCGCGTGCCGAACGTGAGGCCAAAGACATTCAGGCGGTGATTGACCAGCAGAAAGGCAATTTCAAGGTTGAAGCCTGGGACTGGCAGTTCTACGCCGAACAGGTACGCAAAGCCAAATACGACCTGGATGAGTCACAGATCAAACCTTACTTTGAGCTGGATAACGTGCTGAACAACGGCGTGTTCTATGCCGCCAACCTGCTGTACGGTATCAGTTTCAAAGAGCGCAAGGATATCCCGGTTTATCAGCCGGACGTACGGGTTTATGAGGTGTTCGATAAAGACGGCAAATCGCTGGCGCTGTTCTATACCGACTTCTTTAAGCGCGACAACAAGGGCGGTGGCGCCTGGATGAGTAACTTTGTCGAGCAGTCGAAGCTGAAAGGTACCAAGCCGGTGATTTACAACGTCGCCAACTTCACCAAGCCGGCACCGGGTCAGCCTGCACTGTTGTCGTACGATGACGTGATCACCATGTTCCACGAGTTTGGCCATGCGCTGCACGGCATGTTCGCCGATCAGGAATATCCGAGCCTGTCCGGCACCAACACCGCGCGTGACTTTGTTGAGTTCCCATCGCAGTTCAACGAACACTGGGCCAGCGATCCCAAGGTCTTTGCGCACTACGCCAAGCATTACAAAACCGGTGAAGCGATGCCGCAAGAGCTGGTCGACAAAATCAAAAAGGCCGACAAGTTCAACAAAGGCTATGACATGACCGAACTGCTGTCTGCGGCGCTGTTGGACATACACTGGCATATGTTGAGTGCTGACCAACCGCAGCAGGACGTGGACAAGTTCGAAGCCGAATCGCTGATGAAAGACAAAATCGATCTCAGCTATGTGCCACCGCGCTATCGCTCCAGCTACTTTAAGCATATCTGGGGTAACGGCTATGCGGCCGGTTACTACGCCTATCTGTGGACCGAAATGCTGGCGGATGATGCCTTCCAGTGGTTCAGCGAACATGGCGGCCTGACCGCAGAGAACGGCCAGCGATTCCGCAATATGATCCTGTCGCGCGGCAACAGTCAGGACCTGGAAAAACTGTATATCGACTGGCGCGGCAAAGCGCCAAGCATTGAACCTATGCTGATTAACCGTGGCTTGAAAGACCAGTAATACGCCACGACGTTAACCAAAATGACCACCAAGGACGCAAGCTTGCTTGCGTCCTTTTTTCATTCCACGGGGACATGGGCGGTGTGATGGTTTATCATGCGCCGATTATTTTTTGGCCCGTGAGCAATGAAGATAAGAATCCTCCTAACGCGCTGTTTTGCTTTGATTATGCCATTGCTGCTTTCAGCCTGTGGCACGCTGTCGCGCATGCCGACCGACACCTCACCGTTGGAAAGCCGGCGTTTGGCGTGCGGCGCTGACCTGCAAGCCGAGGTCGACAGCCTGGCACGGCCGATAGTCGACAGCGGGCAGACGCCGGGATTGGTGGTGGGCGTATTGACGGCAGACGGGCAGGCGCGCACCTATGGTTACGGCGTGACCGATGCGCAGCAACGCTATCCGGTTGACGGCAACACGCTGTTTGCCGTGGGGTCGGTCAGCAAGGGATTTATTGCCGAAGTCACGGTGGTGTTGGTCAACAAGGGCGTGCTGCATTGGGACGATACGTTGGCAACCTTACTGCCGCCCGGCACCTTGCTCAGCAAGGATGCGGCCAACATTACCCTGCTGCAGTTGGTGACCCATACCTCGGGCCTGCCGCGTCAGATGATGACACCGGAGATGCTGGGGGCCTTTGTCCGCTATCTGTTTACCGGTGATAATTTTTATGGCTCGCTGGATACGCCAAAAGTCCTCGACGACCTGGCGCAGTTTGAGGCCCCGGCCGTTGAAGCCCCGCGCTATTCCAACCTGGGCTATGCGCTGCTGGATTACATCCTGCAACGGCGCACCGGTAAAACCGTCGATCGTCTGACCACGGAAAACATCCTCCAGCCGTTGGGGCTGACCCACACCAGTTACGATGCACAGCAGTTGCCGGGTTATGCGCAACGGGCCATTGGCCATGCCGGCGATCAGCCCAAGTTTATTCGGCGCGGGCAGCCGGTGCCCGACTGGCAGTTTTCTTCCTATATGATTGGCGCCGCCGGGTTATATACCGACGCCGACGATCTGCTGCGCTATGCGCAGGCACATTTCGTCCCTACCGGTTCGGCGGCACTGGATCAGGCGCTGAAAGACTCGCTGACCGTGCATTTTGCGCGCAGTAAAGAGGCGGCGGCCATCGCCTGGGTGGTTGACGACGTGGGTTCGCAGCAAATTACCTATCAGGTGGGGTTTATCGGCGGCTATTCCAGCTATATCGGCCTGGATCTGCGCCATAAAACGGCGGTGGTGGTGCTGCAAAACAGCTTCAACTGGAGCAATAATATTGGTCATCGTTTGCTGCAACGCATGGGCGAGGCGGCGGACGGGCATTTCACCTGCCAATAAGTCGGGCCCCGCGAACGGAGCCCAACATCCTCAGCGGTTAACCACCTTGGCCGGCAGCGCGACCACCAGCAGGGAACTGATCAACAGGCAACCAGCGAACGCCCAGAGTGCGCCACCGCTTTTACCGGTCAGATCCAGCGCCAGCCCCATCAGCGAGTTACTCACCAACCCGGCGATATTGGCCAACGAGCAGGCCAGTGCAAAGCCGGTTGCCGCCGCCGTCCCCCGCAGGAAGGTGGCGGGCAGGCTGAAGAACACCGGTACCGCCCCGATGATCGCCGCCTGGGCGACAGAGAACAACAGCACCGTGGCGATCACGTTATGGGTGAAGAAGGTACTACCAGCCATCGCCATCGCGCCGACAATAAACGGCACTATGATATGCCAGCGTCGCTCACGCATACGATCAGAACTGGTGCCGATCAACAGCATCCCCAGCAGGGCGGCGACGCTCGGCAGCGCGGTCAGCATACCTATAGTGGTAATGTCGGTCACCCCGGCGGTTTTGATAAAGGTCGGCATCCAGAACCCCATCGCATAGGCGCTAAGCAGGATCGAGAAGTCAATGCCGCCCAGCATCCAGACCTTGAGATTAAAGAAGCCGTCGCGGAAGCTGTGTTTACTGTGACCGGCCTCGGCGTCGTCTTGTGCCAGATCCTCGGCAATCCGCTGTTTCTCTTCGTCGGATAACCATTTGGCCTGGCGGAAATTGTTCGGCAACACCCAGAAAGTCAGTACCCCCAGCAGCACGCTGGGGATGCCCTCCAGCAGGAACAACCATTGCCAGCCGTGCAGCCCGTGACGCATATCAAAATGCCCCATGATCCAGCCGGAAATCGGGCCACCCAGCACGCTCGACAGCGGCAGGCCGATCATGAACAACGCAATAATGCGGCCGCGGCGGTAGGTCGGGAACCACAGCGTCAGGTAATACAGCACGCCGGGCAGGAAACCGGCTTCCGCCACGCCGAGCAGAAAACGGATGATGTAAAACTGGTTAGGGGTGGTGACGAACATGGTGCAGGCGGAAAGCAGGCCCCAGGTGATCATGATGCGGGCAATCCACACCTTGGCACCGACCCGTTGCAGGATCAGGTTGCTCGGTACCTCAAACAGGATATAGCCGACAAAAAACAGCCCGGCTCCCAGACCGAAGGCCGCCTCGCTCAATTGCAGTTGATCGGCCATCTGCAGCTTGGCCAGCCCGACGTTGATGCGGTCGAGATAGGCGGCCAGATAGCACAGACAGAGGAACGGGATCAGCTTCCAGGTGATTTTGCGGTACAGAAGCGATTCTGCGCCCGCTTTCCCGGTTAACGGGGTTTCAACAATGGCCATGATGATGTCTCCAGGTGGTGCATGGTGGCCTCCGGAGGAGGAGCGTTGTGTGTTTGCTTGGAAGCCGCCCTGTATCGGGCGGTCGCCTGAGGCGCTTGCCGCGCCTTCTTTATTTTTCAGCTCTCCGTGCAGGTGAAACTCTGGATTACAGCCGGTTCAGATAATCAATTGCCTCCCGTTTGGCCACGACGTCGCCGTATTTACTGTCGATGTCGAACAGGTTGGCCTCATGCGGACCAGGGTGACGATCGCCCACGCATTCACGTACCACGATGGTGCGAAAGCCGTGCTGTACCGCATCCACAGCGCTGGCGCGGATACACCCGCTGGTGGAACAGCCGACCAGCAGCAAAGTATCGACGCCGAGCGCCACCAGCATGGGGGCCAGCGAGGTACCGAAAAAGGCGCTGGCATACTGCTTGGTCAACACCACTTCCGTGGCTCGCGGGGCCACCTGGGGACAGAACGCCGCCAGCGGATTCCCCTCCACCATGTCCTTCATAACCGGTGCTTTTTTCACCCAGATGCCGCCATCGGCAAAATGCCCTGCATGATAGCGGATATTGGTGTGGATCACCGGAATTCCCACCTGGCGCGCGGTTGTCAGCAGCGCCACGCTTTCTTCGACCGCACTGACCACGCCGGGAGCGAACAACGGCGCGCCTTCGGTGGTGTAACCCTGCATAAAGTCGACCACCAACAGGGCCGGGCGCAGACCGAAGCCGAGGCGGTTACCCCAGACGCCGTGGTAGTTATCGGTAAGCGAGTTTTCGGCTGCCATTTTACCCCCTTAATAAGCGCCGGACAGCAGGGCGCCGGCACCGGGAACGATCGGCTCCAGTTCCAGTGCCGTCAGCATGGCGTAGGTGGTGGCGATGGCGGCGGTCAGCACCGGCTTGCCGGTTTGCGCCTCAACGGTAGCGACCGCCGGTAATGACGGCATCTGCACGCAGGCAGACAGCACGATGGCGTCGACACCGCTCAGATCCATTTCGGCAACTATGCCCGGCAGTTTGGCCGGATCATGACGGCCGACCGCCAGATTGTCGGCGATCTCCAGCGCGCGCCACACCTTGACCTCGATGCCTTCGTGCTCGATATAGTCCACCACCATTTGGGTCAGTGGCTTCATGTAGGGGGCAACCAGCGCAATGCGTTTGGCACCCAGCACCTTCAGGCCGTTGACCAACGCACCGGCGCTGCTGATCACCGGGGCAGCGGCGTTGTTGTCCTGGGTAACCTGCGCCAACCGGGCCTGGGACTCGCGGTGATAGCCCAAACCCATCGACATGATCGCCACCAGGCAGGCATAGCCCAGCACATCAACCTGGGCGTCGGACAGCTCCAGTGCGCAGCGGTCTGATTCGGCGTCCATTGCCGCCAGTTCCGCCTTGCTGACGTGTTTCATGCGCATGCGGCTGGAGTGAAAGGTAAAGCGCTCCGGACGGATCAACTGGCGTGCCGTCAGCATCGCCGGGATCTCGGTTTCCATCGTGGTGTTGGAACTGGGCACGATCTGGCCGATACGGTAATTTTTACTCATGGCAAAGGCTCCTTAATTAATCCAGAAAATCGCCCAGGGCGTGGAAGAAACCGTCGAAGTCGTCCCACGGGATCATATGGCCGGCTTTTTCAACCTGTACCAGGGTGATTTCCGGCTGCAACTGGCGGATCTCCGCTGCGTCTTCCGGTTGGATCACACCGCCAAGGCCTGCAATCATCAGCAGCGTCGGCATGCTCAGTGAGGGGTAATCGCGATGACTGTCGACCTGATGAAAATCTTCGTAGGCGCGTTGGATCGCCGGTTCGTAGCAGGTGTGCAGCCATTCGGCCCGCAGTTGGCGCTGCTGTTCGCTCCAGCTCGGGCAGTAGGCGCGCATCTGTTCGGCGTCCATTCCCTGCAGCGACTGGCGGATCGAATCTACATACCAGGGCCATTTGCCCGGATATTCACGACGGCCGGGGCCGGAAACCGGTGGATCGACCAATACCAACCGGCGCACGCCAGCCGGTTGCAACGCAGCGGCGCGCAGGGCAAAGCGCGCGCCCATCGAATGGCCGAGCAGGGCATAGTTTTCCAGCTTTAATGCGGCGGCGAAGGCGTTGACGTCCTCGGCGCAGGTTTCGGCGTCATAGGCCAGATCCGGCCCGCTGGCGGACAGGCCGCGACCGCGCACGTCCAGCACATAGGTGTCGTAGCGCTCGGCCAGGCGTTCGGCAACGAAGCCCCAGGTGATCGCCGGGCTGGTGATACCGGGGAGCAGGATCAGTACCGGCCCCTGGCCACCGTAGCGCAGGTAGTGCTGGCGGATGCCGTTGGCCTGCACGTTGGCGCCATACAGAAAATGGCTCATGCGGCGTTCTCCGACTTCAGCGTCTGTGCGTACAGGTCATAGCCGTAGACCCAGGCCGGATCTTCCTGAGTACGCAGGAAGGTGTTGGCATTGGAGACCGCCTGGACGCGGGAGGCGCGCTCTTTGCGGTTGGCCTCATACAGTTGGAAAGCGGTGCGGTAGTCGGTCAAACCGGTCTCCTGCAGACAGCGCGCCAGCATGGCCGCATCTTCGATCGCCATCGCCGCGCCTTGCGCCATGTGCGGTTTCATCGGGTGGCAGGCGTCGCCCAGCAACACCATGCGGCCTTCGCTCCATAACGGCAGCGGTTTACGGTTTAACAGCGGCCATTTGGTGACCTGTTCGCTGGATTCGATCAGCGCTTGCACAATCGGGTGATAGCCGGCAAAGGTTTCGTACATTTCTTCGCGGCTGCTGTCGATAAAGCTGCCCTGGAAATCCCAGGCCGGGTGGGGCACGCCGCTGACGTAATAGTACTCGTCGCGTTTTTGGGTGGTGTAATAGACCATCAGGTGGCGATCTGCCGACCACCATTTCACGCAGTCTTCAAAACTCAGGTTGTATTTGGCCAGTTTTTCTCCGCGGATCAACGCGCGGTGGGCGACCCAGCCGCTGTAGGTGGGCGCTTCTGCACCCAGCAGGTGTTCGCGAATGCGTGAGTTGATGCCGTCGGCGCCAATCACGATATCGGCGCGGGCCTGGGTGCCATCGGCAAAGTTCAGCACCACTTCGTTGTCACGCTCCTCAATCTTGCTCAGGCACTTGCCAAAATGCACGCTGCCCGGTTGCAGGGCGGCCATCTGCAACGCCTGCAAATCGCCCCGATGCACCGTCACGTAAGCCGCACCGTACTCTTTGCGGGCAAAGGCCCCCAGCTCAATGCGCGACAGATAGTCACCGCTTTCGGCGTCGCGGCTGAACCAGAAGTCCGGGTGCGAGGCCATTTGCTCCAGCGGTTGCTCGATGCCGAGACGGCGGAAAATCTTCAGGACGTTCGGCCCCATATGGATACCGGCCCCCAAGCGTGAAAACACCGGGCTCTGTTCGTACAGGTCGACGGTAAAGCCCGCTTTCTGCAGCAGACCGGCGGCGGCAGCGCCACCCAGACCGGCACCGACCACGGCAATGCGTTGTTGTTTGCTCATCATTTTTCCCCTGACTGTTTGGTTTTTTACCTGTCATCCGCAATGATGCCGGACGATTGATTTATAGTGTATACGCTAAATAACGCAAAGTTGCACAAGTGTTAATTTAGATCTGGCTCACGCTAATTAACCGGCCATTGCTGTTAAACTCATGTTAATCACAGGATGGATAGGGCTTAAAATAGGATTTGCTTATGGGTGGCTCCGCAGCCTTGCTTCCTGTTCGATTTTCGGCTTAGATAATTAAAAGAGTGTGATCACTTTAATTTGTACAAAATAACCTCACCGACGCCAGGCGTGTCGGCCAACCCTTAGCGAGACAGGAGATACACATGGCGGTCAATGATAGTCAGTTGGTTCAACTGTTCGAGCAGGTGCTTACGCTGTCGAAGGTTGATGCTTCGCAAAGCGTGGCGATCCTGAAAAGTCACTATTCCGATGCGCGTACGGTGCGCGCTGCCACCGATGCGGCACTGCGTCTGGGCGCCAAGGTTTACGCGGTCGAACTGCCGTCATTTAACCATCCGCGCGCCATGGGCAATGACATGACGGCTTACTGTGGCGATACGGCGTTGACCGGTAACCACGCAGCACAACGTGCACTGGAGGCGGCCGATCTGATTGTCGACACCATGATGCTGCTGCACTCGCCGGAGCAGGAGCAGATCCTGAAAACCGGCACGCGCATTCTGCTGGCCGTCGAACCCCCGGAGGTGTTGGCACGCATGTTGCCTAATGCAGAGGACAAAGCGCGAGTGTTGGCGGCGGCGGCGGTGCTGGAGAAGGCAAAGCTGATGCAGGTGAAGTCTGCCGCCGGCAGCGATTTTTGTGCGCCGTTGGGGCAATATCCGACGGTGACCGAATACGGCTACGCCGACGAACCGGGGCGCTGGGATCACTGGCCGAGCGGTTTCCTGTTCACCTGGCCGAATGAAGAACAGGCTGAAGGGGTGCTGGTTCTGGAAGTGGGCGATATCCTGCTGCCGTTTAAAAGTTATGCCCGTGAACGCATTACGCTGGAGATCGACAAAGGCTTTGTGACGCGCATTCACGGCGGCTTCGAGGCGGAATACCTGCGGGAATACATGAAGTATTTCAACGATCCGGAAGTGTACGGCATCTCGCATATCGGCTGGGGCTTGCAGCCGCGTGCGCAGTGGACGGCGATGGGGTTGCACGACAAAAACGACGGGATGTGTATGGATGCGCGCGCCTTCTACGGCAATTTCCTGTTCTCCACCGGGCCGAATACCGAAGTCGGCGGCACGCGCAAAACGCCGTGCCATATGGATATCGCGTTACGTCACTGCGACATCAGCCTGGATGGCACCACGGTGGTGGCCGATGGCGAAGTGGTGGCACCGGCCGCGTCGCGGGTCAGCCAGGGTTAACCTTGCTGCTAAACGCGGGGGTTTGTACTATTCTCGGTGGTTTCCATAGATGGTGAGAGTAACGCAATGACGCCCCCCGAATACCCGGCTGCAGATAACGGCAAGACCGAAAATTATCACTTTACTGAACAAGTCGGGCACCTGCTGCGTAAGGTTTATCAGCGCCACGTGGCGATTTTCCAGCAAAACGTGGGCGATTCGCAACTGACCGCCGTGCAGTTTATTACCCTGTGCGCAGTGCGCGACATGGGCCCAAGTTCGTTGACCGAGCTGGTGCAGGTGACGGCGGTCGATCAGGCCACCATTCGCGGTATTGTCGAGCGTCTCAAGGCGCGTGACCTGATCACCGTGATGCCGGATCCGATCGACCGACGCAAAGTGGTGGTTGGGCTGACCGATACCGGTGCCGCGCTGCTGGCAGAAACGGTGCCGCACGCGGCGACGATCACAGAATTAACTTTCGGTACGCTGAATCCGGCCGAACGTATAGCACTGATGTTCCTGCTCAATAAAATGCTGGAAGACCAGCCGCCCGGCTGATTCGCCACCCGCAACTGCGGTTGTCTGGTGAGTGCGGCGGTGGCGAGGTCACGGCCGACAAAATAACCAGAGCGGAGACGCGATAATGGCGATAGCTGAAGTGCAATTGCCCAGGGAAGGTGCGGTAAAAACACTGACGGAGCATCCGCTGATGCTGTCAGTCAACGGCGAAAATATTCATATCCAAGTCATGGCGGATACCCCTCTGCTATTGGTACTGCGAAACGATCTGGCGCTCAACGGCCCGAAATACGGCTGCGGTCTCGGTGAATGCGGGGCCTGCACCGTGTTGGTAGACGGCATCGCCGCACGCTCTTGTGTGATCCCGGCGCTGGGTATGACCGGCCGTGCGGTGACCACGCTGGAAGGGCTGGGCGATCGTGACCATCTGCACCCGGTGCAACGGGCCTTTATAGAAGAACAGGCCGCGCAGTGCGGCTACTGCCTGAATGGCATGATCATGACCACCAAAGCCCTGTTGGATCGCAATCCGTCGCCCAGCGACCGCGAAATCCGCCAGGCGCTGTCCGGCAACCTGTGCCGCTGCGGCACCCATATCGAAATCCTGCGTGCGGTTCAGCGCGCCATCATTCTTTGCCGCAGTGAGGAAACCTCGCCCCATGACTGACACCCATTCCTCATTACCGAGCCAGGCCGAATTATTGCAGCGTCATGGCACGTTGCTGATTATCGATCAGATCCAGCCGCCGCCGGGTCTGGTGCCGAAAGGTCAGACGCCGAGCCTGAAACCCAAAGAGCCAGGGCTGTTTATCGCCATTTGCGACAGCGGTGAGGTCTACGCCTTCAACGGTCATGTCGATCTTGGCACCGGTGTGCGCACCGCGCTGGGGCAAATCGTCGCCGAAGAACTCTACCTGCGTATGGAGCAGGTGCGCATGGTGTTGGGTGATACCGAGAGCACGCCAAATCAGGGCGCGACCATCGCCAGTGCCACGCTACAGATTTCTGCCGTGCCGCTGCGTAACGCGGCGGCCGAGGCACGGCGCTGGCTGCTGCAACAGGCCGCGCGGCACTTTGGCGTCACGGTTGAACAACTGACGTTGCATGACGGCAGGGTTGTCGGCCCACAGGGACAAGCGCTGAGCTACGGCGAACTGGTCACCGGTGTGCATGTTGAACTATCGATCTCCGGCGATGCGCCGCTCAAGCCGCAGGCCGAATACCGCTTGGTTGGCACCAGCACCGCGCGTGTCGATATCCCGGCCAAGGCTACCGGCGAATCTACCTATGTGCACGACATGCGGCTGCCGAACATGCTGCATGGCCGCGTGGTGCGGCCCCCGTATGCCGGTTATGACAGCGGCGAGTTTGTCGGCACCAGCCTGCTGGCGGTGGACGAGCAGTCCATCGCCCATATTCCCGGCATCGTCAAACTGGTGGTGATCGGGGATTTTATCGGCATTGTCGCCGAGCGCGAAGAACAGGCGTTCAAGGCGGCGCAGGCGCTGCAGGTGAGCTGGAAGGACTGGCGGCGGAACCTGCCGCAGATGACCGACGTGGCGCAGGCGCTGCGTGATAACCCGCATTCGACACGGGTGGTGCATGACACCGGCAACGTAGATGCGGCATTGGCTGCTGCCGATCGGCGCTTTACCCGCAGTTACCTGTGGCCGTATCAACTACACGCCTCGATCGGCCCGTCTTGTGCGCTGGCGGACTACCAGCCACAGCAGTTACAGGTTTGGTCAGGCAGCCAGAACCCGCATCTGCTGCGTGCCGATCTCGCCTGGCTGCTGGAATACCCGGAAGAACAGATCGAAATTATCCGCATGGAGGCGGCGGGCTGCTATGGCCGCAACTGTGCCGATGATGTCTGTGCCGATGCGGCGTTACTGTCGCGTGCGGTTGGCCGCCCGGTGCGGGTGCAGTTAACCCGCGAGCAGGAACACCTGTGGGAACCCAAGGGCACCGCACAACTGATGGAAGTGGATGGTGGGTTGGACGCCGCCGGTCATCCGGTGGCCTATGATTTTCGTACCTATTACCCGTCCAACGGCGCCCCCACGCTGGCGTTGTTGCTGACCGGGATGGTTGAACCGGTGCCGGTGGCCTATGAGATGGGGGATCGCACCTCGGTGCCGCCTTACGAATACCCGGAGCTGCGCGTCAGCATTGAGGATATGGCGCCAATCGTTCGTGCCTCCTGGATGCGCGGTGTGTCGGCACTGCCGAATACCTTCGCGCACGAGTCCTATATTGATGAGCTGGCCACCGCGGCCGGTGTGGATCCGCTCGAATACCGACTACGTTATATCAAGGATCAGCGGGCTACCGAACTGATGCTCAGCACCGCCGAACGTGCAGGCTGGACGCCGCATACCGAACCGATGCAAACCCCGGCGGAAGATGGGGTGCTGCGCGGGCGTGGTTTTGCCTATGCGCGCTATATTCACAGCAAATTCCCCGGTTTTGGTGCCGCCTGGGCGGCCTGGGTCGCCGATGTGGCGATCGACAAGGCCAGCGGCGAAGTGGCGGTGACGCGTATTGTGGTCGGACACGATGCCGGCATGATGGTCAACCCGGACGGTGTGCGTCACCAGATCCACGGCAACGTGATCCAGTCGACCAGCCGGGTGTTGAAGGAGCGGGTGACCTTCGAAGAATCGACCATTTCCAGCAAGGAATGGGGGGCTTACCCGATCCTGACTTTCCCTGAGGTACCGGAAGTTGACGTGGTGATGATGCCACGGCCCTACGATCCGCCGCTGGGGGCCGGGGAGTCTGCATCGGTACCCAGCGCGGCGGCCATTGCCAACGCGGTGTTTGACGCCACCGGCATTCGTTTCCGCGAGTTGCCGATCACTTCCGACCGGCTGCGCGAGGCCCTGAACGGCCCGGATAGCGTCCGGCAGGAAGCTGCGCCAGCGGTCAAACCCAGGCGCAGTAAATGGTGGTTTGGCGGCGCGGCCGGTATTTTTGGCGCGGTGTTGGGCGTAGCGGCTACGGCACTGCCGTGGCGTGCCGAAATTGCCCCGGTGGCCACTGCGGGAGCGGGTACCTGGTCGGCCGCCACCCTGGAACGGGGTCGTCAATTGGCCGCCGTCGGGGATTGCGCGGTGTGCCACACCGCCTCGGAAGGGGCAACCAACGCCGGGGGGCTGGCGATGGCAACGCCGTTTGGCACCCTGTACAGCACCAATATCACGCCGGATGTGGAGACCGGTATCGGCAACTGGTCGTTTACCGCTTTTGACCGGGCAATGCGTCAGGGCATCAGCCGTGACGGTCATAATCTGTACCCGGCATTTCCTTATACGTCCTTCAGCAAGATGACCGACGGCGACATGCAGGCGTTGTATGCCTATATGATGTCGCAGCCGGCGGTGGCGCAGAGTAATCCGGCTAATCAGATGCGTTTTCCGTTTAATGTCCGCCCGCTGATGGCCGGTTGGAATGCGCTGTTTCTGCGCCAGGGCGAATTCCAGCCGGATCCTGTGCAAACGGCACAGTGGAACCGGGGGGCTTATCTGGTCAATGGTTTGGGGCACTGTGCGGCTTGCCATTCGCCGCGTAACCTGATGGGCGCGGAAAAGGGCGGCGCGAGCTTCCTGGCCGGGGCGATGGTGGATGGCTGGGAGGCGCCGGCGTTAAACCAACTGGCCACGGCGGACCAACCCTGGAACGAAGAGCAGCTGTTCCAGTACCTGAGCAGCGGCCATTCCACCGAGCACGGCGTCGCGACCGGGCCAATGGGCCCGGTGGTCAGCGAGCTGGCTACCTTGCCGGAATCTGACGTGCGGGCGATGGCCAACTACCTGATATCTTTGAGCAGTCCGGTTCCATTGAACGTGCAGCCGCAGGTCAAGTTGGCCACCAATCTGCAACCCACCCTGGGTCAGCAGACCGGTGAACGGCTGTTTCAGGGCGCCTGTCAGGCCTGTCACAGTGCCGCCAGCGGCGGACCGCAGCTGTTTGGCGTCAGCCCGGATCTGGCCAATAACACCAATATTTTCAGTGAGCGACCGGATAACCTGATCAACGTGATCCTGCAGGGCATTGCCAAACCGGCCACCGCCGAGCTGGGCTTTATGCCGGGCTTTAAGGACAGTTTCTCCGATCGGCAGGTGGCAGATCTGGTGAATTATCTGCGTCAGCGTTATGCGGGTGATAAGCCAGCCTGGCGTGAGGTCGAAGCGCAGGTAGCCAGACTGCGTGCCAATCCGGGTAGCCATTAACTATTATGGTTAGAAAGCGCTGCTAATGCGGTTGCAGGAAAGCAACGAGCCGCTGTGCCGGTAGCGATAACTGGGCCAACTGACGCACTACGATAGACAGCTGTCGCGTGGCCCAGGCATCGTCCAGCGCGATAATCCTGACTTGCATGCCCGGCCGTTGCCGGGCGATCTCTTCCGGTACCACGGCGATACCGGCACCGCGCGTTACCATCCGACACACCACTTCAAAGCTGCCTGCCCGTGCGCGTAAACGCATCGGGCTACCGTTGCGTACGGCGTGTTGTGCCAAATGTTGCTGCAGTGCGCTGTTGTCACTCAAGCCAATAAAGTCATAGGCCAGCGTTTCGCTAAAACTGACACTGGCGCGGTCGGCTAATGGGTGATCGACCGGTAGCGCCAGCACCAGGCGATCCTGGCGGAACGGGTAGCTTTCCAGTCCGCGCAGGTCGGCATGGTTGGCGACAATGCCGATATCCGCAGTCTGATCGAGGATCGACTGGCTGATTGCCGTGCTGGGCTGTTCTTCCAGCACAATATCCGTCTGTGGGTGAAGCAGCAGATAGTCGGCCAGCAACTCCGGTAGAAAGGTGCTGGCGGCGACGGTATTGGCGAGGATACGTAAATGACAGGCGCTGCCCGGGGAAAACTCGGCCATATCGCCCCGTAGCCGTTCACTTTGCTGTAACAGCAGACGGGCATGGCCCAGCAGGCGTTCACCGGCCAGGGTAGTTTGTACCCCCCGTGCGCCCCGAGCCAAAAGTTGAACACCGGCCTGTTGCTCCAACCCACGAATGCGCGCACTGGCTGATGCCAGCGACAGGCAGGCGCGATCGGCCCCGGCGGTGATGCTGCCGGCTTCCGCCACGGCGACAAACAACCGCAGGTCGGTAAAATCGAAATGCATCGGCTTCTCCTACGTGTTTGCCACAGGCTGGCTCAGTGATTGCCGCATTGTGCGGCAGGCAAGGGCTGCAGACAATCCATCCACTAAGGGATAATGATGGAAGGATAGACCTATGTCGTTGACGCTACCTGAAATTTTAGCCTTGCTCGGCATCTTTATGCTGGCGGGCACGGTAAAAGGGGTGATTGGACTGGGGCTGCCGACGGTGTCTATGGGGTTGCTCAGCCTGCTGATGCCCCCGGGGCAGGCAGCGGCGCTGCTGTTGGTGCCGTCGCTGGTGACTAATTTCTGGCAGTTGTTCACCGGGCCGGACGTCCGCGCACTTTGCCGCAGGTTGTGGCCAATGATGGCCTGTGTCGCATTGGGGACATTGCTGACCACGGGCACTCTGACCGCTGGTAATAACCCGCTGGCACCGCTGGCGTTGGGAGTCTGTCTGGTGGTCTACGCGCTGTTGGGCTTTAGCCATTTTCAGTGGCAAATATCACCAGCGGTTGAACGCGGCTTGGGGCCTCTGTGTGGTGTGCTGACCGGGTTGATTACCGGTGCTACCGGGGTATTTGTGATCCCGGCAGTACCTTATTTAAATGCATTGGGATTGGCACGTGACGATCTGGTGCAGGCATTGGGACTGTCATTCACCGTTTCGACATTGGCACTCGCCGCCGGGCTGGCGTGGCAGCATGCATTGCCGGGGGCGTTGCTGGGCACGTCTTCATTGGCATTGATTCCTGCACTGGTGGGGATGTGGTTGGGTGGCGTGCTGCGTAGACACTGTCGCCCGGCAGTATTTCGCCGTTGTTTCTTTATCGGATTATTGGCTCTGGGGATTGAAATATTGTGGCAGGGAGTTAATTGACTTCGAGTAAATGGTTTTAATTTAGTTGGAAACTTGCCAGTATATATTGGTGGTGCAGTTAACTGCTTCGTGTAATTTATTGTTTTTAGTCGCGGTGATTATATTGGCGTAAATGGCTTTATATATTGACATGGCGGTGGCGCATGTTTATATCTATGTCTGCTGTATGCGGATCTATGATAGAGTTTAAATATGAATATTATAAACAAATAAGTGAATATTATGAGAACGCTAGCGAAAACCGAAATTATGATGATTGACATTGCAGTCAGTTAATCAATTGGTGCGCTGAATGCTTGTTTGAGTAGTGGGAACGGTTCGCAAAATGCTTCAAGAAGCAACTCTGGTACTTATAATGGCGGCACCTGAAATTGGTAATAAATACGTATATCACCTTAGTGTAATGCGGCTATGCCAGATATTGGCATGGTTGCATGTTAATGTTGAAGTGGTGTCTTTTATGAAGACGTTTTGGTCGGCTTTTATTATTAGCATTATTAGCGTTACGCTATCCCATAATTTGTTTTTTATTGTGGGCCTTAGCCAGTATGGCGGTCTGTTCAGGATCAATATCCCTTGTGAGGTTGCCAAGTGGATGATTTATTTCTTTGTGCTGTTAGGGACAATGACCTTGATGAAAATAATATATATCTCGGCGCGAAGATTTGTCCATAAATGGAAGCGTCGCGGTCAGTAAGCTGATTATCGACCTATAATGCCGATAAAGGTGTAACCCCCAATGACAGGACGTCCCCCCCAGCTTTACCGCGAGGGTTATTTTGCCGCTCAGGCCACCAGGGCCGAGGGTGAAGTGATTATCCCCGCCAACCTCAGTTTAACCGCCTATGCCTGGGTCAGCATTCTGCTGGTGCTAGCCATCATGCTATTTCTGATACTGGGTGAATATACCCGCAAAGCGCGGCTGGAGGGGGTGGTGATGCCGTCCAGCGGATTGATCAAAGTGGTGGCGCGCAGCGCCGGGCAGGTCACCGAACGGCTGGTAGCGGAGGGGGCGGCGGTCAAGGCCGGCCAGGCGCTGTATCGGCTCAGCGGCGAGTATTTCAATGGACAGGGTATCGGTACTCTGGCCTCGGTTTCTGATTCATTAAATCGCCAATATCGCATGCTGGAACATCAGCGTGCTCAAGAGCTGGCGACCCGTGTCCTGCAGCAAACTGGCGTGCGTCAACGCATCGCGCAGCTCAATCAGGAGTTGGCCAGCACAGAGGCGGCAATGGTGCTGGTTCAGCAGCAGGCGCAACTGGCCCAGTCGCTGATGGGGCGTTACCGCAAGCTGATCACCAAAGGCTATGTCTCAGAGCTTGAATTCCAGCAGCAGCAAATGGCGCTGGCGAAGGCGCAGGAAAAGGTTGAACTGCAGCGACAGGCGCAGGTACGGCTACAACGCGAGCTGGCCGCGGCGGCTTCAGAGCTGCGGACCCTGGAACAGCAGCAGCAGGCACGTGACGCCGAACTTGAACGCCAGTTGCTGGGCATTAAACAGCAACAAATCGAACTGGGTGCCCAGCGCGATCATACGCTGACTGCGCCGGTGGATGGTCATATCGCCGTGGTGCTGGCCCGGGCCGGGCAGACGGTAAAACAAAGCGATCCCTTACTGATGATGGTTGCCGACGATGCACAATTGCAGGTCGAACTCTTTGCCCCGAGTAAAGCGGTCGGGTTTATCAAACCCCAACAACGGGTGGGGCTACGCTTTGCCTCATTCCCCTATGAAAAGTTTGGAGTGCAGTACGGCGCCACCCGCGCCATTACCGACACCAGCCTCAGCGCCAGCGAAGCAATGCTGCAAAACCCCATGGTATGGAAGGAAAACGAAGGGCATTACCGCGTCATCGTAGCCTTGGATAAACCCACCATTACGGCTTATGGCCGGCAGGAACCATTGCGCGTCGGCATGACCGTTTCCGCAGATGTAGAACTGGACAGTCGTCGCCTGTATGAGTGGTTGCTGGAGCCATTATGGAGCCTGCAAGGGAGGATCTGAACATGGACGTTACCGAAGTGATTAACTGGGGATGGCGCAAGCGCCTGCCGTTGATCCGCCAGACAGAATCGGCGGAGTGTGGCGTGGCCTGTCTGGCGATGATCGCCGGTTGGCATGGGCATCGGGTTGATCTGCCCACGCTGCGCGCGCAATTTAACGTTTCGCAGCTCGGTATGACATTTTCGCAATTGATGAGCTGCGCCGAACACCTGCACTTAAGCGGACGCGCGGTGCAGTTGGAGCTTGAAGAATTGCACCAGTTGGCACTGCCCTGCATTTTGTACTGGGACATGAATCACTTTACGGTGCTCAAGCGGGTACGGGGGCAAACGCTGGAGCTGCACGATCCGGCGCGCGGCCAGGTAAAAATGAGCCTGCGGGAGGCGGACCGTCATTTTACCGGCGTCGCGATGGAGCTGACGCCCACTCACCAGTTTGCAGCCAAAGACCAGCGTAAAAAGATCCGCCTGATGGATCTGATTGGCAAAACCCAGGGGCTGAAGGCCGCGCTGGGCAGGATCTTTTGTTTTGCCCTGGCGCTCGAAGTGTTTGCGCTGATCGGCCCGTTGATCAACCAACTGGTGATTGATGAGGTTTTGGTGGCGCTGGACGCCAGCCTGCTGACGCTGATCGTCATTGCCATGTTGCTGATGGCCGCGACCCAGACGCTACTGGAACTGGCCCGCCAGTGGGCGACCCTCACCATGGCGGTCAATTTCAACATGCAGTGGACGGCGAACGTGTTTCACCATTTGCTGCGGCTGCCGATTGGCTGGTTTGAGGCGCGCAACATGGGGGATATCAGCGCCAAATTCGATGCGGTCGACACCATTCAGGACACCCTGACCACCACGTTGCTTGAAGCCTTTCTGGATGTGTTGCTGGTGGTGGGTACCCTCACCATGATGTTTTTCTACAGTGCCAAATTAACCCTGGTGGCCTTGGTGGCCGCCCTGGTTTATGGCCTGCTGCGGCTGTTTTGGTTCAGTACGCTGCGTAAAGCGGCAGAAGACAGTTGGGTCGCCGGCACCCAGGAATCCAGCCACTTTCTGGAAAGCCTGCGCGGGGTGTTGAGCCTGCGGGTCAACGGAGCGCTGACGCCGCGGGAATCGGTCTGGCGTAACCTTAACGTCGCCCGGCGCAATGCTCAGCTGCGTGAAAGCAAACTGATGATGGTTTACGGCATTATGCAGACGGTGATCGGCAGCGTGGTGGGGGCAGCGGTGCTGTGGCTGGGAGCCAGCGCGGTACTGGCCGGTCAGTTTTCGGTGGGCATGCTGGTGGCCTATATGTCTTTTCAGGGCCGCTTCTCGTCCAGCATCAACGGGCTGATCGACAAGCTGGTCGCTTACCGAATGCTGGATGTCTATAACGAAAGGTTGGCGGATATCGTGCTGGCAGCGCGTGAAGATGCGGCGTCGCAGGCGGCGGGCGGTGCGGGTGTGCCATCAGCCGTCTGCGTCTGGCCGAGCGATCGGCCGGCGTTGAGTCTGGATCAGGTCAGTTTTAGCTATGCCGGCACTGAGCGGGAGATCCTGTCGCAAGTCTCGTTGCAGATTATGCCCGGCGAGGTGGTGGCGCTGGTTGGTGCCTCCGGCAGCGGCAAGACCACGCTGGCCAAGCTGGTGCTGGGGTTATATCCACCGACCGCCGGGGTGATATGTACACTGGGCATTGAGCACCGGCAGGCGGAGTATCCACAGGTTCGTCAGCATATCGGCGTGGTGTTGCAGGAGGATCAACTGTTTCGCGGCTCTATCGCGGATAACCTGACATTTTTCTCTTCGCGGGTGGATAAGCAAAAGCTCAGCGAGTGCGCCCGTTTGGCGCAGTTGGAGCAGGACATCGATAAGTTGCCGATGGGCTATCAGACGTTAATCGGGGAAATGGGCGGCACCCTGTCCGCCGGACAGAAACAGCGTTTGCTGTTGGCGCGGGCATTGTACAAACAGCCACGACTGCTGATCCTGGATGAAGCCACCAGTCATTTGGACATCAATAATGAAATGCTGATTGGCCGGACCTTGCGTCAGCTTGGCTTGCCCATTTTACTGATCGCCCACCGGCCGGAAACGATCGCCACGGCGGACCGGGTGATCGAACTGGCGGTGGGACGCATACGTAGTCTTAAAACCTGAGGTCGCCCCGTATCGAGTCGCGAGGGGAAGCGACTCAGGCCAGCGGCCCGCCCATAATGGTTTCTTTCATGCCGGAGAGAATACGCTCGCCGGTTTCGGTTTTTAGCTCCTCATACCAGCCACGAGTGATCTCCATCTCTTTGCCATGGGTTACATCGCAACGCTTGCGCGCCTTCAGCACCAAATCCTTCACCCGATAGCTGCGTTTTTCCTGATAGCGCAGCAGTGCGTCTTCAATGCCCAGCGAGTTGGTTTGCAAGGCAATCGCCAGTACCACCGCGTCCTCCATGGCCGCGCAGCCGCCCTGGCCGATATCCGGTGTGGTGCTGTGCCCGGCGTCACCCAGCAAGGCCACGCGCCCACGCACCAGTTGTTCGAAGGGTTCGATATCGTGGATCTCAATGCGGTTGATGGCGTCGGGATCGAGTGCGGCAATCAGCTTCTGCACCGGCTCGGCCCAGCCGGCAAAGTAACGCTGCAAATCGGCACGTGCGGTGCTGCGGTCTTCCGGTAATCCGGTAGGCAGCGGCACATCGAAAAAATAGTAGAAGCGGTTGTCAGAAACCGGCATCAAAGACACACGTTTGCCCTCACCGACAAAGGTGGTCCATTGGTCGGCCGGGGCGATGGACTGATCAATGGTCACCAGCCCGTTCCAGTTAACGTAACCGGCGTAGCGTCGATCCACCCCGTGGCCCAGAACATAAGGACGAATGACGGAATGGGTGCCGTCGGCGGCGATCAGAAAATCGCCGCTGGCCTGGCTGCCGTCTTCAAACCAGGCGGTGACGCCTTGTGGAGTTTCCTCAATACCGCTGACGCGCTTGCCGAAGTGCACCTGGTCGCTGCCGTAAGTGTCCAGCAACATCGCCTGCAGTTCGGCGCGGGCTACCGGGTAAGGGCGTTCACCGACGCTGGCGATCAGTGGATCCAGGCTAAAGCGTGTCAGGGTCTGGCCGTGCAGGTATTCCTGATAAGCCATGTAATGCATTGGGCCACCCAGTGCGCGCAGGGCGTCCTTCATCCCCAGGTAGTTAAGACATTTGACACCGTTGGGCCAGATGGAAATCGCAGCTCCAACCGGTTTGATCTGTTTTACCGCTTCAAAAACCTCGGTGTCGATACCGCAACGCTTCAATGCGATGGCGGTACACAGACCGCCGATGCCGCCGCCAATGACGATTGCTTTCATCTTCTTCTCCTTCATAGCCATGATCGGGAGAAGCAATTTCCATACCAGCCTGCAAATCAGGCGCTGGCGCGACATCGGACCGTCGCCTGATGCAATTTGGTGCAATCCATGGGCCGTGGCGGGGCATCATTAGGTAGCCAAAGCATTTTGTGAACTGCTAACCCGCACAGCACAAATCCGCAACAGAAAACCCGGCCTAAATGTTAAACAGACAAATTAATGGACTACGCTAACTATTAGCTCGCCGTGCTTGTGCATGCAGACGGCGCGCATAAAAAGAATGATTTCGCCGCATTGATCAAGGTTGATCGGCATTTTGGAGCGATGAGCAATGAAACTACCCGAAGTCCCGCTTACCCGGCGGCGGTTTATCGTCGGCACTGGCGCGTTGGTGATCGGCGCCTATCTGCCGTCTACCGGTGCGCTGGCCCGAACCAGCCCCGCCACGGCAGCAGAAAACACCACTTTTGAAGCCAATGCCTTTGTGCAGATTGGCGAAGACGGCATTGTTACCGTTATCAGCAAACACACCGAGGTGGGTCAGGGCGTGTATACCGGCATGGCGACGCTGGTCGCCGAAGAGCTGGACGCCGATTGGGCCCAGGTGCGGGTGGTTGCCGCACCGGTCGATAGCAACGTCTACAAAAATATGTCATTCGGTCTTCAGGGCACCGGCGGCTCCAGTTCGGTGGCCAATGCCTATGAGCAAATGCGCCGCATGGGCGCGATGGCCCGTGCAATGCTGGTTCAGGCCGCCGCTCAAAGCTGGAAAACCTCGGCAGAGGAAATCACCGTGCAGGCGGGGAAAATCCGCCACGCTGCCAGTGGTCGTGAAGCGGGCTTCGGTGAGTTTGCCGCGCTGGCCACCCAGTTGCCGCCGCCCGATCCCGCCACGCTGACCCTGAAAGATCCTTCCCATTTTACCCTGATCGGCAAGGCCAGCGGTTTGCACCGGGTGGATTCACTGGCGAAGACCAACGGCTCGGCGCAATTTACCCAGGATATTCATGAGCCGGACATGCTGACCGTGACCATTAAAAAGCCGCCGCGGTTTGGCGGCAAGGTGGCCTCGTTTGACGCCAGCCATGCGCTGACGGTGCCGGGCGTGGTGGCGGTGAAGCAGACCGACACCGGTGTGGCGGTCTACGCCAAAAATACCTGGGCGGCGATCCAGGGCCGTGAAAAGTTGCAGGTGGAGTGGGACGACTCGCAGGCCGAACGACGCAATACCGAACAGATTTACGCCGAGTTCCGCCAGGTGGCGCAAAAGCCCGGTGCGGTGGCCAAAAGCCACGGCCAGCCGGAGCAGGTTTTTGATAAAGCCGACAAAGTGATTGAAGCGGAATACACCTTTCCCTATCTCGCCCATGCGCCAATGGAGCCGCTGGACGGCTATTTGTTCTGGGACGGCGAAAGCGTCAAGGCGCGCTATGGTTGCCAAATCCAAACCCTCGACCAAATACAACTGTGCAATCTGTTTAAATTGCCGCCGGACAAGGTAGAAATTGAAACTATTCTGGCGGGCGGCAGTTTTGGTCGCCGCATCGATCTGGGCAACCCGCAGTTGGGGCCGGATCTGGCTGCCGATATGGCCGCAGCGGCCAAGGCGATCGGCCCCGGTCACGGGGTGAAGGTGGTATGGACACGTGAAGACGATATCCGCAACGGTTGGTATCGCCCGATGATCCTGCACCGGCTGCGTGGGGCGATCCGTGACGGCAAGGTGGTGGGCTGGAGTGACACCATCGTTGGCCACTCCTGGACGCTCAATAGTGCGATGACGGCACTGGTGGTAAACGGCGTCGATCAGATGATGATCGAAGGTGCCAGCGAGGTGCCTTATACCTTTGAGAGTTTCCTTTGTGACGCCCATATCGTGCCGGGCAAGGTACCTACCACCTCACTGAGATCGGTGGCCAGTACCCATACCGGCCACGCGGTGGAAAGCTTTATCGATCAACTGCTGCAGGAGACCGGGCAGGATCCGGTGGAGGGACGGCTGGCGCTGATGGGGGATGCACCGCGTGAGGCCGGCGTATTGCGGGCGGTGGCGAAAGCCGCTAACTGGCAGGGTGCGAAGGTGGTGGATGGCCGCGCGCGCGGCGTTGGCGTCGCCAAGGCGTTTAATACCCGGGTGGCGCAGATTGCCGAGGTGTCGATCGGCGAAGGGGGCATTCCGCGAGTGCACAAGGTGTGGTGCGCCGTGGACTGTGGCGTGGCGGTCAATCCGGATGTGATCCGCGCGCAGATTGAGGGCGGTATTGGCTACGGTCTGAGCATCGCACTGTACGGCAACATTACGTTAAAAGACGGCGTGGTTGAGCAGTCCAACTTCAATAATTACCGTCCGCTGCGTATCGACGAAATGCCGGAAATAGAGGTGATTATCGTGCCTTCAAGCGAAGCCCCGACCGGCGTGGGTGAACTGGGTGTGCCCACCATCGCCCCGGCGGTCGGTAATGCTCTGGCGCTGCTCGGGCGCCCCCGCAGCTCACTGAGCCTGCCTTTACACCGTCCCAACAGTGACGCCAGCGTCTGAAAAGGAAAACAGCATGATAACTTTAACCGTAAATGAACAACCGCTGACGTTTGATGGCGACCCTCATATGCCGCTGCTGTGGTTCCTGCGCGATGAAGCCGGGCTGACCGGCACCAAATTTGGCTGCGGTATCGCCATGTGTGGCGCTTGCACCGTCCATCTGGACGGCGTGCCGGTGCGTTCTTGCATGACGCCGGTCTCCGCCGCCGAGGGCAAGAAAATCACCACCATTGAAGCGATCGGTGAAACGCCGACCGGCAAAGCGGTGCAGGCGGCCTGGGTCAATCTGGATGTGGTGCAATGTGGCTACTGCCAGTCCGGCCAGATCATGAGTGCCAGCGCACTGCTGGCCCAGAGCAAGAACCCGAGCGATGCAGATATTGACGCGGCGATGAGTGGCAACGTTTGCCGCTGCGCCACTTACGTGCGCATTCGCGCCGCCATCCACCAGGCCGCCAAGGCGTTGGATTAAGGGAGAGACTCATGAGCAACGCCCTGAGATGGCTGTTATGGCTGATTGTCGCAGTAGTGGTGATAGCGGGCGGTTACGCGCTCTACACCCTGTTGCGCCCGGTCGGTCCGGAGCCTGCAGCGCCTATCGCCGGTGCGCCGGCAGGCATTAGCGATAAACTGGCGCGCGGTGAGTATCTGGCACGTGCCGCCGACTGTGTGGCTTGCCACACCGCACCGGGGGGGAAACCTTTTGCCGGTGGTTTTGCCTTTAAACTGCCGTTCGGGACCATTTACGGCACCAACATTACTGCGGATCCGGAAACCGGCATCGGCGGCTGGAGTGACGATCAGTTTGTCCGTGCGGTGCGTGAGGGCGTCGGTCCACAGGGCAATCTGTACCCGGCGATGCCTTATACCTCCTACACCGCGCTGAGCCGTGACGACGTGCTGGCGATCAAGGCTTATCTGTTCAGCCTGCCGCCGATAAAGCAGGCCAATCCGGAAAACGGGCTGTCGTTCCCGTTCAACCAGCGTTGGGGCATGAAGTTCTGGAATTTGGCGTTCTTCAATGAAAAACGCTTCGAGCCGAACCTCAATCAGGATGAGCAATGGAACCGGGGAGCCTACCTGGCGACCGCCCTGGGGCACTGTAGCGAATGCCACACGCCGCGTAATCTGGGATTTGGCATCAATCAGAGCAAAAACCTCAGCGGTGAAGTGATCCAGGGGTGGTTTGCTGCCAATATTACCCCAGACAAGCAGACCGGTATTGGTGCCTGGAGCGAACAGCAACTGTCACAGTACCTGGCAACCGGCCATGCGCCAGGGCGCAGCAGCGCTTCCGGGCCGATGGCAGAAGCGGTAGAAAACAGCCTGCAATACCTGACGCCGGAGGATAACCAGGCGTTGGTGAAATACCTGCGTAATATCGAACCGATTGCCACCGACAGTACCAGCGCAGCGAACCTGCAGCCGAAAGGGGCTATGTCTTCCAGTGCGATATTGCCGGGTGGTCAGGAAGATTCGCTGGGGCGTCGATTGTTTGCCGGGGATTGCAGCGGTTGTCACCAGTGGAATGGTACCGGCCGCCAGAGTAAGTATGCCTCGCTGGTCGGCAGCACTGCCGTTAACGATCCACAAGGCCGCAGCGTGGTGCAGGCGATCCTCAAGGGAACGCGTATCAGCATCGGTGAGCAGCACGAGCTGATGCCGGACTTTGGCGCCCAATACTCGGACGAGGAAGTAGCGGCGGTGGCTAACTACGTGGTGGGTCAGTTTGGTGAAAAACAAGGCAAAGTGACCGCTAAACAGGTCGCAGAACAGCGTAAGCAGTAACCATCGGCGAGGGGGAAACCCCTCGCCATACCCATCAACTTCTGCGGCGAGACATCACCAGTTTATCCTTGGGGCGATCCTGCCAGTCGGCAATCTGGTTATTGAAGTTATCCGCCAACAGATAGGCTGGGGTTTTTGCCAACCAGTCCGACAGCGAAATATCCTGGTAAATACCGTTATCCAGTACGATCAAGACCTTCAGATCTTCATCACCCATATTCTCAATGTAATGACCAAACCCCTGTGGTACATAGCCAACATCGGTCGGTGCATATTCTTCGGTCTGCGCATGGCCGTGTGAACTGAATACCGTCATGCGGCCTTTTCCGGAAATATAATACTGCCATTCATTGGCGTTGGGATGCCAGTGTAGCTCTCGGATTGCACCGGGTTTGACGATTTCAATAATCCCGGTAATGGTAGTGGAAATAGGAAACTCTTTCGATGAAACCAGGTGCACACTGCCGGCATCATTTTCAAAAAAAGGTTTCTTTTTCATTAATTCATAACGGTGAGTCAGAGGGGCATTATTCAAGCCGCCGTCGTTGCTGGGCAGGGGAAGCGCCGGTGGAACGGCACCGCCGACAATATAGGCTTCACCCTGCTTGGCTTTGGAAAACACCGCTGCCGGCATATTGACGCTTTTTTCCAACACCTCTTTGGGCATGTGTGCCACCCAGTCGGTAATGCTGAAAGTACCGAACTCGGAAAAGTGGCCGTTATCAAAGGTCAGGATGAAATGTGCGCCGTCTGCCAGCGCCTGAATCGAGTGTCCGTAACCTTTGGGGAAGTACCAGACGTCGCCTGGGCCAAAGTCCGCCACTTCACACTTGCCTTCCGGGTCAATGATGGTGATGCGGGCATGGCCTTCCAGCATAAACGCCCATTCGGCCGCAATGGCGTGCCAGTGCAACTCACGCACACCGCCCGGTTCCAGCGTCATATCTACCCCGGCAACGCCCTCGGAAATGGGGAATTGTTCGACGGTGGCCTCTCTGGCCCAACCGTTGGGCAGGCTGCGTTTTTTACTGTGAGAAAAGATATATTTATATACGCCTTGTGCATCGGCGGCGGGTTGGAAAGAACTGGGCGGAACAATATTACGGTGATCGTCGGCACTGGCAGACTTAATCATACCCCCCATAACGCTGGCTGCCGCCGCACTCACTGCGGAGGCTTTTAATATATCACGACGCGATATCATATAACTTTCTCCAAAATATAGAGTACCTGCTGAAATAACAGCAGGATTTATCTGTTTATTTTATTGTTTGCAGGTGTCTATTGCCGAGGTGGAAATGTTCGGCGACGGTTAAATCATAGTGGGTAAATTTACCTTCGCAGTTAATAATGTATTTGTTTGTGTTACTAATTGAGTGTGGTTGTGATTATTAAATTACTTTTTAAATAATAATGCGTCGGTATCAATTAAATCCTGTTTTTAATTAAATAAAGCATAAACGAAATTAATTCACTGGCGGAGTTGTTTTATGGTCAGTGCTATTTTAATCGGTTAATTAAACGCGGATGCGCCAAAGCGGGGCGAGGTCGGTAACATTGCAGTGCATTTTCGGGAAAAGGTGATGCTACTCACAAAGCTTAACGAAGGCCCTTGCTGAAAAAACACAATTATGGCGATACTTTCGCCGCGATCTTAGCGATCGCCAGACATTTTTATTAAGGCGTGTTACTGCTCAGGCAGGCAAGACCAAAATAGGAATGCACCTCTCCATGCGATGAGGTGCATTTTGATTTTGGTCTTTTTTTTTGCATTTTTTACCGGGGAAATTCGATGGATTACAAACAGCTGGGCCTGGAAATACTGGCAAGGGTTGGGGGCAAGGCCAACGTCAGCAAGCTGACGCACTGCGCCACTCGCTTGCGCATGGAGTTTAATGATGACAGCAAGGTAGAGGCGAAAGCCATCGAGGCTTTGCCGGGGGTGATCAGCGTGGTGGAGCGCGGCGGCCAGTTCCAGATCGTGGTCGGTAACAACGTGCAGCAAACCTTCCGCGCGCTGCAAAAAGAAATTGGCGATCTCAGCGACCGGCAGAGCGAAAAGAAATCCCAGGCCCGCGGCGGGGTGATTTCGCAGATTATCAGTGTGATTTCTACCACTTTCACGCCGGTGATCCCGGCGATCACCGGCGCGGGGATGATTAAGGCGCTGCTGGCGATCCTCAAGCTGACTGGGACGATAGATGCCGCCAGCCCAACCTATCATCTGCTGGACACCATTGCTGACGCAGCCTTCTTCTTCCTGCCGGTACTGCTGGCGTACGGCGCGGCGATCAAGTTCGAGTGCAATCCGATACTGGCCATGACCATCGCCGGCGTCTTGTTGCACCCCAATCTGGCGCAGATGCTGGCAGCTGGCGCACCGATTGATTTCATTGGTATCCCGGTACGAATGGCGGATTATGCCGGTTCGGTGCTGCCGATTATTTTCACCGTCTGGCTGATGTCCTATATCGAGCGCTTTGCCGAGAAAGTTTCGCCGACGATGATCAAATTCTTCACCAAGCCGATGATTATCCTGTTGGTTACCGCGCCGCTGGCATTGGTGGTGGTGGGCCCCTTCGGTATTTTCCTTAACGATCTGGTTGCCGCCGGTGCGACCATTGTCGACGGCAAAGCCAGTTGGCTGATCCCGATGCTGATGGGCGGGCTACAACCCTTCCTGGTGATCACCGGCACCGCCTGGGCAATGACGCCGATTGCGACCGGTCAATTGAGCAAGAACGGTTTCGAAATGATTAACGGACCGGGCATGTTGGCCTCCAACATTGCGCAGGGCGCCGCAACCCTGTGTGTGGCCTTCCGTACCAAAAACAAAAACCTGCGCCAGTTGGCATCCTCCGCCGGTTTTACCGCGCTGTTGGGTATCACCGAGCCTTCGCTGTACGGCGTGACGCTTAAGCTGCGCAGACCGCTGATTGCGGCGATGATCGGTGGTGGCTGTGCCGGTATCTATGCCGGATTGAGCGGGTTGGTGCGCTACGCCTTTGTTTCTCCGGGGTTGGCGGCGCTGCCGGCATTTATCGGCGAAAACCCGATGAATATCGTCCATGCGCTGGTCACCTGCGCCATCGCCATCGTGGTGACCTTTGCGCTGACCTGGATCCTGGGCTTTGAAGATCCGGTCGAAGAGCAGGATACGGCGGTGACGGAGCCTGTCAGCGACGGTGAACAGCAAATTTTCAGTCCGCTATCCGGTCAACTGGTGGCCCTGGATCAGGTTAACGACGATGTCTTTTCCCAGGGGCT
This sequence comes from Serratia sp. BW106, assembly GCF_002607755.1. Taxonomy (NCBI): domain Bacteria; kingdom Pseudomonadati; phylum Pseudomonadota; class Gammaproteobacteria; order Enterobacterales; family Yersiniaceae; genus Serratia; species Serratia sp. BW106. Next base: position 127,901 of record NZ_MCGS01000003.1, read on the forward strand.
ATTGGGCCAGGGCGTGGCGATACTGCCACAGGAAGGGCTGCTGCGTGCGCCACTGAACGGTGAGGTGGTGACCTTCCTGCCGTCGAAGCATGCGGTGGGTATCAAGGGTGACAACGGCGTCGAACTGTTGGTGCATATCGGCATCGATACCGTCAATCTGGCAGGGCAGCATTTTAGCTCCAACCTGCAAGTGGGTGACCGGGTCAAGGTGGGTGACGAACTGGTGCGTTTTGACCTGGCGGCAATCGCCGGGCTGGGTTACGACCTCACCACGCCGGTCCTGGTGGTCAACAGTGAAGCTTTCCCGCAGTTGAGCTGCCGTCAGCCGGGCAGTCTGGGCTTCGGTGAACCGATCATCAGCCTCAATAATACGCAGCCGGAGCAGGCATGATTTATCAACGACTGAACGATTTCCCCGCAGATTTTCTGTGGGGGGCTTCCACCTCCGCCTATCAGGTGGAGGGGGCCTGGGATGAGGACGGCAAAAGCCCGTCGATTGTGGATATGCTCGATCACCCGCAGGAAACCGCGGATTTTAAGGTCGCCAGCGATCACTATCACCGTTTTCGTGAGGACGTGAAGCTGTTTGCGGAGTTGGGGCTGAAGGCCTACCGTTTTTCGATTGCCTGGACGCGGGTGCTGCCCAATGGCACCGGTGAGGTGAATGCCGCCGGGCTGGATTTCTACCGCCAGTTGATTGATGAACTGCTGAGCCATGGCATTGAGCCGGTGGTGACGCTGTACCATTTCGATCTGCCTTACGTGCTTGAACAGCAGGGCGGTTGGTCTGATCGCACCACTATCGACGCCTTTGTCGAGTATGCCGGGGTGCTGTTCGACGCCTTTGGCGATCGGGTGAAGTACTGGCTGACCATCAACGAGCAGAACACCATGATCCTGCACCCGGGAGCCATTGGTACGCCAAAGGGCGGTGAACTGCCGTCCAAACGGGTGCTGTATCAGCAAAGCCACCATATGTTGGTGGCCCAGGCGCGGGTGATGGTGCTGTGCCACCAACGCTGCCCGGGCGGGAAAATTGGCCCGGCGATTAACACCACCTCGATGTACCAGGAAACCTGCCACCCGCTGGACGCTATCGCCGCCCATAACTGGGAAACGCTGCGTTGCTGGAGCTTCCTCGACGTGGCGGTGCATGGCCGCTATAACCCACTGGCATGGCGTTATTTGCAGGATCGCGAATTGGCACCGCAGACGGAACCGGGCGATGCGGCGCTATTGCAGCAGGGCAAACCGGACTATGTGGCAATAAACTACTATTCGACAGCCACTATTGCCGCCAGCCGCGGCGACGCCTCGGACATCAGTGCACGCGCCGGCGATCAGCAAATCATGCTGGGAGAGCCAGGCGTGTACCGTGCGGCGGAGAATCCGTTTGTCGGCAAAACCCGCTACGGTTGGGTGATCGACCCGGTTGGATTACGGCTAACGCTGCGCAAAACGGCTGAACGCTACCACTTGCCGATATTAATTACCGAAAACGGCATCGGCGCCCCGGATGAGTTGCAGGCCGATGGTACAATTAACGATGATTACCGCATTGAATTTATGAGACAGCACGTCGAACAGATGCAGTTGGCGATCAACGATGGGGTAGAACTGATCGGCTATTGCCCCTGGGCGGCGATAGACGTGGTCAGCACTCATCAGGGCTATGCCAAGCGTTACGGGTTTATCTATGTCAACCGGGGTGAGCAGGATCTGAAAGATCTGCGGCGGATCAAAAAGCGCAGTTTTGACTGGTATCAACGGCTGATTGCCTCCGATGGCCGGCAACGCTAATAAAAATAAAGGGTGATGGCCGCGACGATGAAAGTCATTAAGGTACTCAATAATAGCCTGGTGCTATCGACTGACGACGATAACAATGAAGTTATTGCTATGGGCAAGGGTATTGGCTTTAACAGCAAAGTGGGTGACGTTCTCGACCCGGCCGCGATAGAGAAAGTGTATGTGGTGCAAAACGGCCAAAAGGGCCGTGATTACCTGCGGCTGATAGAATCCACGCCGGAAGAGCATATCGAGATCGTGCAGATGATCCTCGCGGAGGCCAATCGGCAGCTCAATGGGCGGATTAACGAGCAGATTTTCTTCACGCTGGCGGACCATATCAGCTTTGCCATTGAGCGTTATCACAAGGGCATTGCCATTCAGAACCGTCTGTTGTTTGAGGTGAAGCGTTTTTATCCGCAGGAGTTCGCGGTGGCGACGCAGGCGCTGGCGCACATCAACCAGCGGTTGAACATTAGCCTGCCGGAAGAAGAGGCGGGCAACATCGCTTTCCATCTGGTTAATGGTCAGACCGATGTGCAAAACATGGAGCATACGCTGCTGGCGGTGAAGATGTTGAAGGACATTTTCAATATCATCAAATACCATTTTCGCATCAATATCGATACCGACTCGCTTAACTACTCGCGTTTTCTGGTACACATGCAGTTTTTTATTCAGCGCATGGTTGAAGGGCAACAGATGGCGTCGAAAGACGATTTTATCTTTGCACAGGTGACCAAAGAATATCCGCATGCCTATCGCGGTGCGCTGCTGATCCGCGACTACGTGAAGAATCTGTTGCAGATGGAAATGTCGAACGATGAGCTGCTGTATCTGGTGATCCACCTGACGCGCATCGCCGACAAGCAGGATTAGCCGGGTGGCCGTTCACTGACCGCTTCGGTCACCAGATCGCGAAAACGGCTAATGATGGCTGAGGATCGGTTGCTGCGCAGCGCCAGATAAAGCGGTGCACTGAGCTGGGCCTGATCGCTAATCGCCCGATAGACGATGCCGTCACCGCCCAGCCGCCGCATCGAGGCCGGCACGATTGACAGCCCCAAACCGGCGCCCACCAGGCTGAGGGTGGCGGGCAGGCGCGGCGCCTCCTGGATCACCCGGGGGCTGAACCCGGCGCGGTGACAGGCGGCCAGAATGGCATCATATAACCCCTGGCCCGCAGGTCGACGGTACAAAATAAAGGCTTCGCGGGTTAACGCGGTCAGCGGCAGTGGTTGTTCGCCGTTAACCGCCAGCCGATGACCGACCGGAAGCGCGACCAACATCGGTTCGCGCAGCACCGGTTCAATCGTCAATCCGGGAATGCAGCCCACCGGTGAACGCACAAAGGCCACGTCGAGCCTTTCATCCACCAGTGCATCCAGCAACTCACCGCTGCCGGCTTCTTCTAACTGGGTGGTAATGCCCGGCAGGATCTCACGGTAGCGGCGCAGCAGGTTTGGTACAAACGGATGCAGTGCGGCGGAGCTGGTGAAGCCGATGGCAATATGCCCCTGTTCGCCGCGTGCGGCACGGTGTACCGCTTCGGTCAGATGTTCCGCACGTGCCAACAGAGCACGCGCTTCATTGAACAGCACATTGCCGGCTTCGGTGACGCGAACGCCGCGCGGCAGGCGCTGCAACAGTTTTACCCCCAGCTCATCTTCCAGCCCCTGCAACAGGCGGGTTAACGGCGGCTGCTGAATAAACAGACGTTCGGCGGCGCGGGTAATATTGCCTTCTTCTACCACGGTAACGAACGCCCGAAGGCGGCGAAGTTCGATCATAGCCATACCCTAAAGGTATCCTTGTTGCTTATGAAATGCATTAGACAGCATGACATGGCGGCGCGCATCATACCAGCCATCATAATAAACAATGTGGAAGCGGCAATGTCTGAATCTGATGCGGTAAAAAACAGCCAACTTGCGTCACCACCGGGTAATGGCGAGTTATTTTGGGGCTTTCTGATGCTTGGGTTAATGGGCTTTGGCGGCGTACTGCCGCTGGCGCGCAACATGCTGGTGGAGGATCGTCGCTGGTTAAGTGGAGAACAATTCACCGAACTGCTGGGCTTGTGTCAGTTTTTGCCGGGCGGCAACGTGATCAACCTTTCTGTGGCAGTGGGCATGGAGTTCCGCGGTCTGCGGGGGGCTTTGTGTGCACTGTTGGGGTTGATCAGTGCGCCGACGGCGATTGTGGTGGGACTGGGCATGGTCTATGCCCGCTTCCAGAACGATGCACATGTGCAGCACGTGTTTGCCGGGTTGGCCGCGGCGGCGGCAGGTTTACTGTTGTCCACCGGGGTAAAAATGTTGTTACCGCTGCGCGGTAAATGGCTGGCACTGGCGATTGTCGCACTCAGCCTGATCGCCATCGCCTGGCTGCGTCTGCCGTTATTACCGACCATGCTGGTATTGGCACCGTTGAGCATTCTGCTGATGGGGTGGAGGAGCCGTTCATGACGGGCATCCTGATTTCGTTGGCGCTGATCTTCACGGAGCTGTCGCTGCTGGCGTTCGGTGGCGGCATGACCATTCTGCCGGAAATGCAGCGTCAGGTGGTGGAGGTTCACCAATGGATGAGCGCACAGGAGTTTAGTGCGCTGTTCGCCATGGCGCAGGCCGCACCGGGGCCGAATATGATGATCGTGCCGTTGATTGGCTGGCACGTGGCCGGCTGGGCCGGGTTACTGGTTTCTTCGGTAGCCAAGTTTGGCCCGTCGTCGATTGTCACCCTGTTGGTGATGGGTGCCTGGCGGCGTTTCAAGGACAAACCCTGGCGGCGCAGAGTGCAGAGCGGTCTGGTGCCGGTTACCGTCGGTTTGGTGGCGGCGAGTGGGGTGCTGATTGCCGAGGCTTCCGCGCCAAGCTGGCCGCTGGCGGCGATTATTCTGCTGGCCACGCTCGTGAGCATGAGCAAGCGCATTCATCCGCTATGGGTGCTGGCGGGCGGGGCGTTAATGGGATTGTTGGTGGCGTGACGGCAGATTTTTACGCTGCCGCCATGCCAGAAAAGCAGGTTATTGGCGTGGTGTCAGCGTAAAGCGCGGCTTGCCGTTATGGTTCATCACTTCATAGTGCTTAGGGGCCGTCAGCGCCAGGAACGCGACCATGCTGCCGTCGGCGTTGGTTAACGTCATACCGTCCGGCGTTGGGCGCCAGGCAACCGGCAGTTCTGTCAGGGCCAGCGGCTGCAGACACTGTGTCGAGGCGGTAAAACGGTAGGCGTTGGTACCTTCGATCAGTTCATCACTTAATTCAACGTCACAGGTGGCGGCGTTGTTTTCCGCATCATTCAACTGCCAGTGCCCTTTCAGTGCAGAGGGGGCCAGCAGGGGCAGTGAACTGGCAAAGCTGGTGCTGCTTAACATAAGGCTCATAACAACTCCTGTCAGGGCAACGCGCCGTAGTGTGCGCAAACAGAGAAATCTCGACATCGGCCACTCCTTACTGAAATCCGCTAATACCATAGCACGATCCCCAGAGCCGGGTGAGTGAAGGGTAAGGGGTTTTAATGCTCGTTTACCGGCGAAAAATAAGCACCATCAGCATTTCGTCGAGATAACCCTGTGCGGTTTTTAAAGCTCGAGGTTCCACGCCATAGGGCTCGAAACCGTATTTTTTGTAGAGGCTGATTGCGGCATCGTTGTCGGCTACAACCGTCAGCAGTATCTGTTCGACCTGGTTGGAACCATAGTCAATGACCGCTTTTAGCAGTGCATGGGCGACCCCCTGGCCTCTGAATTCGGGTTCAACAAATACCCCGGTCAGGGAAGCCTTATGGGCATCTTTAATCCCCTCGGCCTGCCTGAATACCATAATCCCCACGATCTTGCCGTCTGAATAGGCACCGAATACGGCGCAGTTGGCAAGTCTTTCGGCAAAAAACGGTAGCGGTTTCACGGCCTCAACCGAATAAAGCGAGCCGAACATCTCGGGGGACTTTTTTAAAGCCGATAGCCGGATAGTCCGAAAATCCTCGGCGTCTTCTGCTTGCAGGCGGCGAATTTTAATATCAAGCATGGAGGGTTTCCTGTCCTGTATCGAGAGGGTTATGGCTGCAATGCCTTGATCAGCGCCTGATTAAATTGCGCAGGTTGTTCCATCTGTGGCGCATGGCCCAGCCCCGGGAACTCGATCAGGCGGGCATGCGGGATCAATTTCGCCACCTGTTTACCCAGCAGATTATAATGCCCAAGCTTGGCCTTGACCGCTGGCGGGGCGATGTCGCTGCCGATGGCGGTAGTGTCAGCGGTGCCAATCATCAGCGTGGTCGGCGTTTGCAGATCCTTAAATTCGTAGTACACCGGCTGGGTAAAAATCATGTCGTAAATCAGCGCCGAGTTCCAGGCCACCAGGCGATGCCCCGGCCCGTTGTTCAGCCCGGCCAGCATATCGACCCAGCGGTCATATTCTGGTTTCCAGCGGCCGACATAGTAGGTATTCAACTCATATTGCCGGATACCGGCAGCGGAAGTTTTTAGTTCGCGCTCGAACCATTGATCGACGCTGCGCCATGGCACGCCCTTGGCCTTCCAGTCTTCCAACCCAATCGGGTTCACCATCACCAGCCGCTCAACCGCCTGCGGATACATCAGGCTGTAGCGCGTTGCCAGCATGCCACCGGTGGAGTGGCCGACGATCACCGCTTTACTGATTTTCAGGTTATTGAGCAACGCGTGGGTGTTCTGCGCCAACTGCTGGAAGCTGTATTGGTAATGCTGTGGTTTGGTCGAACTGCAAAAACCGATTTGGTCCGGCGCGATCACCCGGTAACCGGCTTTGCTCAGCGCCTTGATAGTGTCTTGCCAGGTGGCGGCACAAAAGTTTTTGCCGTGCATCAGCACCGCAGTGTGACCATTGGCTTCACCCTCTGGCGGCACGTCCATATAACCCATGCTTAACGGCTGCCCTTGAGAGCTAAAGTTGTACTGCTCCAGGGGATAAGGGTAGTGAAAGCCCTGCAGTTCCTGGCCGTACTTCGGCGTTTCGGTTGCCGCGCCAGCCGTAAAGGCGGTGAGGGCGGCGGATAGCAACCAGAGGCGGGAAAATCTCAGCATCCTGATCTCCTTATGAAAAATCGGCAAGAATCTGAGTATAGCCATAATGGAGTGGTTTTCAGGATGAAAAAGGGGGTTGTCGAATGATAACCGCCAGCGAACTGGCGGCGGTGGTTTAGCGTATCAGGGCCACTATACCCAGCCCTTGGTACGGAACTCGTACAGGGTTTTGGCGACAAAGGTCATTTCCTGCGGCGTACCGAGCGAGATGCGACACCAGGCATCCGCCGGTGGGAAGGCGCGGCCAATCAATACACCGGCTTGCTTCATGTGCTGCTGGAACTCTTTCAGCGGCCCGCTGAGTTGGAGAAAGACAAAATTGCCTTCGGACGGCAGATAGGGAATTTTCAACGCTATTAATGCATCCAGCAGGATCTGGCGTGAAGTATCGTTACTTTTTTTGCTGTAAGTAATGAAGGCCTGGTCATCCAGTGAGGCCAGTGCGGCATCGACGCCGCAAAAGTTGATTTTTTCACCGGCAACGTGGTTGCTCAGATGCGCGACAATCGCCGGTTGAGCAACGGCATAACCCACGCGCATGCCAGCCATGGCAAAGATTTTTGAAAATGTTTTCAGCAGGATAACGTTATCTGCCCCTTGGCTGACTAATGGATTGACCGAACGAAAACGCGGGTCGTTAACAAACTCGGCGTAAGCTTCGTCGACAATGAACATGGTATTGGCCGGTTTGGCGGCGATCCAGGGTTCGATTAAATCGGCCGGTGTGATGGTCGCAGTGGGGTTATTGGGGTTGACCAGATAGACCAGCGACGGCCCGCTGTAGCTCGCAACCGCCTGTTTCAGGCCATCGATGTCAAACTGCCAGCCTGCGAGCATCGGCACTTTGGTGATTTTCATGCCGGCAATTTTGGCAAAGTGCTCGCCGTCGCCGTAGGTCAGCTCCGGGATCACCAACTGAGTATCCAGCGTGGCGTAAGCCTCTACGGCTGCACGTATCCCTTCAGACGACCCGGCAGTGAGCAAGATCGCGCTTTCCGGCACCTGATGCAGGCTGGCCAGCTTACTGCGCAGGGCGACGATCTCGTCCTTGGCATAGCGATTGGCTTTTACCACCGCATCGCGCGCCGCCGCTTGTGCCTTGGGTGACATGCCGAGTGGGTTTTCGTTGAAGTTTATGCGGATCGGATTATCTGCGGTGGGGGTGGTGAACGGTGCGTTACCTGATGCGACGTTCGCCAGTGCGCTGCGATTCAACCCTGCCAGTGCGATACCGCCGGCCAGGGCCCCAGAGAGTTTTAATAACTGCCTACGCTTAACGTTTAAGGTGTTGCTTTCTTGCATGTGTCCTTTCTCCTTTTTATAAAGTTGCAGGGAGAACAGGCAGAAAACATGCCAACTTTTAATATGTTGATTTTTAATAGTTAAAATTATCTGGTGCACTATAGTGCACCAGCGTAAGTCAATAATTGCACCGTGACACGCTTTTACTTATGCCATTCAGCGTCTTCCTTTCTAAAAATATCCTGCAAAAATTCGCTTATCGCTCGAACGCGCGCCGAGGCACGGACGTCGGCATGCGCAACCAGCCACAATTCCTCTGTAAATACATCCTTCGGCATTTGCGTTTGAACCAGTCGATCATCATTCCTCACCATAAAGCAGGGTAAGACGGCTAAACCGATACCCATTTTGGCTGCTGCATATTGTGTCGCGACACTGTTGGTGGTTAATACCGGATCATGGCTATGTCCATGCTTTTCCATCCACTGTGCGGCGGGTAGATGTGCATAGGTTTTATCCCAGCAGATGAAGCGCCTTTCCTCGGGCGAGTACCGGGTAAGGTAATCCTGATTGGCATACACCGCAGAGGCCATATTCCCCAGTTTTTGGATCACTAAATTGCCATGTTCGGGGCGCACCAGACGCAAAGCTAAATCGGCCTGATAGCGCGGTAGATCAACCATTCCGATACCGGTGATCAACTCCAGCCGTAACCTGGGATAGCGTGCGGCCAATAACGGTAGAGCAGGAATGATAATCCGGGTGGCCATAGTTTCGGCAGTTGCCAGCCGGACAACGCCGGCAACGGTAGCGTCCAGGCTGGATGAGCCCTTTTCCAGTTCAAAGATCCGCACTTCAACCTGTTCGGCTCGTGCCAGAACGTCGTGCCCATTGTCCGTCAGATAATAGCCCGTGGCATGGCGTACAAATAACGCAGTACCAAGGCTTTCTTCCAGTGCTGCAACCCGCCTCGCGACTGTGGATTGGCTGACTCCCAGATCTTGTGCTGCACCGGTCAGGCTGGCGTGCCTTGCGACACAAAGGAAATAACGCAGATCGTTCCAATCCATATTTTTCATTTTTAGAAAACCAATTGGCAATTATTTCTATAGTTACGCAAAAAACGAAAGCTAATAATAAAACCCAGACGTTGATTGATCGAGCCTTTAATGGCGAGTCTTTTTATTTTGCAAAAGGAGTATCACATGACAGACCTTACCTCAGCCAATATCGGGGTTGTGCAGCGCTATATTCGTGCATTTGGAAAAGGGGATGTTGATGGGGCGTTGCGACTGATGACCGACGATGTTGTGTGGCATGTTGACGGTGTCACCCAGGTTTTAACCGTTGGATTACTCAAGGGGCGTGAACGTGTGCGCGAGTGGCTCCAGTCATTCCCTGAGCGTTTTCAACCGCGGGTGTTCCGGTTGGATAACTGGTTGGCGTCGAATGATAGCGTCATGGTGAGCGGATATTTCCGCCACCATGTGATTTCTACCGGCCGCAGTGTAGGCAGCGATTTTATGCTTTATTTCCGGATCCGTGATGGTTTGATAGCACGTTATCAGATTTTCGAAGACTCAGCGTTGCTGGCGCGCGCTTTTGATTCTACCCACGATTGGGAACGACAGAGGATCCGCCTGAATAACACCGAGTACGCCTATTCGGATCGTGGGGAGGGGCCCGTGCTTATTTTTGCCCATGGTCTGTTTGTCGATCGCAATATTTTTGCCGAGCAGGTCGCCGTGCTTGAAAGGCATTATCGCTGCATTGTCCTTGATATGCCGGGCCACGGAGAAAGCAGTTTTAATCACCTGGGGTGGTCGCTGGATGATATTGCAGAAGATTTAGCGTTAATGATTAACGAGCTTTCCCTTGGCCCGGTGATATTCATTGGGCAAAGCCAGGGTGGGATGGTTGGGATCCGCTTGGCTGCACGGCATCAGCAACTGTTGTCCGGATTGATATTGATTGGAACCAGTGCGCGTGAGGAATTCTCGCAACGCCAGGCTGACTGGGCGCGTTTAAAGACGATTATCTCGCAGGGTAGCGTTGAAGATTGTGAGGCCGCTTTTCTGAAGGTGCAGCAACAGGTAAATGCACCTGATTGGCGGCTTAATCATCCGCAGACCATGGCGAGAGAACGGGCGGTGATGCTGCGACACGACCGCAGAGGTTTAACGCTGGCGATTGATGCTGCGGTGATTGCACGGACAGATTCCCGTGATCTGTTGTCGCTGATAACGGCACCTACGCTGGTCATTTGTGGGACGCAAGACCTTGCCACGCCACCGGAACTCAGTGAGGAGATGGTGGGTGGTATTGCTCATGCCAGTCTATTAATGATGGGTGGCGTAGGGCATCATCCTCCTTTGGAGGCCGCCAGCGAACTGGTGGTGGCCATTGAGCACTTTATTCGGGTAACGTTGCCGCCCGGCGACGCCACAAAGCCGTGAGCCTGCCCGGTTTGGCGAACATCACCAGATTGCCCAGCAGGATCAGGCACAGGCCAATCACCGCATTGAGGTGCCACTGGTAGCCTTCGTAAATTGTCGAAATACTCAGCGCCACCAGAGGGAACAACAGGGTGCTGTAGGCCGCTGCGCCGGCACCGATACGACCCAGCAGGCTGAAATAGGCGGCGAAGGCAATCACTGAGCCGAATATCGCCAGATACAGCAGTGAGCCGATATAGCGGTTGCTGAACTCAATCTGGAACGATGCGCCCTGAGCCAGGGCAATCAGCGCCATCAGGATCGCGCCGTAGCTCATGGCATAGGTATTGGTGGACAGAATATCCAGACCGCGCCGCTGGTGACGGGCACTGATCATATTGCCCAAAGAAAATCCGTAGGTGCCCAGAGCGCTCAGTCCGATGCCTTTCAACAGCTCCGGTGCCAGTTGTGTGGCGACCAGATCCTGCCAGAACAGGGCGACGATCCCGGTCAGGCCCAGCACCGCCGCCGGCAGCAGGTTTGGGCTGGGCCGTTGGCGGAAGAACAGCATGCCGTTAACGGCGTTGAACAGCACCGCCATTGAGAAAATCACCGACTCCAGTCCGCTGCTAATATAGGCAGCGGCATGGTAGAAACAGTAAAAGTTAAAGCCGAACACGCAGCAGCCTTGCAGGATGCAAAACATATGATCGCACGGGGCAATACGGCGCAGGCGGCGTGCCAGTAGCAGAATCACCAACATCACTCCCGCAGCAACCACAAAGCGGTAACTGATGGAAACGGGAATGGCTACAAGCCCTTCCTGCTGCAAGGTAATCGCAATCCAGGTCGTGCCCCAGATCAGCACTACGGCAAGGTACAACAGCGTGTTCATCATAGACTCCAGTAAACAATAGACCGGCTCAGTATCCGTTGTTGCAGGCCGCCGTGCTTTCAGCGCTTTGCGTACAATTGCATATTCTTGCGCTTTTTTTGGCAAAAGCGCGGGCTGACGGCTGGTGTGGCGCAGTGCCTCTCTCTACACTGGAGGGATTGAGAAACGGAGGCGCGATGTCCAGCTACAAGGCGTTCGAAACACTGCGGGAGCATAACGCGCGGTTGCACAACAGTGTGCAACTGGGTTCTGGCGTGGAATTGGCCGCCTGGTCAAACTGCAACGATCGCATTACTCAGGAAAGCGCCAATCACCATACGCTGAGCCTGTATGTCGCCGACGGCTATGAGTGCTATCAAAAGGTGCCGGGTGGCTGGAAGAACGGCGGTGGGCCGGACCGTTTTTGTATTATGCCGCGTCAATATGAATCTACCTGGGATGTGCGCAGCGATTTATCTTTCGTGCATCTATACTGCACCGACCAACACTTGCGCCAGGTGGTGGAGCAAATCTGGGATCGCAGCCCGGCGTCAATTAACCTCGAACAATGCGCCTTTGGCGAAGATCCCCAAATCACGCTGCTGTATCGCCAGTTTTTACTTAACTGCAATTGGCAAGAACGTGCCAACCAACTGGCGCTCAGCAGTGCCACCACTTTGCTGATGTCGCACCTGGTGCAGCGCTATAGCCAACTGCAATGGGCGATGCCGCAGGTGCGCGGCGGTCTGGCCCCGGCGGTCGCCAGACGGGTGAAAGAGTATATTGAGCAGCATCTCGACCAGCCGTTATTGCTGGCAGACTTGGCTGCGCAGGCCGGACTGAGTGAGTTCCATTTTGCTCGCATGTTCAAACATGACACCGGTCTGGCACCACACCAGTTTGTCATGCGCGCACGGCTGCAGCAGGCGGAAAGACTGTTGTGCCACAGCCTGCTGCCGTTGACGCAGATTGCGCTGGAGTGCGGTTTCAGCTCCTCCAGCCATTTCAGCAACCGTTTCAAAGCGGCCTACGGAATTGCCCCGATGCAAATGCGTTTGGGGCGTTGATAACCAACAGGAGAGAACATGGAACAGCAGTTCGCAGGACTAGGCGTGTTGTTTGTCGCCGGATTTGGGCCGATTACCCAACAAACTGAGCACAGCAAGGCGTTTTATGCTGACGCGCTGGGGCTACCGCTTAAGCCGATGGACGGCAATGCCGATTATTTGTTGACCGAGCATGGCGCGCTGGAGGGGGTGAAGCACTTTGCTCTGTGGCCATTGGCGCAGGCCGCACAGTCGTGTTTCGGTAGCGATCAATGGCCGGCCGATTTACCGGTACCCCAGGCGTGGATGGAGTTTGACGTCGCTGATATGGCGCTGGCGACGCAGGGGTTGATTGATCGCGGTTATCGTTTGCTGATCGCCAACCGTAAAGAGCCCTGGGGTCAGAGTGTTACCCGGTTGCTCAGCCCGGAAGGGCTGTTGATCGGTGTGACCTTTACCCCCTGGCTGCGAGATTAACCGTTGCCAACGTTTTTTAAGAACGACAGGGCCGCGGTGGTGGCCCTCTTGATCACTTCCGTACGCCCTCGACCTTGTTAAACTGGCTACGTACCTGCAGGCAGTTAATCAGCACCAGCACCGCCGTTACCGCAAACACCCAGCGGAAGCCCATCAGTGCCGAAACGCCAGAGCCAATTAGCGGACCCACCACATTTCCAAGATACATAAACGACTGGTTATAACCGAAGATGCGGCCAGTGACCTGATCGGAAGAGTACTTCAGCAGCAGCGTCTGCACGGCAGGCATCAAGGCGCCGTCGGCAAAACCCAGCAGAAAACGCAGGATCCCCAGCTGTAGCGGTGTTTCCACCCACGCCATGATGGCGAACAACACCGTGGTTAACACCAACGCCGCCAACAGAATACGTGCGGTACCGATACGATCGCCAAGTCGGCCGAGGCTCGGTGCGGAAATCAATGCGGCAACGCCGGGAACGGCGGCGATCATGCCGCTAATAAAGGCTATATTGCCGCTATCACCGGACAAATCCTTGATAAACAGCGTCAGAATGGGACTGATGGAAGAGTTGGCCAACTGGATCATCAGTGTGCTGATAAACAGCGTCACAATCAGCGTCGGATAGGGCAGCGACTGGAATACCGCTTTGCCGCTTAGCCGATCGGCTTTTTTCACCTCAATACGGCGTTCTTTTATCAGGAACAGGGTGATCAGGAAACTGACAAACATCAGCCCGGCGGTGACGAAAAACACCACGCGTAACCCCAAATGGTCAGCCATCAGGCCGCCCAGCAGTGGACCAACGATCACTCCGGTCACCGGGCCGGTAGACAAGGTGCCCAAAGCCCAGCCGCTTTTATCTCGCGGCACCTGCGACGCAACCAGCGCCATGGCATTGGGGATATAGCCGGAGGTCAGGCCCATCAAGGCACGCAGCGCAAACAGCTGGTATACGTTGGTCACCATGCCTTGCAGCGCAATCACGACCGCCATCCCCAGCGAAGCACGCAGCAGCATCAATTTACGTCCTTTGCGGTCAGCCAGGCTGCCCCACAGCGGTGATACCAGCGCCGAGACCAAAAAAGTGCCGCTGAACACCAGACCGGACCAGATGCTCAGCGACTGGTGGCCGCTGACGCCGAGCTGTTCGATATACAGCGGCAGAAAAGGGAGGATTTGGCTCATTGCCAGCCCGGTGAAGAAACAGCCGAGCCAGACCGAGATCAGATTGAGTTTCCACGCTTCCATCAGCTTGTCGTACCACTTTGAATTAGGAGGGATTTATTGAGCAGAGTAATAATAACACCGGTTATCAGGCGCTGCTGGGCGAAATCAGTGAACAAAAGTAAAACCCGCCAAACGGCGGGCGCGTTTACTGCTGATTATCTTGCTCCACGGCGTCATACAGCCGCTGCAGAATGTCCGGGAAGGCGGACTGTACGCGGTTCCAGCTCGGCACAAAGGGTTTGTCACCGGGATTTTCGCTAAAGGCGTGACCCGCCTGAGAAATGACCCGGGAGAACAGCTCGACCGCCGATTCTTCACTGTGACGATCGAAGTCCAGACCGTTCATTTTGGCGTCGTGCTCGAAGGCGTCGATCATATCCAACGCGGTGCGGTAATAAGTGGCGCGCAGTACGCGGAAAGAATCACTGGTGATCGGCACCCCCTGGATCGCCAGCTTGCGATACAACGCCTTGGTAATGTCGCTCGCCATACGTTGCAGGCCGGTGTTCGGGTCATCTTCTGACATTGGCTGATGCTTGTGGTCGTAATGGTCGGCGATATCGACCTGACAGATGCGGTTGGTGGCGGTATTACGGTGGATTTCCGACAGCACGCCAATCTCCAGGCCCCAGTCGCTGGGAATACGCAGGTCATTGAGGATATGGGTACGCATGGCGAACTCGCCGGAGAGCGGGTAGCGGTAGCTGCGCAGATAGTCGAGAAAATCCGAGTTGCCATAGACCTTTTGCAGTGATTTCAATAGCGGAAACACCAGCAACCGACCCACGCGGCCATTCAGCTTGCCGCCGGCCACCCGTGCGTAATAGCCCTTGCAGAAGTCGTAATGAAACTGCGGGTTGGCCACCGGGTACAATAAGCGCGCCAGCATGCGACGATCATAGGTGACAATGTCACAGTCGTGCAACGCCACACAGCTGCTGCGGCGCGATGCCAGGGTATAGCCGACGCAGAACCACACGTTGCGGCCTTTTCCCGGCTCGTTGGGTGCCAGTCCTTCGGCGCTGAGCTGTTCGGCAATCGCCGTCAGGCGCGGCCCATCATTCCACAAAATCCGGTGGCGCTGTGGCAGGCGCGAGAAGAATGCTTTGGCGTGCAGAAACTGCTGATGGTTGGCGCGATCCAGGCCAATCACGATTTCCTCCAGATAGGGCACCTGTGCCAGCGTATCGACGATCTTGTCCAGCGCCGGGCCTTCCAGTTCGGAATAGAGCGAAGGCAAAATCAACCCCATGGTGTTGCGGCCGGAGAACACCTGCAGCTCATATTCCAGCTCGGCCAAGTCACGTTGGGCCAGATTGTGGAAGTTGGTGATGATGCCGTCCTGGTAAAATTCACTCATGTTGAGATCTCCCGTTAAGCAGAAAATGATCCAATCCTTCGCACCAGCCCTGTGGGCCTTGCTGTTGCGTGCGGTACAGCCGGCCGGAGAAGTCGTTCGGTAAGTTAAGCGGTTGGGCCTGCTGGCCGCGGATCAATACCGCCAGATCGCTGGCGTGCAGCAAGGAGAGATCATTGGGGCCATCGCCCAGACTGAGGGTGGTTAAAGGTTGACGCCGAATTAATTGATAACGCGCGGTCAGCCAGCGGGCAGCATTGCCCTTGCTGACCTCTTGGCTCATCAGGTGATAAAAGCGCCCCCCCTGGGTCAGATGCAGGTCGTGTTGCGTCAGCAGGGTGCGAAAGTGTTCAAGTTGGCGATCGGTGCCTGCCCAACGAAGCGGTTCAGAACCGGCACGTTGCCGTGCCTGGCGGGCTTGCGTCAGGGTTAAGCCGGTCCAGTCTGCCACCGTCGCGGCATCCACATCGGCAAATCCCTGGAAGGCGAAACCGGTCTGGTGGCGCAATGCCCGCAAGGTTGCCGTCAGGCTGTGGTAATCGGCCCCCAGGGTTTTCGCCGGGTAGTCGGGTTGGTCGTGCCATCCCTCGGGAAAAACAATCTGCGCGCCGTTTTCGGCAATAAAGGGCCAGTGGCTCAGCCCCAGTTGCTGTTGCAACGTGCAGACCTCGGCGGCGGTTTTACTGGTGGTGATGATCAGCGGCGTCTGGGCCTGTGCCAGACGATCCAGCCAGGGCTGCGCCGCTTGCCAGCGGTAGCTGTGGTGATCCAGCAGTGAACCGTCCAGATCGGTAAAAATTAACAGGTCGGGACTCAGTTTCAGCATTTCATCTCCATTCTATCGTGCACAATTCGCTGATAAATAGGCGGATTACTTTGTTTTAACGCGGGATACCAAGAGGGGGATTTATCGCCGCACGCATCTTAAAACTGTGATGCAAATCACAATTAACCCTAACGGGTTATCGGCGAGGGCGCAAGTTTTGGCCACCGCGGGTGGCAGGGAACCTTTGTTTTTGCGTGGCAAAATGAGGGAGTATCAGGGAGCCCGGTGGGCTTAGGGCGCAATCAGTCGATTGAATAATATTTGCTGAATATCCTGCTTTTGTGCAAGAAAAGCGTGCACGGTAATGAGTGAATCTTCGAGCGAATAGATGACGCGAGAGCCATTTACCGTATTACATTCACGGTATTTATCGCAGCCAATTTTTAAAAGTTCAGGGCATATCTGACAACCGGTGGAGAACTGACTTACCCTTGCTTCAAACGCGTTGATGATTTCGCCCACGACAGGCATCGGAGGGACATTATTGGCTTTAAGATAACGGATAATCTCGACCAGGGTGCTTTTTGCCGTTGCGGTATACTCAATATCAAGCTGTTCCTTCATGCGACATCTCCTTTTTACCGCATTAGTTATCTATATCAGCCAGTAACTGGTCGCGGGTATAAACTTTCCCTTCTTTTTTGTCTTTTTCGGACAGCGTTAGCAATTTAAGCAGGGCAATAGCGTCATCCCGTTGCCTGCGCTCTTCATAAGACTCGATCACATAAGCCGGTGTGCCATTTTGCGTAACCAAAATAGGTTCAGACAAATCGAGCGCGGCGGCGTGTTTCTTTACATAGCTAATGGTTTCAACTTTCATACTGATCTCCTTGCAGAACGAATGTGTCAAATTTAGTCCATATTAAGACCACAAGCAATGCGCCAGACAGAACCAAATCTGATACTTTGTGATAGGGCGATTCTCGCCACCCACTGACCCTATGTTTATTGAATCAGGAGGCAAACGTGCCCCAGGAAAATCAGACCATTAAGTTGCGCCCCATGGTCGAAACAGATCTGCCGGCCGTATTCGGGCTATCACAGCAGGTGCAGTGGCCCCATCGGCTGGAGGATTGGCAGCAGGCGTGGTCGTTGGGGGGCGGCGTCATTGCCGAGGCCAGCGGTGAGGTAGCAGGTTGTGCGCTACGCTGGCTGTGGGGCGAACACCGTGCCACGCTGGGGCTGGTGATTGTCGCCGAGCAGCACCGGGGGCAAGGCATCGCCAGGGCGATGATGCAGCAGTTGATGGCACCATTGAGCACTTTTCAGCTGCAATTGGTGGCCAGCGATCAGGGCAAGCCGCTGTATCAGCAATTGGGGTTTGTCGAACAAGGCCCCCTGGCGCAGCATCAATGCCGGGAGTTGCCAGTACGCGATGCCGCACCTTTGCCAAACGGGCTAAGTCTTCGTCCGGCTTTACCTGCGGATATTGCCTTATTGAGTGAGCTGGATTTGCTTGCCAGTGGCATGCAGCGTCAACCGCTGTTGGTAGAGTTACTGGCAAGTGCCGGGCAGGCGCTGGTGCTGGAGCGGCAGGGGATTGCCGTCGGTTTTGCCCTGCGGCGTCGTTTTGGTTATGGCAGCATGATTGGCCCGGTGGTGGCGTCAGATCCTGCCGACGCGATCGCCTTGATTGACGCCCTGTGCCAACCCTGCGGTGGTCAGTTCGTGCGGGTGGATACGCCCCAGGGCAGCGGCCTTGGCCCATGGCTGAACCAGCGCGGTCTGCCTTGCGTGGATACGCCTACTATTATGGTTCGTGGCACACCTCATAGTCCGGATTGTCATCTTGCACAGACTTTTGCACTGGTTTCGCAAGCCTGGTCATAGAATTGAAATTAAGGGTTCACGGCGGTGCATTGCCAGATGCATTGCCCAAATGTTGTGCAATAGTTATCAACTGATGACTATGTTGTAACCGCAGGATCTGCCGTTCCTGCACCGCCGTCCGCCGCCGCGCGAGAATTTTTCCCCAGTAGTCCGCAATTGGCACAGGCCATGCATTGTCATCATCAATCTCTGTTACCTGAGTAACAGAAGGTGGCTTGGTGACAACTCAACAACAGCGGGCGAACTATGGCAGAGCATCCTGATGTGATCGCGCAAATAGAAGCGTCATTTGCGGTACAGACCCCGACCGGCAAACGCATCGCCGGTTACCTGCTGGCCAATCTGGCGCAGGTGCCGTTTGAAACGGCCGACAGCATCGCCCGTAGCACCG
Source organism: Serratia sp. BW106 (assembly GCF_002607755.1). Classification (NCBI taxonomy): domain Bacteria; kingdom Pseudomonadati; phylum Pseudomonadota; class Gammaproteobacteria; order Enterobacterales; family Yersiniaceae; genus Serratia; species Serratia sp. BW106. The sequence goes on from NZ_MCGS01000003.1 coordinate 146,460, forward strand.
CCACCAGTGGCATATCGGTGGGGCGCTACCTGCGCAGCCTGGGTTACCGCAATCTTGATGATTTGAAACGCACGCTGCGTGAACAGGGGACGGCACTGTACCAGCCCTGGGGCGTGACCGATCGCCTGGGAGCTTATCGCCAACGGCGTGAACAGCCGCAGCCGCAAAAGCTTCGTCAGTCGTTAACGCTGGAGCTGGAGGCGATCGAACAGGTTTATCAATTGGCCGGAGGCGAAGCCTTTGCTCAGGTCAGCCGACAGTTGGCGCAGGCGGAAGCGGTATTTGTGATCGGCATTCAATCGACGCGCGGCATCGCCAACGCCTTCTACAGCCACCTGGAGTACCTGCGCCCCAAGGTCTACTACGCCGACGGGTTGTCCGGCACCTATGTGGAATCACTCAACTCTGAGTTCAGCACGCCTTATCTGGTGCTGACCGACACTCGCGCTTATTCCACCATCGCCCAGAAATACTGTCAGGCGGCCTGTGCGCGTGGGCTAAGGCTGGCGCTGATCACTGATATTTACTGCCCGTGGGCACGGGATTACCCGATTGACCTGCTGCAGGTGAAAACCGATACCGGCCAGTTTTGGGATTCGCTGGCGCCGTTCAGTTGCCTGTTCAACCTGTTGTTGTCTTCGGTGTTGGAACAGGGCGGCACAGCGGTGGAACAACGGCTGGCCAATAACCGCAGCCTGCAAAAAGAGCTGGGGCAATTTGAATCTTAACCGCTATGGGAAAACGCAATGAGTGACAATGTAACTTTAATCGATCTGGCTGAGGCCTTTCCCGGGTTGCCGATCGATTTGAAATACGCCAGCGCCGACAATCTGACCGGCCGGGCGATTTACCTGGAAAACCGCTGCCTGTTGCATCCCGATGCACTACCGGGGCTACAGCGCTGCCTGTTGGCGGCGAAGCTGGCCGGTTTTTCCTTGCTGGTGTTCGACGCCTATCGGCCGCAGCGGGCGCAGGCGCTGCTGTGGCTGGCCTGTCCGGACCCACAGTATGTCACCAGCACACAAACCGGTTCGCACCATAGCCGCGGCGTGGCGATCGACGTGACGCTACTGGATGCCGACGGCGCGGCACTGGATATGGGCACCGCCTTTGATGAGATGAGCGAAGGCTCCCACCCGTTTTACCCAGATTTCCCTCCGGAGGTGCAGCGCAACCGGCTGCTGCTGAATGCGGTGATGGCCGCCGGAGGTTTTCGCGGTATCGCCAGCGAATGGTGGCACTTTGAGCTGCCCAACGCCGGGGATTACCCGCTGCTGGCCGATCGCTTCGGCTGTTTTTCTTACGATTAAAACAACACACATTCAACGCATCAGGAGCTTTGTTTATGAATAAGATCAAATACGCCGCTCTGGCGGCTGCAGTGACGTTGGGCCTGGCGGTAATAGGTCCGGCGCAGGCGGCGGTCCCCAAGGACATGCTGGTAATTGGCAAGGCGGCCGACCCGCAAACGCTGGATCCGGCGGTCACTATTGATAATAACGACTGGACGGTGACTTACCCGGCCTACCAAAGGTTGGTGCAGTACAAAACCGAAGGTGGCAAAGGCTCGACCCAGGTGGAAGGTGAGCTGGCCGAGAGCTGGACGGCTTCTGACGATCAGTTGGTCTGGACCTTTAAACTCAAACCCGGCAACAAGTTTGATGATGGTTCGGACGTCAATGCCGAAGCGGTGAAGTGGTCGTTCGAACGCCTGATGAAGATTGGTCAGGGCCCGTCCGAAGCCTTCCCGAAAGATTTGCAGGTCACGGTGGTGGATCCGCTGACGGTACGCTTTACCTTGAAAACGCCGTTTGCGCCGTTCCTGTACACCCTGGCCAACGACGGAGCCGGTATCGTTAACCCGGCGATTGCCAAGGCCAATCCGGCGGATGAGGGCAAAGCCTGGCTGGCCAACCACAGCGCCGGTTCTGGTGCTTACAAGCTGGATCGTTGGCAAAAAGGCCAGCAACTGGTGCTGGTGCCGAATCCACATTACAGCGGGGCCAAACCGGCGTTTAAACGGGTGACGGTGAAAATCATCGGTGAAAGCGCTACCCGCCGTTTGCAATTGACACGCGGTGACCTGGATATTGCCGAATCGCTGCCGATTGACCAACTGACGGCACTGAAGAGTGAAAACAAGGTGGCGGTCAATGAGTATCCGTCACTGCGGGTGACCTATCTGTACCTTAACAACGGCAAAGCGCCACTGAACCAGGTCGATCTGCGCCGCGCTATTTCCTACGCGGTGGATTACCAGGGCATGGTGAAGGGCATCCTCGGTGGCAACGGTAAACAGATGCGTGGCCCGATCCCGGAAGGCATGTGGGGTTACGATGCCAACGCGCAGCAATACAGCCAGGATGCGGACAAGGCCAAGGCGGCTCTGGCTGCGGTGAAGGATAAACCCGCTTCACTGAACTTCCTGTACTCGATCAGCGACCCAAACTGGGAGGCGATTGCGCTCTCGGTGCAGGCCAGCCTGGCGACGGTGGGCATCAACGTCAAACTGGAGAAACTGGCCAATGCCACCATGCGTGACCGCATCGGCCAGGGGAATTACGACATCGCCATCGGCAACTGGAGCCCGGATTTTGCCGACCCCTACATGTTCATGAACTACTGGTTCGAATCCGACAAGAAAGGGCTGCCGGGCAACCGTTCGTTCTACAGCGATCCGCAGGTAGACGCGCTGTTGAAGAAAGCGGTCTCGGTGTCCGATCAACAGGTGCGTACCGCCGATTACCAGGCGGCGCAGAAAATCGTCATCGACCAGGCGGCCTATGTTTATCTGTTCCAGAAAAACTACCAGGTGGCGATGAACAAAGACGTGAAGGGCTTTGTGTATAACCCGATGCTGGAGCAGGTGTTCAACGTTGGGCAGATGAGTAAGTAATCTTCTTCGGGCAGCCGTTTGGCTGCCCCTGCACCATGGGAAATCGCTATGAACGTTTGGAGCCTTATCCGTCAGCGTTGCTGGGGGTTGGTGCTGGTGATGTTCGGGGTGTGCGTGATCACCTTTACCATCTCGCACCTGATCCCCGGCGATCCGGCCCGGCTGCTGGCCGGTGACCGTGCCAGCGAGGAAATCGTCCAGCACATTCGCCAGCAACTGGGCCTGGATCAACCGTTATATGTGCAATTTGGCCGCTATGTGCTGGATCTGCTGCATGGCGATCTGGGTACCTCCATCCGCACCGGCCGCCCGGTGCTGGAGGAATCTGCGTGCCTTCTTTCCCGCCACGCTGGAGCTGGCTTTTTGCGCCTTGCTGCTGGCAATAGTGCTGGGGGTGCCGCTCGGCGTGGTGTCGGCGGTTTATCGCAATAAATGGCCCGATCATCTGGTACGACTGCTGTCGGTAACTGGCATCTCCACCCCGGCGTTCTGGCTGGGGCTGGGCGTCATTATCCTTTTTTACGGCCAACTGAATCTGTTACCCGGCGGCGGCAGGCTGGACGACTGGCTGGATCCGCCCACCCATATCACCGGCTTCTACCTGCTGGACTCCCTGTTGACCGGCAACGGCGAGGCGTTCTGGAACAGCCTGCAGCATCTGATCTTGCCCGCGCTGACGCTGGCGTTTGTTCACCTCGGGGTGGTCGCGCGGCAAATCCGCTCGGCGATGCTCGAACAACTGGGGGAAGATTACATCCGTACTGCGCGCGCCAACGGCCTTTCACACTGGCGAGTGGTACTGGGTCATGCATTGCCGAATGCGTTGATCCCCTCGGTAACGGTGTTGGGGCTGGCACTGGGAGATCTGCTCTACGGTGCGGTGCTGACCGAAACGGTATTCGCCTGGCCGGGCATGGGCGCTTACGTGGTGGATTCTATACAGGCGCTGGATTTCCCGGCGGTAATGGGCTTTGCGGTGGTGGTGTCCTTCGCCTACGTGATGGTTAATTTGATCGTCGATCTGCTTTACCTGTGGATCGACCCGCGAATGGGGGGCGAGGGATAATGACGATGACTCAAATCGAACAACCGTCGGCAACACAACCGACCTTACGCTTTATCAGCCTGCGACGTGCCTGGTACCGGGTGCGGCGTAGCCCGCTGACGCTGCTGGGCGCCGCCATCATGATTGTCGTGCTGTTCCTGATGCTGTTCTCACCGTGGCTGGTACCGCACAACCCGGATGCGATTGACCTGACCGCGCGCTTGCTGCCGCCTTCTGCCAACCACTGGTTCGGCACCGATGAAGTGGGTCGAGATCTGTTCAGCCGGGTGCTGGTCGGCAGCCGACAGTCGGTGGCCGCCGGGCTGGCAGTGGTGGTGCTGGCGGGGGGTATTGGCTCGCTGCTTGGCTGTTTCTCCGGCGTGATCGGCGGTACGGTCGATGCACTGATCATGCGTTGCATGGACATCATGCTGTCGGTGCCTTCGCTGGTGCTGACCATGGCGTTGGCGGCGGCGCTCGGGCCCAGCCTGTTCAATGCCATGCTGGCGATTGCGGTGGTGCGTATTCCGTTTTATGTCCGACTGGCGCGTGGCCAGACGTTGACGCTACGCCACCAGGCCTACATGCAGGCGGCGCGTACCTTTGGCGCTTCCCGCTGGCACCTGATCGGTTGGCATGTGCTGCGTAACGTGATGCCGCCGTTGGTGGTTCAGGCGTCGCTGGACATTGGCACCGCGATCCTGATGGCGGCTACGCTGGGCTTTATCGGCCTGGGTGCCCAGCAACCGACCGCTGAATGGGGTGCGATGGTGGCCAACGGCCGTAACTATGTGCTCGACCAGTGGTGGTATTCAGCCTTTCCCGGTACGGCGATCCTGATCACCGCCACCGGCTTCAACCTGTTCGGCGACGGTCTGCGCGACCTGCTGGATCCTAAAGCTCGGGGGCGCTGATGAGTGAAACTACCGTTTTATCTATCGATGAGTTGCAACTGGAATTTCCGGTCTACGGCGGCAGCGTCAAAGCGCTGAACCGTGTCTCACTGCAGGTTAAGGCCGGTGAGATTGTCGGCGTGGTGGGCGAATCCGGCTCCGGCAAGTCGGTGACCGCGATGATGACCCTGCGCCTGCTGGCGGAGGACGGCTACAGCGTGACCGGCGGTTCGCTGGAGATGTTGGGTACCGACGTACTGAAGGCCAGCGAGCGACAAATGCGCCAACTGCGGGGGGCCAGGGTGTCGATGATTTTTCAGGAGCCGATGAGCGCGCTGAACCCGACGCGCAAGATTGGTCGCCAGATGTGTGAAGTGATCCGTCTGCATCAGCGGTTATCGGCGGCAGCGGCCCGTGACAAGGCGATCCAACTGCTGCGGGAGATGCAAATTGCCGATGCGGAGCGGGTGATGGAGCGTTATCCGTTTGAGCTGTCCGGCGGTATGCGCCAGCGGGTGCTGATCGCCATGGCATTCTCCTGTGAGCCAGAGCTGATTATCGCCGACGAACCCACCACCGCACTGGACGTCACGGTGCAGCGTCAGGTGCTGCGTTTGTTACAGCAGAAAGCGCGCGCCAGCGGTACGGCGGTGCTGTTTATCACCCATGATATGGCGGTGGTGTCGCAGCTTTGTGACCGGGTGTATGTGATGTACGCCGGGCACGTGATTGAAAGCGGGGTTACCGCCAGAGTGATTGAACACCCGAGCCATCCGTATTCCATTGGGCTGTTGCTGGCGGCACCGGAGCGCGCCGAACCGCGCAGCCTGCTGCGGGCTATTCCCGGCACGGTGCCCAATCTCAGTGCGTTGCCGCCGGGCTGTGCCTTCAGCAACCGCTGCCGCTACGCCGACGCCCAGTGCCAACAAACCCCGTCGCTGCTGCCATTGGCCGCTGAACCGACCCAGCGGGTGGCCTGCTGGCATCCGCAGTCAATCGAACTGGAGGTAAGAAATGAACCTTGAAGCGCTGCTGGAATTGCGCGACGTGCGGCTGCGCTTTCCCGCCAGTTACAACTGGCGCGGTAAGCCGCGAGAGTATGTGCATGCGCTCAATGGGCTGGATCTCAATATCATGCGTGGGGAAACCCTGGGTATCGTCGGCGAATCCGGCTGCGGCAAAAGTACGCTGGCGCAGTTGCTGATGGGGTTGTTGAAGCCCAGCAGCGGCGAACTGTTGCGTGCACGTAACCAAGGTTCCTGGTTTGGCAGCGGCATGCAGATGGTGTTTCAGGATCCGCAGTCGTCGCTCGATCCACGCCTGCCGGTGTGGCGCATTATCACCGAACCTGTGTATGTACAGCAGCATAACAGCGTGACGCAGCGGCGAGCACAGGCGGCAGAACTGGCGCAACAGGTCGGTCTGCGGCCGGAGGCGATTGACCGGCTGCCGCACGAGTTTTCCGGCGGGCAGCGCCAGCGCATTTCCATTGCTCGTGCGCTGTCCTCACAGCCGGATATCATCGTGCTGGATGAACCGACCTCGGCACTGGATATCTCGGTGCAGGCGCAGATCCTCAATCTGCTGGTGGAACTGCAACGCCAGCGCAACCTGACCTACGTGCTGATCTCGCATAACGTCTCGGTGATCCAGCACATGAGCGACCGGGTGGCGGTGATGTATCTGGGGCAAATCGTTGAGCTGGGGCCGACCGCGCAGGTACTGCGCCAGCCGCAGCATCCTTATACCCGGCTGTTGCTGGATTCGGTGCCCCGTGCCGGCCGTTCGCTGAGCGACAGCGCCATTGAAGATCGCAAGGGTGAACTGCCGGGTAACCGCCAGTTACCCCTGGGCTGCTTTTTCCGTGAACGCTGTCCCTACGCTGGAGAAGGCTGCCAACTGCCACAAAACCTGCGCGTCAATCTGGCAGGTACGGCGGTGCGTTGCCATAAGGTGGCATAACGGCCTCTTTGATCAGCGGATAATACCGCGCGTCGAACGTGTAAAGAAATCGTGGAACAGGCTCAACAGCGGGTATTCCACGCTGAGGTGAATGACTTCTTGCCGGACATCCTCCAGCGCCATGGCCCGGTGGTAGATCATGTCATACAGCGAGTGAATCACCCGCTGCTGTTGCGGGTCGGCGGCCAAAAAAGCCGGGGCGGACAGGTGTACACCACCGGGTTTGGCGCGCTGCCCCGCAGCCAGTACGAAAGGCGGTAGATCTTGCACCGCCAGGGAGTGGTCGTCTAACCGCGCATGGGCACCGATAATGCAAAATTGATGTATCGCGCACCGGGCGCCGATCCAGGCGGCATCGCCCAGTTCAACATGCCCGGCCAAACCGCTGTGATCGCCGAGGTAAGTGCCGTCACCGATGATACAGTCGTGGGCCACATGCACATTGTCGCGCAGATCATTGTCATTACCGATAATGGTTCGCTGGCAGCCTTGTAGCGTCCCGCGATGCAGGGTGGCATATTTGCCGATGCGATTGCGATCGCCGAGGGTTAGCGTGGTCGGCTCACCGGCATATTTCAAATCCTGGCTGGCTTCGCCGATCGAGGAAAACGGGCCGATAATATTGTCTCGGCCAATGCGTGTCAGGCCATTAATCACCGTGTGTGAAGCGATCGAGGTGCCTTCACCAATCTCAACGCCGGCAGAAATAAAGCAAAAGGGGCCGATACGCACGCGGGCACCGATAATCACGCCGGGCTCAATCACACTGTTGTCGGCAATACGGGCAGAGGGAGAAATCATGACGCATCCTGATGGCGGCGCGTGGCTATCCATCAGCCATGCCAGTCATCGGTTAATTATTAAGCCGGATTCTGGATTAATTAAGGAGGGAACAGGAAAGTGTGGGCAGGAAGTTTGCCTTCCCGTCGGTGTGACAAGGTTGTCTGGGGCCAGCATAAGCCCCAGTTGGTCTCAGACCACCCGATTATATTTTATTTATTTTATGAACCATTCAGTCATAGCGAGATGTTATTACCGGGGGAGTGCGGCTGCAGTTTTCCAGGGGGCGAAAATCATCAGGCTGGCAGCAGCCAACGCCCAGGCACCGAGGCCGCCGTACAACATCACCAGGCCAAAACTTTGCGTCAACGCAGCATGACCCAGGGGGGCCAAGGCATCCCATTCGGGGAGTGTTTTCAATGCGGTGAGATTACCCGCCACTATCTGCTCCGCCACCGCACGTAGCGGCAAGGTACCGAATGATTCGGGCAGCGTTTGTCGCAGGCAAACGTCAACGCCCGCCAGCAAGATAAAACCCATGACGGCAATATTGACAGCCAACGCGATCATTCTGGCACTCATGTCTATCCCGGAGGCCATGCCGGCGCGGGCATTCGACACCGAACCTGTGGTGGTGTTGGTCACCGGGGTATTGGTGATCCCCAGGCCGATGCCGGCGATAAGTAACCCCGGCAGCATAGCCAATCCGCCGGCATGTTCGCCGCTGCTACCTGATTTCATCAGCAGGAAGCCCAATCCAAGCGCGAATAGCCCCGAGGGGATCACGGTTCCAGGGCGGTAACGCAGAGCTAATCGCTCACCCACCGGGGGGAAGACAAGCGTGGGAAGCGTATAGGCGAGCAGCGACAAACCTGTGGTCAGGCTGTCATAACCCAGCCCAATTTGAAAATAGAGCGGCAGGTAGATCATAAAAGGCCAGAAGCTGAAATTCATGCCGATGGATCCCATCAGCGCCCCGGAAAATTGCCGATTCCTGAACACGGAAAACTCAATCATCGGATAGGGGCTGCGTCTCTCAACCCCGATAAACAGCAGCAGGCTGAGGGCTGCAGCCAGAAGGATCCCCCCGGCGCGAACGCTGGTGAAACCGAATCCCGCCCCCTGAGTGATAAAATAGACCAACCCAAAAACCGACAGCGACAATGTGACGATCCCCAGACTATCCAGTTTTGCCGCCTGAGGATCGCGGGATTCTTGCACGCTGAAAATCACCAGTAACAGTGTCAGAGCGGCGATGACCACATGAATCAAAAATACCCACTGCCAGTTGGCGATCGCCACGATAACGCCGCCGATCGCCGGCCCAAATCCTAACCCAATGCCAAAAACGACGCCCCAAATGCCGAAGGCCTGGCCACGCTGTTTGCCGTTCTGAAACTGATGCGACAATGCTGCTACCTGGCAAATCAACATGGCGCCGCCCGCCATGCCTTGCATAAAGCGGCCCACGATCAGCATCGTCGAGCCGTTGGCCAGGCCGCAGAGTAAGGAAGTGAGGCCAAAAGCGACAATGGCGATGATGAAAACTCGCCTGCGGCCAAAACGGTCGGACAGCGTTCCGGTGGCCATCATCACTGCGGTACAGGCCAGAGTGTAGGCATTCATAATCCACTGCATTTCGCTGAAATTGCTGTGTAATACCCGTTCCAGCGTCGGCAGTATCACCGGCACGCTGGAGATTTCCAGGCCGAACATCAGCGCGGCGAGGCAAATTGCCGTTAATGCCAGTCTGTTTTTACTGGTGTGAGAGAGCGTCATGAATTTTTCCACAAAAGAAAGGTTACGGAAACGAGTAACCATTCTGGATAAATGATTTGCATGATAGAAATGATTTAATTTATTGTTATTAATTAAAATCCATCATGTAATCATCCTATGAACATTGACCCGACACTGCTGCGCACCTTCGTTGCGGTTACCGAAACCGGCGGCTTTACGCGCGCTGCGCAGCAACAGAATCTGACCCAATCCGCGGTCAGTCACCAGATCCGTCGGCTTGAGGAGCAGATTGGCCGACAGTTATTGCACCGTACTACGCGCCGCTTGACGCTAACCGAAGACGGTGAGGATTTGCTACGCCACGCCATGCAAGTTTTACATGCGCTCGACGCCTTGCGGCGGCGCTTTGAATCCTCACCCGTGTCGGGAGTCGTACGCTTTGGCCTTGCGGAGAGTTTTCTGGGGGAACGATTGCCGCCGTTGTTATCCCAGTTCGCCCGGACTTTTCCTGCGGTCAGGTTGGAAGTCAATGTCAGTATCGGGCTGGATCTTTGTGGGATGGTGAAGGGCAACGAACTGGATTTGGCCGTCGTGATGTCGCTGGCTAACCATATTGAGGGCCGGTTATTGCGGAGGACGCAATTGGTGTGGGTAGCGGCTGAGACATTCAGCCTTGAGGGCACGTCGTTGCCGCTGGCATTGTTGCCCGCGCCGTCGGTCAGTCGCGAGGCCGGGATCGCCGCTTTGGAAAGCAAGGCTATCGAATGGCATACCGCCTTCACCTCACAAAGCCAGCAAGGGCTACGGGCGGCCGTGCTGGCGGGACTGGGCGTTGCCGTCATGGCAAGCGGCGATGTGGCGCCGGGAATGAAAGTGATCGGCGACCAGTACGGGCTACCCGAATTGCCCGACATCGATTTCACCCTGATCGTCAACGGCGCTGAACCTGGCGCGGCTGCGCAGGCATTCTGCAAAATACTGCTGGAGATGTCGGTGCCGTTGCCTGCCGTTGAGGGAGATTAAATGCGGCTCAGGGCATGGGCCAGTCGGTGGGAGTGTTGCTGACCACTTCGACATACATGTCCCAGGCGTGGGACCAGAAAAGCACAAAACCTTCCTGACTGAAGCTGATGCCCATCAAGCCCATGACGAACCAGCAGGTGGTGAACAACCCCAGGCTGCTGAACATAAATGCCATACCGTTGCGGCTGGTCTTACGGCAAACGACGTTTAGCTGGCTGGCCATAAACATCATAACGGCGCTCAGTAACTCCCAGCGCATCATAATAAAACCTGTGGCAATGGCACTCATCGAACATGGTCCTTGGAAAAAGCCGCAACCGGCAGGGCGCCGGGAGGTTTGTGCGGGCAAAAATGGAATAGTGTGATCTGTGTCACATTGTAGCACTGGCGCAAACGGCGGCTCAATCCCTGAGCGGGAGAAAAATCGGCATTTGGTAACATTCCAACATGCTGAAACATTTATGCCATTTCATTAGCAACCTTTTAATGGGGCGCCTTCGGCAATAACGCTATGCTTGCCGACTTTTCACTGCCCTGATTTATCTTGGGAAAGTGTGACGTCAGACAGGTAGCTCGCCACGCATGGCCCTATTACAAGATAAAATTCGTGACCATTCCGCAGAGGAAATGCTGTTTATCCGCCGTGCCAGTGTGGCTATGGTGCTGGTTGTCGCCTGTTTTGGTGTACTGGTCGCCAACCTGTACCGTTTGCAGATTAAACAGCATGGATTTTACCAAACGCGATCGAATCAAAACGACATTAAAATGGTGCCGATTGCCCCCAGCCGCGGGCTGATCTTCGATCGCAATGGCACCCCGCTGGTGCGCAATATTACGCTGTACCAAATCCAGATCATTCCCAGCAAAATCGACAATATGACCGCGCTACTGCAACAACTGACGCCGATTGTCGATCTGACCCCCGAAGACATCACCGCCTTTCGCGATGACATGCACCACAATGGCCGCTATAAGCCGGTGACGCTAAAAAACGGGCTGACCGAAACGGAAGTGGCGCGCTTTGCCGTCAATCAATACCGCTTTGACGGGGTAACCATCGATACCTATCAGCAACGTGAATATCCCTATGGTGCCGAGCTGGCGCATGTGGTGGGTTATGTATCGAAAATCAATGATGGTGATTTGAAACGGTTGGATAAAGAAGGCCTTAGCGAGAACTATGCCGCCGATCACAATATCGGCAAGCAGGGCATTGAGGCTTACTATGAGTCTGAGCTGCACGGTACCACCGGCTATCAGGAAGTGGAGGTGGACAACCACGGCCGGGTGATACGCCTGCTGAAGGAGCAGCCACCGCAGGCCGGCAAGAATATCTACCTGACACTCGACTTGCGGTTGCAGCAGTACATTGAATCCGTGTTGAAGGGGCAGCGTGCGGCGGTGGTGGTTGAGGATCCGCGTGACGGCGGCATTCTGGCGATGGTGTCCAGCCCCAGTTACGATCCCAATCCTTTCGTGAAGGGCATCAGTTATCCCGCTTACAAGTCTCTGCTGGCTAACCCCGATTTACCGCTGATTAACCGCGTTACGCAGGGGCTGTATCCACCGGCCTCCACCGTGAAACCCTACATGGCCACTTCTGCGCTGTTTGCCGGGGTGATCACCCCCAACACCACTTTCTTTGGTGCTCCGACCTGGACCTTGCCGGGCACCCAACGCCGTTACCGTGACTGGCTAAAAAGCGGCCACGGCATGCTGAACGTGACCAAGGCGATTGAAGAGTCTGCCGATACCTTCTTCTATCAGGTGGCGTATGAAATGGGCATTGACCGTATTCACAGTTGGCTGAGTCAGTTTGGTTACGGTCAGGCGACCGGGATCGATCTTAATGAAGAGTATCGTGGCGTGCTGCCAAGCCGCGAATGGAAGCAGCGGGTGCATAAAAAACCCTGGTACCAGGGTGACACCATCTCGGTAGGGATTGGCCAGGGATATTGGGTCGCCACGCCGATCCAGATGGTGAAGGCATTAACCACGCTGATCAATAACGGCAAGGTGAAAACACCGCATCTGCTGTATTCGATGAAGCAGGGCAACCGGGTCAGCCGCTATCAGCCGCCGGTACAAACCGCGCAGATTGGTGATGCCAAATCACCGTATTGGGGCATCGTACGCAACGGCATGTACGGCATGGCCAACCTGCCGAACGGCACCGGTTACAAACTGTTCCACACCGCGTCATACCAAATCGCCGCTAAGTCCGGTACTTCACAGGTGTTCGGTCTGAAAGAAAATCAGACCTATAACGCCAAGATGATCCCAGTGCGGTTGCGCGACCATATCTTCTATACGCTGTTCGCCCCCTATAAAAATCCGCGGGTGGCCATGGCACTGATTTTGGAAAACGGCGGCGGTGACGGCGTGGTTGCAGGGCCGACCGCCCGGGCGATCCTCGACCATATTTTTGACCCGGCTAATGCGCCACAGGCTGCGGACGATCGGCAAGTTAAACCGGAGTTAAACGACAGTGCGGACGTGCAACCCTAAACGCGTTTGTTTTTACTTTCTTACAAACTGCAATCTTCTAAAGATTTTTGTCAGGGTAGACTGAAATCATTACATAACTTTAATAAAAACGCAGGGTTAACAGTGGCGCCATCAACAAAAAAAAGCGGTAAAAATTATTCCACCCTTCGCTTTGGCTGGATTTGCGCCGGGATACTGGTGTGCTTTTTCCTGCTGGCGTTCCGGGTCGGCTACTTACAATTGCTGGAGCATCAGCAATTGGCTGACCAGGCGGATCAGCGTTCGATCCGCACCCAGGTGCTGCCGACCAACCGGGGGATGATCACCGATCGCAATGGTGAAGCTTTGGCCGTGAGCGTGTCTTCAAGAGACATCGTGCTGGATCCCAAGCATATTCTCGACACCCATACCGATCTGACTAATGAACGTTGGCAGAGTCTTGCCACCGTGCTGAAAATGCCACTGACCGAGGTGCAGAAGCTAATCCAGACTAACGCCCATAAGCGATTTGTCTATCTGGCGCGTAAGGTTGAAGATGATAATGCCAGCTATATCAGCAAGCTGCATTTAACCGGTGTCAGCACGGAGCAGGACTTCAGCCGCTTTTATCCGATGAGTCAGGATGCCGCCGGGTTGATCGGTATTGTCGGGCAGGACAATCAGGGGCTGGAAGGCATTGAGCTGGGCTTTAACCACCTGCTGCAAGGCAAGAACGGCGTCCGCGTCTACCAGAAGGATGGCAGCGGGGCGGTGATTGGCGTGATCAAAAACGTCGACCCTGTGCCACCGCCGAACGTCACGCTGAGCATCGATAAATTCATCCAATACGTGTTGTATGCGCAGATCCGCGACGGCGTGGTGGCGAATCAGGCCGACTCCGGCTGTGCGGTGTTGGTGAAGGTGAATACCGGTGAAGTACTGGGCATGGCCAGCTACCCGTCATTTAACCCAAACAACTATGCCAATACGCCAACGAAAGACATTCGTAACGTATGCAGCAGTGACAGCTTCGAGCCGGGCTCTACGGTGAAACCGATTGTGGTGATGGTCGGGCTGGAGCACCACTTGATTAAACCGGATACCGTGCTGGATACCACGCCTTACCGGGTCAACGGCCACCTGATCAAGGACGTGGGCCACTGGTCGAAGCTGACCATTACCGGCGTGCTGCAAAAATCCAGTGACATTGCCGTTTCACACATCGCACTGGCGCTGCCGGCCACCGTACTGCCGGCGGTTTACAAAAGCTTTGGTCTGGGGCTGCCAACCGATCTGGGCATCGGTAACGAGAGCAGCGGCTACTTGCCGCAGCACCGTGAGCGCTGGGCGGATATCGAACGTGCAACCTTCTCCTTTGGCTATGGGCTACGTGTGACGCCGCTACAAATGGCGCGTGAATATGCCACCATCGGTTCCTATGGGGTTTATCGACCCTTATCGATCACCAAGGTCACTCCACCGGTGATGGGACAACGCATTCTGCCAGAAGATACGGTAAAAACCGTGGTGCATATGATGGAAAGCGACGCCTTGCCGGGCGGCAGTGGCCTCAGCGCCGCCGTGCCGGGTTACCGGTTGGCGATTAAAACCGGTACCGCCGAGAAAATGGGGACCAACGGGAAATACGACGGCGGGTATATCAACTACACCGCCGGTGTGGCCCCGGCCAGCGATCCTCAGGTGGCACTGGTGGTGATGGTCAACAACCCGAAAGCTGGTAAGCACTTCGGTGGTTCGGTGGCCGGCCCGGTGTTCGGCAAAATTATGGCCCAGGTACTGGAGCATATGAACATCCTGCCTGATGCCCAGCCGCTGAAGGTGGTATCTCAGGTTAAGGGGTGACACAAAGCCCCCTCGATGGAGGGGGACCGGATCAGAAGTAGTAGCCGATGTTCACGTTGGAACGAAAATACCATTTATTGCTGCCGGAGGACTGGGTGCTGGTCCAGCCGGTGGCGTTTTCGGCTCCACCCCAGGGGTTGGCATTTTGCGCCCAGGTCAAATCAACCCAAACCATCACCGGCATGGCGAAGATCTGTACCCCCAGGGTATTCATTTTAGAGTCTGACCCGCCGTCCTTATCCTTCCACAGCACGCTGTAGTCGTTATAAAAACGCAGTTTTTTTACCGGTCCCCAGGGCACTTCGACATCGCGTGCCAGGTTGATAGACGCGGTAGTGGCCTGTGCCGGAATCAAATAGGCTGGGGTCAGGCCGTTGCCGCCCATTAAAATCACCGAGTTGTTTGCCCCCTCAGGCCCCTTGGCATCATAAGAATAACGGATAACCTGAGTCGACAGATGCCATGGATCGTGGTTCACCAACGCGTGCAGGCCTGCCGCCCAGAAAGAGCCATTATCCCCAGTGGCATGATTATAGAGCCGGGAGCCTGCCAGCGAGCCGCCGAGCTCGTTGTTCCAGTCACCCTGATGGAATTCACGCGTCAGACGCAGGTTAACCTGGTCGCGTTTCTCGTTGGATTGCAAATGCTGCGAGCCGTAGTTGGTGTTTTTCAGATCGTCATAATTGCCCACCTCCGGCGCATAGCGCACGCCTGCCGGCATCATGCGGGGAAAATAGGCTGCATCGAACGCCCAAGCATTGTCATGGTATTGATATTTGGCACCCAGCCCGTTATTAACACCGAAACCGAGGTAAAACGGGATGCCGTAGGACCAACCAAACTGGGGATAGGGCTGCAAACCAAAGGGTTTGAACGGCGCGCCAAGCTGTAGGTCCGAGTTGCCAGTCAGGTGATAACCGACATAAGCACGGTCGATAGCGTATTTCCGGTGATCCTGAAACCAAAAACCAGAATCAAAGAATGCGTCATTATAATTGGCGCTGGTGTCGATGCGGAAGGCGTCAAAACGCAAGTGCGGCGGGTGGCGGTAATTGCTACTACCCCAATCCTCATAGCGGTAATTGGCACGCAATGCTCCACCGATATCAATGTTTTTCTTATTATCTTCACTTTGCCAATGAAGGTGAGGAAATACCGGGCTGCTCTTTTTTACCGGCGACCCGGTGACGAGTTTATCCTTGTCTGGTGTGGTGGTGTTGGCGTAACTCATTGGTGATAAAAGTAAAGTTATGATGATGGCCTTACGCATGGCTTTCCCCTGATCAAGACTGACTTTTTAAAAACGAGCGCGTTCCGCCATAAAATAATGGAAGCGTTGCTTGGGTTTTATATATGAGACAAGATTTGGTTAAGTATTTATTATTTTAACTTTGAGTAAGTTTCAAATATGAAACTTTGTTCCACATTTAATATTGGAACTATAATCCTGACATGGTGTAAGTCAAGAAATAAAAATAGCAGTGCGAATAAAGCGAACATTGCTCACGAAAGGTCAGTTGCCAGGTCACGGAAAGGTGAGGGAGTACGTGGGTAGGACCAGGAATTTTATTCTGGTTGGGTTTTATGAGGGTAATAAAAACCACTACTGAGTTTCTTTAATATTAATAAATAATGGAATGGCATAGATTTCAGGTCGATTACTTTAAACAGACAATAACCGACCTGAAACTGATATTTTTTGCTGTAAGGATCAGCGGCTGGTCTGGTGACCGATGATGCCGCCCAGCGCTGCGCCGCCCAAGGTCCCCAGCGTGCTGCCGTCGGTCAATACTGCACCACCCAATGCACCTACGCCGGCGCCAATAGCAGTGTTGCGATCGCGGTGAGACATATTCCCGCATGCAGTCACGGAAAGCGTTGCCATGATAACAACCATTACGCCTGCAGCACGTTTAATGTTCATAAGAGTTTCCTGGTAAAGTTGCCTAATTAACAGACAAAGAAAGCACTGGTTAATCGGCCGGTAAAAGTTGAGATGAATGTATTCCTGCGAAAGAAATTAGAATAGGTAAATATTCTTAATTTTTAGCATTCGGATTTTGCCGATCGGCTTCCCGCATTCGTTATGACGATAAAATGAACAGCCTGACTGCAGGACCGAAACAATGGCATGTCACCGGCACCGGGCCGGATAACAGGACTGGCCAGCAGAACTACACGAGTTACAAGCGACATTGACAACGGCATGCCTTGGTTTGCATTAGGGGGAAGAGACAGGGGCTTCTGCCCTCAAGAGAGGGCATTGAAGTTATTTTATAATGATTGACTTAAAGTGAACTCAGAAACCAAATAAACCCACAGACCACCAGCCAAAATAAGCCGCTGACAATAAATACGCCATGCCAGGCATAGCGTTCAAACCACTGAATAGGTGTCCTTTTTATTTTTACCGTTGATGTCGTCATCTTGCTATTGATAGTCAAAGATATCAAATTGCTGAATATCCCCCGTTGATGTTTCTGGAGGGTGAAATTTCTGTTGGCTGACTGTGTTTTTTTAAAAATCACTGGCGTGTTTTTTATGAGTGAGGTGCTGAGATGTTTCTTCGTTTTAATTTTCACCTGTCTCTCCCTGAAACAAATATGTAACAATTTGACCATGTATATCTATTTTTAATAATGCTTTCGCGATAACGATAAGCTGCGTCCATTATTTTTGCACAAACGGGCGTTTACTCACTACTTCATTCCTGCTGTTTGTTTTTGATAATTGCTTTTTAAAATATATTGAATTATATATTTCCATTTAAATCAAACGGATGTGGCATATGTTCCATGTGAAACAAAATTAAATTTTGAACATAATGTGAGTATATCCAGGGCGAGATAGCTTATGAACAGAGACCTCTGTGCACCAATTCAAAGGACATCAAAAATCTCTCTTTAGGCCGTCTCAACCTGAGGGTGATGCTTCACTGCCAGGTTTTGGCCAGCCAGACCAAGATCTCAGCAACACCCGCGCCTGTTGGGGGGCCAGTGCGAATAACGCCACATCATTATTCAGCCCCAGCTTTTGCATTAATCGACGTTTCTGATAGCTGACCGTTTTCACGCTACGTCCTTGTTGATAGGCGATATCTGTCACGCTTAACCCCGTGAGCAGGGCATTCAACACCAACTGTTCACGGGGAGCCAGTAACCGACGACGGACAGTAATATCCGCGCTCAAGGGGGGGCCGAGTAGAGCCCCCAGGGCATACAACATGGCATTGCTGGTCAAAGAGAGTCGAGCCATGGCCGCCTGCTTTTGGTTGCTGACGGTGCGGATATCGCGCTTTAATCTCCAGGCAATAGTGGTCAGAGCCTGACCGCTGAGTAGGGCCTGCATAATAATGCGTTCATTAGCGGTCAACAGATTAGCAAGTTGGGGCGGCAATAGCGGCAGAGGTATGGGTTGTTTGCCGTGAATATCGGTAATGGCAGGTTTCGGTAGTATCATGGTGATGTTTCCCTGGTAGGGGCACGCCTCTTTTTTGGCAATATGTGCATATGGACTGAGTCCGCGGCCAAGGGCATTGGCAAAAAAATAAAAGTTAATTTTTTAGGTATTTAATTAAAATGCCACCGGCATGATCTGAATTTTTCTTTGTTTATCATCATAGATATCTCCCTGAAATAATCTTGTGAAAGGTCATATGTATTTATGATTCTTGGCTATGAATTTGTGGGGGATACCCTACGCAATTATTATTATTTTCGCATAAACATATCTTTGGTGAATATTTCATTCTTGCTGTCTTCCTACAATAGTTGCTTTGTTGGGGTATTATTTTATGTATTTTCAATATGAACAAAACCGGGGCGTTGGTTCTTGCAGGCGAGAGCTGCTGGGGGTTCTGTCAGGATGGCGCAGTGATTTTCAGTACCTGGCTTGAGGGACAATCGGCTGGCAGGAAAGAGCATTTTTTTGTATTGCGGTAATGCAACTGTGTAAGTTACATTAGCGACGTTAGGGTGTGATCTGCATCACAGATTGAAATCAAGCAACAATAACCTTAAGAAAACTCAGGGAAATATTTTTTCCTGAGAAGGCTTTTCTCTGCTTAAAAACCAGGTGACGACGATGTTAGAGATGATTGAGAGTTTGGCAACCGTGGTGGTCCTGGTACCGGTAATGATAGCCGTGTTACTTGGCTCGATTTATGGCCTGGGTGAGCTGTGTAATCTTTTCTCCGCCATAGGCAAAAAGAAAGACTGAATTTAATGATCAGGGGGCGCAATGCCCCCCGACGCAGGTTTAGAGCACGGTGGCCAGAAAGTCACGCGTTCTCTGATGCTGCGGCGCATCCAGTACCTGCTGCGCAGTTCCCGTCTCCACCACTTTCCCCTGATCCATAAAGATGATTTGATCTGCCACCTCGCGGGCAAAACCGATTTCGTGCGTCACTACCACCATGGTCATGCCCGAATGCGTCAGGCCCTTCATGACCTGCAGCACTTCACCCACCAGCTCAGGATCGAGTGCGGAAGTCGGCTCATCGAACAATAACACCTCGGGGTTCATCGCCAACGCGCGGGCAATCGCGACCCGCTGTTGTTGACCGCCCGAAAGTTCGCGTGGCCAGGCGTGGATACGGTGTTCCAGCCCGACGCGGGTCAGCAGGGCCTTTGCCCGTTCCAGCACCACAGATTTCTTTTCCTTTTTAACCAGCAATGGCGCTTCGGTGACGTTTTCCAGCACCGTGCGGTGGGGGAACAGATTGAACTGTTGGAATACCATGCCAATACTTTTGCGTTGTTCGGCGACCTCACGTTCCTTCAGTTCATACAGTTGATGACCTTTTTGGCGATAGCCGATGAGCTGTTCACCCACGCGAATAGTGCCACCGTCGAGTTTCTCCAGGTGGTTGATGCAACGCAGCAGGGTCGATTTCCCCGAGCCGGAAGGGCCGAGGATCACCGTGACCGACCCTGCCGGGATCTGCAGGCTGATATTCTTCAGCACTTCGGTGCCGGAAAAGGACTTCCGCACCTGATTAATCACAATGGCGGCGCTCATGATTCTGCTCCCTGTGCCTGGCTAACCGGGGCCTTACGGCTGCGGAACAGCCAGTTGCTGCCCGTGGCCTGGCTGCCCCGACCAAAGTAACGCTCAACGTAGTGCTGGCCGACCGACAAGATAGAGGTCATCACCAGATACCACAGCGTAGCGACCAGCAGCAGCGGGATCACCTCGTAGGTGCGCTGGTAGATGATCTGCGCCGAATACAGTACGTCCTGCAAGGCAATCACCGACACCACCGCGGTGGTTTTAAGCTGTCCGATCACCTCATTCCCGGCCGGTGGCAGAATTGTGCGCATGGCCTGTGGCAATACTACTCGCCACAGGATCTGCCCACGGCGATAGCCAAGAGCCTTGGCGGCCTCCAACTGACCGCTGCCGACGCTTTGGATACCGGCACGCACAATCTCTGCCGCATAAGCCGACTGATGCATTACCAGGGCGATCACCGCCGCGCTAAAGGTGCTGATAATGGTGTTGGTCGGCGCGCTGGCGACTTCGCCCAGAAAGGGGAACCACAGACTGATACGCGGGTAGAGCGCGGCGATGTTGTACCACAGGAAAAGCTGCACCAGCATCGGTACCGCGCGGAAGAACCAGGTATAGAACCAGCTCACTGCCACCAACACCGGGTTGGCCGACAGGCGCATCAATGCCAGCACTACGCCGCCGGCAAAGCCGAAGAACACCGAAATTACCGTCAGTTTCAGCGTCATGATCACGCCGTTGATAATCGAGTCTTCGGTGAAGTTTTCCGCCACCACCGCCCATTCGAAGCGCGGGTTGTGCACCATCGAATTGGCGATGATGCCGAGGATCAGCAGCACCAGCAGCGCGCTGAACCAACGCCCATAATGCCGATGACCGACGATGCGCAGCTCGGCATCGTCGATGGGGTGTTGCCCACTCATTTTGCGATCTCTTCGTTGATACCGGCAGTTTTCACCGCACCAAAACCGATATCCCAGCCGTCGAGGATTTTCTGGTAGCTACCATCGGCAATCAGCGAGTTCAGCGCCGCCTGCACCGGTTTCACCAACTCGGAGCCCTTTGGCAAGGCAATGGCGACGGTGGTGCCTTCAATGTTGATGTCGCCGGCCAGTGCCAGCGGCTTCACATGAGTAGCCTGGTAACGCAAGCCTTCATAGGGGCCGAAGAACATCGGTACGCGACCGCTGATCACCGCCTGAACGCCGGCCGGGCGGTCGGGGAAGATCGGAATAGTGATAGCCGGTTTGCCGTCGCTGACGCATTGATCGCTGGCTTGCTGCAAACGGGTGATCTGCGAAGTGCCGGCACCGGCACCGACGGTCTGACCACAAAGCTGTGCCAAATCGGTATAAGGACCAAGTGCCGCATCTTTACGGGCAATCAGCGCCAGTTTGGAGGCATTGTAATAGCCGACGAAATCGACCTGCTGGAAGCGTTTTTTGTTGGCGTCGATGTTGGCCAGCGCCACGTCATAGCGGCCGGATTTCAGGCCGGGAATGATATTGTCGAAGCCGCCGGTATCCTTCCAATGGATCGCTACGCCAAGACGATCGGCAATCGCGCTCATCACATCAATTTCGCGCCCAGCCAGCGTTTTATTGTCCGTTTCATAGAAAGTGGTTGGCGGGGTATTCGGGTTGGTCCCCGCCACGATGTAACCGGCCTTTTTGATGGCTTCTGGCAGGCTGTCGTGCAGCGCTGGATCGGCGCTGGCTTTTACTGCGGCACGGAAGGGCACATCGCCTTCTGCCGCAAATCCGTTGGCCAGCGGAGCCAGTGTGCCAGCGACCAACAGCAGGGACAGTGCGGTGCGTTTTGTGGTGATTTTCATGATATTCCCCTGCGAATTAAGCCGACTTAACGTTGGCGAAGTTGATTGCCGGTTGCGGCAGGCCCAGGTTTTCACGCAGGGTTGAGTACTGATACTCCTCACGGAACAGGCCACGACGGCGCAACTCCGGGATCACCAGTTCGACGAACAGCTCCAGTTGGTTCGGCAGCACGGCAGGCATGATGTTAAAGCCGTCGGCACCTTGCTGTTCCAGCCACAGTTGGAAGTCATCGGCGATCTCTTCGGCGGTACCAACCACCACGCGATGTCCTCGTGAACCTGCGGCAACGGCGGCCAATTCACGCAGCGTCAGATTTTCACGCGCGGCCAGATCGGTCAGCAGTTTCACCCGGCTTTGGCCGCCTTCGGTCGCACCCACGTCCGGTACCGGACCGTCGAGCGGGAAACCGCTCAGGTCAAAGCCAAAACGGGCAGACAACTGCTCAATACCATTGTCGATATCCACCAACTGATTGAGTTGGTACCAGGTTTCCTGTGCTTCGGCCTTGGTGCGGCCGATGATCGGCATCACGCCCGGCAGGATCAGCAAGTGATCCGGGTTACGGCCGGCATCGGCGACAAATTTCTTCTGGCTGCGGTAAAACGCCTGGCCTTCTTCCAGCGTGGCGGCAGCGGTAAACACCACCTCGGCGGTTTCAGCCGCCAACTGCTGCCCGGCCGGTGAGGAACCGGCTTCGATAATCACCGGACGCCCTTGTGGCGAGCGCGAAATGTTCAGCGGTCCCTGTACCGAGAAATGCTTGCCCTTGTGGTTGGCGGCATGGATTTTCTCGTCAATGGCGTAAACGCCGTTTTCTTTGTCACGCACGATGGCGTCTTCTTCCCAGCCGTCCCACAGTTTGTAGCTGGCCTGCAGGAATTCGCGCGCTACTTCATAGCGCTCGGCGTGCGAAGGCAGGTCGTCACGGCTGAAGTTGCGTGCCGCATCGCTGGAGAATGAAGTCACCACGTTCCAGGCTGCACGGCCGTGGCTGATATGGTCAATGGAAGCCATGGCGCGTGCCAAATGGAAAGGCTGGTCGAAAGTAGTGGAGGCGGTGGCCGCCAGCCCGATATGGCGGGTATTGACCGCCAGCGCGGCCAGCAGCGTCAGCGGCTCCAGGCGTGACATCGTAGACGGCAAACGGTGCACGCTGGTCGCCAGCGCATCACCGACGAAGAACATGTCAAAGGTGCCTTCTTCGGCCTTTTGAGCGATCCAGGTAAACCAGTCAATGTCGGTCGGTGAACCGCTGGCACCGGCGGCACGCCAGCCGCCGACGTGGTGACCCAGCGCCTGAACAAACAGGCCGAGACGTAATTGACGCGATGGTGTTGAAGGTGAAGTACTCATAATTATTCCTATATTTATTATTGGTTTAGTAATTTTATTAAGCGGAGCAGCGCCTCGGGCTGCGCTAACGCGCAATCACCCATCACGCTGTCGCTGTCCAGATGCGGCATCAGTTGCAGGATGCTGCGCAGCTTGGCGTTGACGTCGGTTTGGCGGGCGGCCGTTTGCTTTCTGGTGACAACGTCACTAAATTGACGGCCATCATGCAAAGTTAAGGTCACGCGGTGGAAGCGTAACTCTGCATCCAGTTCATCCGGCGGGGCCGTCAGGTCGGCATGGCGTTCAACCCTTGCCGCCAGAGCGGCAATCACCGGGTCCACCGGATTTTCGCCGTAGTGCATCAGTGGCACGGCTCCGCTGTACAGGGCATCGGCGATGACGTATTCCAGGCTGAAACGTGCTTCAACCCCGTTTGACGGACGACGAATATAGGGCGCGGTATCGGCACCAGGCGGAAAACTGACCTGAATGTGGCTGATTGCCGCAGGAATATCGGCAGAGGGAATACCTTGTTCGATCAGACGCTCACGCAGGTTGAATGCCGCTTCGGCGGCGCTGTGGGTGCCGCCGCAGGTCGGGTAGCGTTTAAACTCCAGACCCGGTTGCAGAATGCGCCACGGCGCGCCCCAGTCGGCGGTCAACAACTCTGGCCGTTGCCTTCCATCACCGTGCGAGTGCAACAGGCTGTCTATCACGCCTTCTGGCTGGCCGGCAAAGCCCGCCTGTGCCAGCAGCACCGCATTGACCGCGCCACGCGCCGCCAATCCTGCATGCAGCGGTTTGGCTGCCGAACCAAACTGGCTGCGTAACCCGGCGGCCTGGGTGGCGGCCAGCCCGAGGGCGATCTGCGTTTGTTCGGGTGTCAGCTGTAAATAGCGTGCCGCTGCCGCACTGGCGGCCACCGCCCCGAGGGTAGCGGTGCTATGAAAACCTAATTGATAATGCTGAGTCCCGGCCGCCAACCCCAGTCGCCCGGCGGCTTCCACGCCGACCACATAGGCGCTCAGCAGCGCATGTACATCAGGTGTATCGCCGGTCAGCGCCAGCAGCGCAGACAGCACCACCGTAGTTGGGTGGCCGCGTAGCGCAGGGTGATAATCATCAAAATCCAGTGAGTGGCTGACATAGCCAAAGTACAGCGCGCGGTTCTCTGCCCCGATGGGCGGGAATACCGATGTCACCGCCGCCAGGCCGCTGTCGGTGAGTGCGCCCTGGGCGACAGGCAATGCGCAGGCGAAATAATCCATCAGCCCGACACGGGCGGCCGACAGGGCGGAACCCTCGGGCTGGCTATTCAATACCAGACGGGCAAATTGAGCGGTAATTAGCGATGACAAGATATAAAACCTGATTTTTTATGCGGTTATGCGCTGGACTGCGATTCAGATTTCATTGTGTGGTGATTTGAACGCACCCGAAAGAACGAACGGGACTTTGATATTTCAAAATGGAATATAGAAGGGGCTGGATAGCGCAGAATACCGAAGGAATAGGCTGTCGCGCCTGCCTTAGACATTTTTGTGCAAAGCAAAGCTGGAATTGAGAATAAGCAGCCACTACGGCGCTCAGCATCAGGCTTTATCACCGGATGAACGCCGTAGTGAGCGATGACGTTATTTAATCATCGCCATCACACGTTTGAACATGGCGCTGTCAGCATTGGCCAACTCATTCACCAGGGTGAAATGGTTGCTGTGCCGGTCTTCCAGCAGGGTGACATCAAGCCCTTTCTCGCGGCAGGCGGTGTAATAAGCCAGCGTCTGGTTCTTAAATCCCTGGGTTTCTTTGGCCCCTACGTCGAGCAGGATCTGCGGTGCATTGGCCTTTTCCGGCAGCATAAACAGCGGACTGAGCGTTAGCGCCTGCTCCGCGGTCAGGCGCATCCAGTCATTCACGTAGATATCACACAGCGGGCGAATGTCGAACAGGCCGCTCAACGCCAGTGCGCCTTTAATCACATTCACCGGCAACTGATAAAGGTGCTGCCAGTCATCGGCGATCAGCATGCCACTCAGGTGGCCACCGGCCGAGCTGCCACTGACAAAAATACGCTCGGGATCGATGCCATATTGGCCGGCATGGTGGTAAAGCCAGGCTATCGCGCTGCGCACCTCGCGGACGATTTCCGCCAACGTAGCTTCCGGTTGCAGGGTATATTCCAGCGTCGCCACCGCTACGCCGTGACGGGTGAAACTGGCGGTCATCGAACAGGCTTCTTCTTTGCGCTGGGAATGCCAATAACCGCCATGAATAAAGACCAACAGGGGCGAAGGCTGGGTGGCGGCCGGGAACAGATCAAGGCGTTCGGCAACGCCCATGCCGTAGTGAATGTCATAGATCCCCGGCGTTTGTGCTTTGGCCTGGGAGGCCAGCGTCGCATATTGCGCCATGCAAGCGTCAAAATCTTCTACCGAAGCGCGGGCGTTGTATTGCTCGGCACGCACGGACAGGTCATCAAACAGCAGATCGATTTTCATCTTGTCTCCTTGTGTGGTTCCTCATCATCTGCCTGAAGCGGATTTGAAGTTTGATCCTTAATGCTGACCGATGACATGGCGTCATATGCATTAATAAACTGCATAGGCTGCGCCTTCCGCCATATCATGGGCTGACATAGGCGGGGTCGCTCACTGAGAGCTTAGTCTCCAGGAAACCCGGTGCGGCTCAGTTTGTTCACCCAGATATATTCAAGTCCACCTGTGGGCTCATCCGTTGCGCCCGATGACTTCGCTTCCTGCGATTGAATACACCATTGTGCAAGCTGCGCTATCGCTTGTTCTACTTCCTCGTTGTAACCAAACCCGGCGTTTAGACGGAAGCAGTGATCATAGCGATCATCCGTGGCAAAAATATGCCCGGGGGCAATGCCGATTCCTGCATTGCGAGCCTTTATAAACAGGGTTCGTACATTCAGGGTTTTTTCCGGCATTTCTACCCACAGCACATATCCCCCCTGGGGGGTAGAAACTTTTGTCCCCAAGGGAAATTTCTGTAGTACTGCCTGACGGATCTTGCCAATCTGGCTGGCCAGCTCACGCCTTAGCTTACGTAGGTGGGCATCATATCCGCCATTTCTGAGTAATTCACCAATGGTTGCCTGAGATAATATTGGTGAGCCCATGGTTGAGGTATATTTCAACGAAGTGATTTTACGCATGTAATTGTTACTGTGCACCCAACCAATGCGAACACCAGGCGCTACAGTTTTAGAAAAACCACTGCACAGAATGACGTGTGGGCTAAAGGCTCTCATTGGAAAAGGCCGCTGTTCGCCAAAGGCTGTATCACCAAAGATATCGTCTTCAATAATGATTACATCGTTTTCATCCGCTTGTCGGGCGATGTATTCTTTTTTATCGTTCGGTATGATTTTTCCCAGAGGGTTATTAACATTGGCAAGGGTAACAAATACCTTAACGACTTTTCTCTGGAAAAGCGCAACCAGCTTTTCGCTGTCAACATAGCCTTCTTTACAGGCGTCGACTTCTATCACACGTAAGTTGAGATTGCGTAGCATTTGTAATAAAACGAAATAGCAAGGTGATTCAACGGCGACTGCATCCCCCGGTTTTACTGTTGCACGCAGCGAAAGCGAAAGAGCTTCAATGCAGCCATTGGTCACTAAAATGTTATCCGGGTTGATATTGCACCCATAGTCTATCGCCCGTCGGGCTATTTCCGCTTTTAACGGCGGATAGCCGGTACCTTTTACCGTATCCCCTAGTAAAAATGGCTTACTGTAACCCAACTGCCGCATGATCAAACTCAACTTCTTGATGGGGTACAGAGAGCTATCACCGTTGGCCAAATCCAAACGAACGCGGCAATTTTCACCTACCATGGCCATGTGCAACTCCGTTTGCTCATCAAGTGGCGCAATTTCGTGCGGTTGCTCGATGACGACAGGCTTCATTTGTTGAATGTGCTGCTGTGGCGCGACAAAAAAACCGGATTTGGGTTTTGCTACTGCGTAATGTTCATCTTCCAGAGTGCGCAAGGTTTTTAACGCGGTTGTCAGGCTGATACTGTACTGAGTGGCTAAGGTTCTCACTGAGGGCAAACGAGTATTGGGAGGAAATAAACCCGTATGAATCGCCTGCTTTATCAGCTCAGTAATCTGACGATATCGGCTGCTCTGTTTTCTTGGTTCCGCCTTGTCGATAGGCATCTGTTCCACTCCATTTCGATCCGATCTGTACGTATAAAAGAGGTTACTTTGATAGTAGTTTAATTATCTAGGTTTGGAAATGATTGAGTTATATCATTTCTTGTCAATAGTCTTTTCTTTTGGTGAAAATATTCCAGGCATTAGTTTCGAGGTTAAATGACGAGTTATTTATAAGGGTAAAATATGAGTGGTCTCTCAGGGATGATGGCGGGTATTGAAAAGTATCTTTCGCCATCTATTATTTTTTCCGCTAAAAAATGTGCGAAAAGATTGATGTCGACCTTAAATGACGGGAAGGGCAATCGCCAGAAAATAGTCTTGCTCGCGTATGGCGGAGGAAAAGATAGTAGTTATATGGTCGCTTATGTTCGGTATATACAAGGACTGATATTGGCCGAGCAAGGCGATACTTTTCGCCTGCGAATTAGCACCAATCGTCATGCGGGTATGAATGATAGTGTGATGGAGAATATTGACAGGGTATATCGTGCGCTGCATATTCACGGTGATGAGTTAGTGGAATGTTTAATAACTGATGGTTTATTGATTCGCCCTTTCGACCGTTATTTGAGTATGCCGGATGCTGTACGCTGGCAAAACCGTACGGATGCTTTAATGAATGGCCACCGATTTCAAGCCGATGCGCGTTCAACTTTTTGCAACGCCTGTAATCTGAGCATGGTGAACTCGTTCGGACTCGCCGCCCATTACGATGGAGGCGCTGATATCATCATCACTGGCGACTCCCCCCAGGAGCAAACGGCTTATGCCGCCTGGGCGCGTCACCTTTCCCGCCTGTTTGAAGCGCCAAAAGCACAGCATCATCACGGATTCTCAGGTTTTCTTGAAACGTTGGACAGCGTGGCGAAAGCGTATTTTGGCGACATCTACGGTGCTGAAAATGTCACTTCTGCCCATCGCATTACCTTCAAGCTGGCGCGTGACCCCCTGTTCTTCAATATCTATCAGGATACGGCCTATGAGGCGGGGGCACACTGGGCCTTGTTAAATGATTTCATGAAGTTCAGTTTTGATCCGCTGATGTTCAGTTTTTCCGAATCGGATTGCGGCAATCCGACGTTGATGGCGCATATTCGCGGATTGCGAGCGGAGACGTTGTTGAAACGTAGCTATCCCGAGGGCATTCGTGAATATGTTCGTTTTGCGCTGGGGCTTATGCAGCAGAAAGATTTTCCATCGCACTTAATCGCTGAAATGGCCCTACGCTATCAGGACGATGATGCCATTGCCGGCCAGCGGCAACGTGCCGAGCAGTTTGCGTTGGATGCTTTCAATTTCACGACCCAACAGCTGGTATGCATGATCTATTCACCGTTTACCGAGCGGGGAAAAAATTTGGCGTCTTACCTGGCGCAGGAAAACCTCCGTTTTTCGGAAAGTGCGATTCGTGCTCTCCTTGAGGGAAGCGATGAACCGAACTGCATCTCTCTGAGCCAGGATTTGCAGCAACTTTCCGGTCTCACTTTGCCTCATCTGCGTCAGTGTTATCGCAGTAAGCTGGTGAGCTCATTATTGGAGGGCAAATCTACCGACCCACTGGCACGCATACTCCGTTTTGATCCGCATAAGGCCGTTATTCAGGTTAGCAATGGTGTAACGCAACGAGTTGCCAGAGAAGTCATTTCTGGGCGTTAATCAAAGAGGCCAAATGATGAAAAACATCTTTCTGCAAATTGGGGCGACACGTGATGGGCAAAACCCTTACTGCGAAGTGGCTCAACGTCAGGGATATTTTACCGTGCTGATCGAAATGGGGGACTTTATTGACTATCAGTCGCTATGCATAGCATTACCTTTCGATATGATTTTGCCTGTCAACCACCCCGAGAATCCCGTTGAAGTAATGCAAGCCTACATGAGCGCCGGGTTGTTGCAGCAACCTCAGGTAGTGTTAGCCGGTTTTGAGGCCTATAACCAAAGTGCAGGTTGTGTGCGGGCAATGGGCAGCCACTCACCCGAACACAATCGCTTTATCCCGTTGGATAAGTATGCTCAACGTATGGCTTTAAAAAAGGCCTGCGCAGCCTGCTTACAACCAGAATTTCGTTTTTTTTCCTCAGTAGCCAGCATTAAAAGCGCGCGAGATGTTTTAGCTTACCCTTGCGTCATTAAGCCGGTCGATGGCGGTGGCGGTCTTGGTATTTGGCTGGTGAAATCGCCGGAGGATTTGGATACCGCCGTCGATCAGCTTGCGACCACCATGAACTATGGTGGCCGCTCGTTCTCCGGGTTTATCGTTGAAAGTTACCTGCAAGGCGAAGAGTATTCGTTGCAAGGCGTGGTCTGTAATGGACAGCCATGGGCGTTGACCTGTTGCCAAAAAGTTATCGAAATAAGGGAGCATAACGACGGCAACATCAGTTTTTATGAATCAGGACATGTGGCCGTCAGCGCCAGTCAATTGCCTGATTCCTTTATCAACTTGATGTGGCGCTGTTGTGAGACCTTTGATTATCGACAAGGGGCGTTCCATATCGATTTCATCGTGTTTCAGGGGGGGCCGTATTTCCTCGAAATGGGCTTTCGCTTATCGGGTATGGGCGTGGTTAATCTGGTGAGGGAGACTACCGGTCTGAACTGGGCAGAGATCGCCTTTAATATTGAGCAGGGCAAATCGTTTGAGAGTCTTGCCGATTTACAGCACTCGCATGCTGTGGGGCAGTTACGCCTGCGTCAGGAAGCCTGTCTTTCTGCTGCCGAGTTATGGGTACGCCAACATCAACGTGGCAGTGTGTTGCCGCCCATTCATTTTCTGCAACTTAATGTCACCAGTGAATCCTCTCTCTATGCTGACTTGAGCCGCCATGCCGGTATCTTGGGTACGCTGCGTCTGACGGCCCCTGACCAGCAAGAGATCCTGACGGTCTTCAACAATATCATGGCAAGGGAGCGGACATCCGCGAACTGGGGGTTATCATGTGCAGAATGATCCTGGCGCGCGGCGATTTTTCGGTGCAGCAGGTCATGGAAGCCGCGCGGGCCATGTGCTGCGGCGAAACAGCGCGGCATGATGGTCCTATAACGAAACATCCTAATGGCTGGGGGTGTCTGTGGTTGGATAATGGGAAGGTGCGCACACTGCATGGTACAGAGACCTTCGCCGATGCGCTGCCGGGGATTGATACCGCCAGTATTCGCACCCATTTTCTGGCGATTCATGTACGCCACGCTACGTTGAGCAAAAATAGGGGCGTCCAATTTTCGCATCCGTTATTTCGGCTATGTAATAGCACGCCATGGTATCTGATGCATAACGGTTTTTTACCAACCGTTTATCCGCACCTTGGCTTGCATGCCTCGCATTTCGATTCGGAGGAATATCTGGAATATATCGTCGGTCGTATAACACCGGAGGATTTAACGCGTCCTTACCTTGTAGGAAAAATGACGAAGCTGGCACCTGGCGGTAGCTCTGGCAACGCTTTTTTCATTACAGATGATAAAGCTTGGGCTTGGCAATGGCATGCTGAAGATACACTGTTCCCGCATTATTTCACGATGCACATGTATCGGCATGGCGATACGCAATACATAGCATCGGAGCAAATTTTGGCTCTGGGGGAGGCGTGTCATTGGCGTCAGATGCACAATCATGAACTGCATGAAATATCCTTGAGGGAGTAAACCTATGGCCGCCTTACATCAAATCCGCGTGATTGAACCGACGATGCTTGTGGAGCCTGACTGGCTTGAGGACATTATTACAGCACGTGTGCCGTTGCTGGTTTTACGCAACTTTCTGCAAGTGGAAGTCAGAGAAACCGTCATTGGTGAGTTACAGCAATGTCGAGAAAACATTCGGGTTTCTCATTACCCAAATGGAACGCTGACTACCCTGGGGCCATATTTGGCCAAATATACCTCCGCACCGGAAAATTATTTTACGGAATTGCGCGATAGCTTACCTTTATTGCCAAAATCACTCATCTCTTTGCAGCAAAATGTTTATCAATGGGTCAAGGAGGTGTTGAAATTAGACGCGCTGGATACGGCTTGCGAAGCACAGTATGGCCCTTATTCCGGTTCAATCGTTCGATTTCATGCTAATGGCGTGGCGAACCCGTTGCATAGCGATCACATCGTTCGCGATGCTGCCGGTACTGGTTTGACCGTCACGGCAATTCGACACCAGCTTAGCTGTGTCGTCTGCCTGCAGGAGTGCAACGATGGCGGTGCCTTGCGCATCTACAACAAGAAGTGGCGGCAGGAAGATGAGCGTTTCAAAACGTCAGGTGAACTGGGTTACCGTGATGGCATAAAAGAGGGATGTGAAAGTTGTGAATTCCGTCCGCTCAGTGGCGACATCTATCTCTTCAATCCGGCTTATTACCATGAAATAGATCGTGTCGTCGGCGATACGCGCATCACCATGGGTTTTTTCTTCGGAATTACAGATGAAAATATGAAGCGGGCAATCGCCTGGAGTTAACAGTGATTTCCTGTGAAAAGAGGTTTTCTATGACGACGTTTGAGAAGATTACTGATTTGCTGAAGTCGCATCAGGTGGCATTTGACATTATTGAACATCCGGCAGAAGGTCGGACCGATATTATTAGCGAAATACGTGGCAATCACCTTCAGCAAGCCGCAAAGGCCATGGTTTTGCAGGTGATTAATGGTTCGGCGCTGCTACAGTATGTTCTGGCGATTGTTCCGGGCGACAGTAAGGTCAATTTCAAAGGTGTTGCCCGTTTAATGGGCGGGAAAAAGTCCAGCTTTGCGCCATCCGAAGTGGCGCAGGAGCTTACGCAGTGTCAGATGGGGGCGGTTCCTCCTTTTAGCTTCAACGACGCGCTGGTGCTGCGTGTGGATGAACGTCTTTGTCGCGTCGGAAGGTTGTATTTCAATGCCGGTGAACTGGATAAATCGATCTCACTGAGTGTTGACGATTATTTCCGTGTGGTAGGTCGGCATTGTATCGGTGAGATTGCCCTCTCGGTATCAGCGAACGAGTGATGGGAGGAAGGCCCCATGTCAGTTAGAGATATTCTGTTGGCTCTCTGTGTGATTGTGGCCTGGGGGGTTAATTTTGTCGTGATAAAAATGGGGCTTCAGACGATGCCGCCGTTTTTATTAGCTGGTTTGCGTTTCGCACTGGTGGTCTTTCCGGCCGTATTCTTTGTTAAACCACCAAGGATACCGGTCCGCTGGCTAATGGCGTATGGCATGACCATCAGCTTTGGCCAGTTTGCCTTTTTGTTTTTGGCGATCAAAATTGGCATGCCGGCAGGGTTGGCATCACTGGTGATACAAGCACAGGCCTTTTTTACCCTTTTGTTAGGGGCCTTAGTGCTTGGCGAAAAATTGAAGTGGAATCATATTCTCGGAATTGTGATCGCTGCGATTGGCATATTCATACTGGCCACGGCAGGTATGGCAGGGCCGTTCTCTGGGGGCATCACGCTTACCGCCATGATGTTAACCTTAGCCGCAGCGCTGTCGTGGGGGCTTGGCAATATTACCAATAAAGTGATCATGCGTAATAACTCAGTGCCAATAATGTCACTGGTCGTTTGGAGTGCGTGGGTGCCGATAGTCCCATTTCTCGCCTGCTCCTGGCTGTTTGAGGGCAAAGCCGCTATCACTGATAGCCTGATACATATCCAGGTGAAGACTATTATTGCCCTGATTTATCTGGCGTTTATTGCCACTATCTTCAGTTACGCTATCTGGGGGCAGTTATTAAGCCGCTATGAAACCTGGCGTATTGCGCCGTTGTCATTGTTGGTGCCCGTCGTCGGGATCTTGAGTGCTGCATTAATTTTGGGGGAAAAGTTGTCGACCTTACAATTTGCTGGTGCCCTGGTGATCATTGCAGGTTTGTTGGTTAATGTTTTTGGCGGCCTGCTAACGTCGAATCGAAATTCATTTCAACAACGTTGACTGATCCTTTATGGTTCGATTCGTGAGCTATCCTACAGTCGCTTAGCAGCGGATGCTGACCGATGACATGGCGTCATATGCATTAATAAACTGCATAGGCTGCGCCTTCCGCCATATCATGGGCTGACATAGGCTACTGACAGGTTCTTTCAGGAGTCAGTACTATGAAGCTAATTACTCAATCTGCGGTGGGCAGCCCCCATTCCGGCGGCATTCTCACCGGCCTTTCTCTGACCATGCTGGTTTCATCGCTGGGCACCAGCATTGCCAACATCGGTTTGCCCACGCTGGCACAGGCGTTCAACACGTCGTTTCAGGCGGTGCAGTGGGTGGTAATCGTCTACCTGCTGGCCATTACCACTTCCATTATCGCCATAGGGCGTCTGGGGGATCGGATCGGCCGCCGCCGCTTGCTGCTAATGGGCATTGCCTTGTTCACCCTTGCCTCAGGACTGTGCGCCGCCGCACCGGATATCTGGCTGCTGTTGGCGGCACGCATTGCCCAGGGGATGGGGGCCGCAGTGATGATGGCGATGACTATGGCACTGGTGGGTGAGACGCTGGGAAAAGAAAACACCGGCCGTGCTATGGGGTTGCTTGGCAGCATGTCGGCTATCGGTACCGCGCTTGGGCCTACGCTCGGCGGCGCGTTGATTTTTGGCTTCGGCTGGCGGGCGATGTTTCTGGTGAGCCTTCCTATGGGCGGGCTGGTATTTATGCTGATATATCGCTATTTGCCGGTGGGCCAGCCGCAGTCGCAAAAAGATAACGGCAATTTTGATCTGCCCGGGACTTTGCTGCTCGGTCTGACGCTGGCCTGCTACGCGCTGTCGATGACGCTGGGGCATGGTAACTTCGGTGTCATCAATTTGCTGTTGTTACTCTGTGCGGCGCTGGGGATCGGACTGTTTGTACGGCTGGAAAACACCACGACCTCTCCCTTAATACAGTTGGCGCTGTTCCGCCAGGCTGGGCTGAGTGTCGGGTTGGTGATGAGTGCACTGGTCATGACGGTGATGATGACATCGTTGGTGGTAGGGCCGTTTTATCTGACGCATGGTCTGGGGTTGGCGGTGGGACAGGCCGGACTGGCGATGTCAGCCGGGCCGTTGGTGGCTGCTTTGCTCGGCGTGCCGGCCGGTCGGCTGGTGGATCGTCTGGGGGCACAAAAAATCACCGCCGTGGGCCTGGTGATCATGACCCTGGGGGCCGGCGTAATGTCGATGATGACGCTCAATCAGGGGGTCTTTGGCTACGTGACTCCCCTTTGCCTGATTACTCTGGGCTATACGCTATTTCAGGTCGCCAATAATACCGCGCTGATGAAGCATGCGGCCCCTGAGCAGCGCGGGGTGATCTCCGGCATGGTTAACCTCTCACGTAATCTTGGTCTGATCACCGGGGCCTCTGCCATGGGCGCTTTGTTTATGCTGGCGGCAAACACCGGTGATATCACGTTAGCCACGGCGGAGGCGGTATCAAACGGCATGCGAGTGACTTATCTGGCGGCAGGCGTGTTGGCGGCAATAGCACTGGTGATGACCCTCAGAAGCCATGCCGCCATTAAACCGGACGGGGATTACAGCAGGTCGCCGCGGTAGGCGATATGAATTTTGTTGCCGTCCGGATCGCGCAGGTAAGCACCAAAATAGCCTTGGCCATAATGAGGGCGCTCACCGGCTTCACCTTCCGAAATGCCGCCTGCCGCGATACCGGCGACATAGGCTTCACGCACCTGTTGTTCACTGTGGGCGGTGAAGGCCACCATGCTGCCGTTACCGGCGCTGGCCGGTTGTCGATTATAGGGCTGGTAAGCGTAAAAACGCGGCAATGCCTGATCGGGCATCACCCAGCAACGTGCGGCGGGGCCTCCATCCGGGGTGACCGGGCGTTGTATTAACCCCAACGGCAGCAAAATGGCATCGTAAAAAGTGGCGGCTTGCTCCAGATCGCTGACGCCTACGGTGATATGACTAAACATGCTTTCCCTTAATATGTCTGGTTTACCGGTTCATTCATCTTATGCCAATGAACCTAAAATGGTCGTGGCAATCCTAAACTCTCAGCCCAAATACTCGATGATCGACAAACCGCCGTTGTAATCCGTGCTGTAGATAATGCCCTGGGCGTCGACAAACACGTCGCAGGATTGGATCACCTGCGGGCGGTCCGGGCGTTTATCCATCATCGTTTCTGGGGCGGCGGGCACCAAAGCCCCGGTTTCTTTCGGTTGATAAGGGTTGCTGATGTCATAGGCGCGCACACCGGCATTTTGGTAGGTGGCAAAAATCAGCGTTGAGCTGATAAAACTGCCGGGGCGGTTCTCATGCAGGTTATGTGGCCCGAAATGCGCCCCCTTGCTGATGTAATCACGTTCCTCCGGTTGCGGGAAGGTGGCAATGCTCACCGGATTGGACGGTTGGCGGATATCAAACAACCAGATCAACTTTTCGCCGTCCTGCTGGTTATCGAGCACTGCCTCATCCAGCACTACCAGCAGATCCCGGTCCGGCAGTGGCAGTGCGGTGTGAGTACCGCCACCAAAAGGGGGGCTCCAGTTGCGGTGGGCGATTAACTGCGGTTGGCTGCGATCTTTGATATCCAGCAGGGTCAGGCCGCCATCGCGCCATCGCGCCAACTGGCATAGGCGGTATCGCCGCTGATAATGGCATGGTGCAGGGCGTAGCGTTTGCCTTCCGGCCAGTTTGGTGTTTCTCCACCGGCGCTGTGCATGCCCGGCAACCACCAGCGGCCGGCGATCTGCGGATTGCGTGGATCGGCCAAATCGACGGTCAGAAAAATGTAGTCACTGTAGCCGTCAATCAGGGCGGAAACGTAGGCCCAGCGGCCACCGACATACCAGATGCGGTGGACGCCGATCCCCTCCAGTGCCAAAAAACCGATCTCCTTTGGCTGGTCCGGGGTAGAAATATCGAAAATTCGCACCCCGGCACTCCAGCCGCGGGCGTCATTGCCTGACACCGTCTGGCTGATGGCGCGGGTGTAGTAGACCTTCTCATCGGCGAAACGGGCATCGGCAAACAAATCGCGAGCGTTGATCACCAGCAGCAAATCATCGTGCGCCTGTAAATGTACGTTCCAGGTACCCGGCGGCGCGGGGACAAAACCGGCCGCACGCGGATTTTTCACGTCACGCACATCGACGATAGAAAACCCCTGCGAAACCATATGCCCGATATAGGCATAACCCCGGTGAACCATAACCTGCACGCCGTCAGGCTTACCGCCCTGATCGCTGTGGCCGATCAGCCGCATATTGCGGCTGTACTCGGGTTGGGGAAGCGCTCGCGATGCCATTTTCGTTCCTTATTTCTTAGCCTGTTGCGCTTCAAGCGTGGCAAACCACGGCGCGATAAAATCGTCCGATTTGCCCCAGCCAGGAATGACTTTGGCCAGTGACGCGACGTTGGTGGCATCCGGGTGGCTGAGCAACAGATCCTGTGGGATGGCAGCGGCTTTAAATTCATAGGTCGCCGGGGTTTTCTCTCCGGCAATCTTATTGGCCACCAGACGCAGGTTAACGGCACCAATCAGCTTGGGATCGACCGCCACGCTAAGCTTCCAGGCGCTGCCCTTGGCACGCATCAGCGCCAGATCCTGGTTCGAAATATCAATGCTGTAGAGTTTGATTTCGGTGCGGCCATTCTCTTCCAGAGCCTTGTAGGCACCCTGGCTAAACGCATCCCAGGTTCCCCAAATGGCGTCGATTTTGCCCTTTGGATACTTGGCCAGGATCGCGCCGATTTTGTTGGCGGTGTCACCCTGAACGTCGGAGGATACCGCGCCGATGGACTCAAGCTCCTTGATGCCCGGCTGATCCTTCAGCAACTTTTGATACTGCGCCTGACGCCGCTCCATCGGTGGGAAACCCGCCACCCACAGCTTGACGATATTGGCTTTGCCGTCGAAGTCTTTCACCAGTTGGCCGAATGAAAGATCGGTCAACGAAGCATCATCCTGCTGGCTGATGGTTACCCCCGGGATCTCACCCTGTACGGCGGTATCGAAGGCGGCCACCGCAATACCGCTGTCGGCAATGCGTTTCAACAGGGCGGTGGAATAGGGGTCACGTCCCTGAGACAGGATAATGCCGTCGTACTTCTGGCTGATGGCCTGGTTGACGAAGTCCTGGAACTTGGCATCGTCACCGTTGGTCAGGAAGGTATTGACCTGGAAACCCAGTTTGCGGCCTTCCTGCACCGCGCCGCTGACAAACTGCGTGGTATTGTCGTCAGACCCCAGATTGCGGATCACCGCGATACGGATTGGTCCCTGGTGATTGGCAATCGCCGCCGGGATCGGCGCGATGGCAGGGGCGGAGAACGCGGGAAATACGGCGAACAGGCTTAACGCCAGTAGTGAGGTGTTGAACAGTTTCATTAAATTTTACCCTGCATGGTTAAGCATCATTAAAAACGGGAGGACAATTCATCGTCACCATTGGGATGGTTGTTTATTCAAAGAATGAATTGAAGCCGTCAGTTTCCACGCGGGCGGAACGGATGACAATGAACGAAAAATCATAAGCTAATGCTAAAGAGTATTAGG
This sequence comes from Serratia sp. BW106, assembly GCF_002607755.1. Taxonomy (NCBI): domain Bacteria; kingdom Pseudomonadati; phylum Pseudomonadota; class Gammaproteobacteria; order Enterobacterales; family Yersiniaceae; genus Serratia; species Serratia sp. BW106. The sequence goes on from NZ_MCGS01000003.1 coordinate 183,967, forward strand.
CAACGTTAAACTCGCCTTTATGATGGCAAGATCAGACAAAATAAGGACTTGAACATGAGTGATAGCCAGATTCGCGTGGTCGCCGGCCCCGCCAACTATTTTGCTTACCCTGGGGCCATTGACCAACTGGCGCAATTTTATTCTCCGCAACAGTTGAACACTGCGCTGTGGGTGTATGGCGAGCGTGCGCTGGCCGCGGCCAAACCCTGGCTACCGGCGGTGTTTGATGCTGCCGATGCCCGCCGGGTGTTGTTCGACAGCCACTGTAGCGAAACCACGGTGCAGGATATCGTGCAACAGGCCGGGACAGATCGTCAGGTGGTGATTGGCGTTGGCGGCGGTGCGGTACTGGACACCGCCAAAGTGGTGGCCCGTCGGTTGGGCTTACCCGTGGTGGCTATCCCGACCATTGCCGCCACCTGCGCCGCCTGGACGCCGCTTTCAGTGTGGTACAACGACCAGGGGCAGGCGCTGCGCTACGAGATTTTCAACGATGCCAATCATCTGGTATTGGTCGAGCCGGAAATTATTCTGCGCGCGCCAAAAGAGTATTTGCTGGCCGGTATCGGCGATACCCTGGCGAAATGGTACGAAGCGGTGGTGCTCAGTCCCCAACCGGAACGTTTACCGTTAACCGTGCAGTTAGGCATCAATACCGCGCTGACCCTGCGTGACGTGCTGCTGACCGAAAGTGAGGCGGCGCTAAAGGCGCAGGCGCAAGGGCAATTGGCTCAGGCTTTCCTCAACGTACTGGAAGCCATTATTGCCGGCGGTGGCCTGGTGGGCGGACTGGGCGATCGTTATACCCGCATTGCGGCAGCGCATTCGGTGCACAACGGCCTGACCGCGCTGCCGCAGACCGATGCCTTCCTGCATGGCACCAAAGTCGCCTATGGCATTCTGGTGCAAAGTGCATTGCTGGGGCAGCACGACACCGTGGCTCAGTTGATTGCGCTGTATCACCGCCTGGATCTGCCCGTCAGTCTGGCGGCGTTGCAGGTGGACATTCACGATGAGGCGCAAATCAAACGGTTGATTGAGCGCACCCTGCAAGCGGGAGAGTCGATTCATTTGCTGCCGCTGGCGCTTAACGAAACCCTATTGCGCAGCGCGCTGAGTTATGTGGAATCACAGACGGCTTAACAGCGTTGTTTCTGCGTAGCCTGCTGTGGATGCCAACAGCAGGCTAGCCGTTATTCAAGGCACGTAAATGATCTCAAAGCTGGAGGTTTTGTCGTAGTAGGGCGTCATGCCGCCATCGACGTAGAAAACCTGCAGGTCGTAATGATAAACCAGTTTTTTATCCGGATTGAGGATCAGATCCAATGCCGAAACTTTGACCGTCACGTCATGGCTGGGGTGCTCTTTAGTCAACTCAACCGTCTGGTTGTCGATGTTCACCAAAATGCGTTTGATCGGGCGTGGCCCTGAGGGATCGTAAGCGCCGCTGTCGCTTCTGAATTCAACGGTTTTGTAGATGTCCACCGGGGCGGACTGTTGGATAAAGTCGAGCACCTTGCTCTGGTATTTGGCGTCCAGCGCCAGCACCACCGGCAGATGATCCGGGTTAAAGCCGGTAAATTGCACCGCCAGATAGCCTTTCAACAACAGGTTTTGCGGTGAACGGTTAAATAGCGCGTCCCAAATCAGCGCGAACTGCCGGGCGGGCAAGGTGAATGAATCGACAATCCCGCTTTGCAGGTTGATCAGCGCATTTTTTTCCTCGGTTTTCCCCTCTGGCAATGCCAACTGCAACACCAGCGAGTCGGCGTTGGCGAAAGGGGCCAATCGGGCATCCGGCTGCATGTGTGAAAACTGTGCCGTGGCGTTAGCAATGCGCCCCTGGTTCACTTTGGGTGACAGGAAGTAGTCAAAGGTCACCTTGATCTCATCGAGCGAGGTGGCGTGCTCGCCGGCAGAGAATGAAATCGACAGCATCGGTTTGCCGTCGGTATCGGTGGCCAACAGGAAAGTGTCCGGCAGGTAGTAAAGGGAATTTTTGCGCACATAGTCCTGATAGTAGTTGTACCAAAGCTGCTGATACTCCAGTGGGGTGAGGATCAGCTGTAGACGAGCCGGTGGTGGCAAAATACCCTGATAGATATACGGATAGTAGTTTTCGGCAAAGTAGAAAACTTTAGGGTCGGTGACGGTATTGGTAATGCCATGATCGGTTTTGATGGCGACCACCAGCGTGGTTTGCGCATCGTAATCCGAAAGGGCCTGCAGCAAGGCATCGCGCTGCTCCAGCTTGTACAGATCAAGCTGTGCCTGATAGCGATTTTCCTGCGATGTCAGCATCACCTGGTCGAAGATCATCTCTTCGACGCTGCCAAAGCGGGTGAAACTCAGCACCACATAGGGAACCTGTGGCACCTGGCGACTCAGGGCGAAATCCAGCTGCATGCGCCAACTGGTGCCGTCGGTGCTGGTGGCAATCTGGTAACGGGTTTCTCCTGAAACGATCTCGGTGCAGACCTCGGCGGTCATCTCATCCGCCAGCACCGGCGGGGCAGCCCGATAGCGTAGCTGCCTGGCCTCGACGTCAGGAAACTGTTCGCGCGCATTCTGCAGAATAATTTGGTTCAGTGTCACCAGGTCATTGAGAAAGGTATTCATGGTTATCCTCGTTGCGTTCAGTTTGGGCCAGAGTTCTGAATTGGTTCAGGCAGGACGAGGTCCAGAGAAAGCGTCCGTCATGCCGACGATACAGCGGGCTTTCCAACCGGTCGGTGGGCCAGTGCCAGTGGGCCAATGCATCCATCAGCGGTGTGAGCTGCGGGATCCCCGCCAGGCTGGCGTACTCCAGAGCGGCGCGCCATTCGTTGGGATGGGCGTAATAGGGGGTCAGGGTACTGATTCGGTCGTAACGGTGGCCACTCCATTGCAACGCCTGATTCAGCATCTGAATAATGCGCCGATAAGCCGGCAGTACGGCGTCGCTCCCGGCCACCAACGTATGGAGCAAAATCAGCGCGTTGGTATTTACGCAGCAATCCAGTTGGCGAATATCATTGTCGTCCTTCATCCAGGTATGAAAGCTTTGGCACTCTGCCCATTGGTGTTGTACGGCGGCCTGATGGGGGTCAACCCGGCGGATCTGGTAGCCGTTCATCTGGGCAATCGTCTGCCTGACCTGTGCCAGCGAAATACGGCCAAACTTGTACAGCAGCTCGGTAATGATGGCGGTATCGTCAATGTCGGCGCAGATACGCTGGTTAGTCATCCATTGGGGATGGGCCGCCGTCGGCCAAAAACTGAAGTGGAACGGGCGGGTTTCGCAGGCGATTAAAAAATCCAGCGCCCTCTCAATAAAGGGAGCGGTTTGTGGGGTGTAATCCAGGGTGCGTAACACCTGCGCGGTAACAAAGGCATTTTCATCCTGATGCCAGCGTCCGTCCGGCGTTCGGACATGGGCGATAAAGGCACCGCTGGTACACTGTTGCTCAAGTAACGCCGTGAGACTGGAGCGGACAGTCTTTATAGTGGAGGGAGCCGGACTCAGCGGTATCTCCTCGAAGTGGGTATTTTGCGGGCTGAAAGTACAGCTGATGGCCTGACGATCCTGCATATCCACCGAAAACCCCACCACGTTGAATTGCAGCGGAACCTGCGCGCTGATTGCGCATTGCAACAAGGGCATGGTTTGACGGCTTTGGGTCAGCAAGGTTTGTACCGCAGGAAATACCCGGGTGTTATCACCAAAGAAACTGGCTGCCATGGTGAACAGCGTGAAGCTTTCCAGTTCGTCGCCGGGGCCGTAAACCAGGCTAAAGCCGTAGGTGGTCGCTGGAAAACCTTCACTGCTCAAAGTCTGTTGCAGGGCGTGGCCCAGCAGCGGTACCAGCGCAGGGAACCGCCGTTCGCAGCCGAAAAAGGTCATCACCGCCAAAATCTCGGCATCAGTGATGCGAGCGCTGTGCCACTGAAAGTAATATTCACGCGGTGAGGCGGGATGCTGCGGATAATAGCCCACCATCAGCAGTGACAATCCCGCCTGTTGGCAGGCAGCGGCAGGGTAATCCTTCACGCCGCCGGGCCAACCGTCCGGGTCTGGAGTTCCGGGCGGCACTTCGGAATACACTTTGGTTTTTACCGTCTCCGGGCTGTATTTTCGTCCCAGCCAGGATCCAAACCGCAGTGGCTGTGCGCTCTGGCGCTGCATGTGGCCGACTGCCGCCAAACAACTTTCGACCTTCTGCTGCGGTGGCGAAAGGGTCAGTTGCTGGTAGTGCCGGTAAAAACTTTCAACTCCCCGATCTTCGGCGTAACGCGGAAAAAATGGATCCAATGTGCAGGAAAGTGCCTGCGGGTTAGACGACGAAACGGTGAACTCGAGCGGGCAGCCATTATACCCCAGCAGGCTGGTGTTAAAGGCGGCAGACAGGCAGCCGGAGGCCAGGCGTGCCTGGCTGAACCGGGCGATCTCGGGCACCAGCGTAGTGTGTAAATACGGCACTTCCTGACACAGGGCGCTTACCAGGGCGTTCCATGCCGCTGGTAATACTGCATGGCGTTCGACCATCGTCAGTCACCTATGCCACGGCCGGGATAACAATGGCCGGAGGGTTTTCGCTGCCGTCTATCGTGACGCTGTCACCTCCTACTTTCAGGTAGGTGATTTTGTAGTCAACCGTCCAGGGCTGCTCGGTCAGGCAGCGATACTTAAAGGTCTGCTCTTCGGTTTTATCCGGATTAAACTGGTATTTCTTGGTTTTTCGACTCTTTTTGTCGTCCAGATAGGTCAGTTCGACGATCACCTGATTGTAATTCTCCCAGGAAAATTTCCGGTCGAGGAAGATGGCAATCTCGTTGAAGGTCAGCACCGCCCCGGGATCCAAATTCAGCAGGGTCGACGCCGAGACCGACTGCGGTTGATAGCTGCTGCTGCCTTCCCAGCCGGTGGTGGCGGCAGACTTGAAGGCATATTCGCTGTGGATCACAAAGAGTTCATTGCGGTCGCTGCTGCGAGAAATGCTTTTGCTCCATTTACCGTCATCGGTGATAAACGGCTCGGCGGTATAAACCTGTTTGTTGTAGTCGATTTTGAAGGTGGCGGCTTTAATGCCGTACTCGGCAAAGCCGTCCGGCCCCAATACGGTAAAGTCGATTTTCTGGAAGAAGGGATCGTTAACGTTCACTTCAATAAAGTAAGGCGGTTCTTTTTTGGCGCGCAGGATATCGCTGCCGATAAAGTTTTGCGGCACTGCCGATTGGCTGAGGGCTTTCGACGAAATGTAATTGAAGTTCAGGCTTTTGGTTTCTTCGATCCGCACCAGCTTGATCTCCAGTGAGGCGCTGGGGAACAGCCCGCCTTTACCGCCTTCTTCGCCGTCTTCCTTGCCGCTGGCGAGCAGAGATTCCAGAATGGAGTCGCTGGCCGATTTGGCCTGGGTATTGCTGTCATCATTAGGTTTAAGCGACGCAGTAAAGAAGCTTTTCAGGATCTCTTCTTTGACAAACTGCAGCGCCCACTCTTTCTCTTTGGCTTCCTCCTCGCTTGGCATGCTCTCGGTTACCTTGATAATTAACTTCTGATCCTGCTGCAGTTTTTTGATCACGCTGTCAAAGCCCAACCAAAAACTGGCGGGGGTTTCCACCGGGATCGGGATATTGGCGCCAAATTTCAGGTCGAACTCCTTGTAGAGGCTTTCAAACTTGGCCTCGACCTCGACTTTCAGCGCCGGGGTAATGCCGGTAAAGCTAAGGTTGTAGGCCACGGCGGCCGGGGCCTGTGCCTTATTAAACGCCGCCTCGAGGATCACCGCCTGCTGCGGCGTCAGTTTGGCGCTGAAGATGGCGCTGTTGTTGCCAAACAGGCTGGGGCACTGCGCGCTGATTAATTCGCCGTTGGCATTGCTGCCGACATCAAGCACAAAAAAGTTCACCGTGCCTTTGTCATAGGGGACCTGGGCCTTGCGGGCGGTTTTCGGATCCACTTTCAGTTTGCGCAGGTATTCGTTGAAGGCGGTGTCCAGCTCGGCGGGGTCGATCGAGGTATTGACCTCGAAGTTGATGTAACCCCCTTGCTGGCCGCTGCCGTCGCCAGTGTACTTGATCAATGAAAAGATCGGCTTTCCGTCTTTCGCTGCGATATGGATATCACCGGGCAAATACCAGAACTGCTTGTCATCGGAATCGTCGGCAAAGAAGGTGATGTTGTTGATAGTGGCGGTTCTTGCTCTGAGTAATAACATGGCGTTTCCTTAATTAATTGAGGTTGGCAATATCAATAGCGTCTTGATTGGTGGCGGTTTGGACGTACTCGGGTTTATCGCCGCCCTGACCCGGCAGGTAGCTGAACCAGATCTCCAGGTCGACGGCAAGCCGCTCTGGGTCGATTTGGTCGGCGCTAAAGCGCTGGGGGGCGGCTTCGGTTTCGGTAAACTGAAAAATTTGCTGCAGAGGCGGAGTGTCATCGCCGGGCAAATAGGCATAGCTGGCGGAAACCAGCACCGACGCCACCTGCTGCCAGTCCATACTGGCGGACAGCATTAATACCCGTTGGTGATACAAACTGGAGGGCAGATACACATCCTGACTGGTCGGTTCGTTCAGCACCGCAGAGATATGGGGTGAGTTGGCGACGCTGCTGTACTCCTTGGTTACGTCAAATAAATACTGGTCGGGGTTGGGCAGCATCACCGGGTAGCTGTCCTGCTGCGCAGTCTGGCTAATCTGAAAGCTTTTCGACAGGCTGGATGCCGTCTGCCCGATTGGACGGCAGCGCAGGGTGACCAACACCGACTGGTACCAGCGCCAGTCAAACAGGTTGGCGGCCTTGATGACAAAATCGTAGCGGCCATAGAGCGACTCAATATCCAGATAGACATCGTTCAATTCGGTTTGCAGCGCGCCGGAGCTGACCGACCTCACGCCGCCCACCGCCTGGTTGAGATAGACGGTGAAGTCATACTCGACGGGCCACAGCATTTTGCCGGTTTGTGGGTCGATAATACTGGGTGACCTGAAGATTTTCGGTTTGGTATCGCCCTGGCGGAAGGTGTATTGCTTGTTGTCCGGGCCATAGCGCAGACGCACCATCACCAGTTGAACGTTATCGTCCAGTTCGTCGGACAACAGATTGATCCGGACCTCGCGGTGGGCGAAGAAATCATCCTGCAGATCGCTTTGGCTGATCACCCGATCGGCCTGATAGTCGGTACCGGCGACCAGTTCAGCAAACAGCGCCTGCGGATAAAGCGAGCGTTTGACCACCGTGGTTTCCGTCAGTTTTCCGCTTAAACGTCGCTGGTCAATATCCTCAACCGACAGTCGTTGCAGGTAAAAACCGGCCTGGGGTTTGTCTTGTTGTGGCACTTCGGCAAACACCGGGGTAAAAAACTCGCCGGTCAGGATCTGCGTCAATTCGGCTGTGGCCTGCCTGAAGTGGCCATCAGGATCGGTGTCTCTGACTTTGATGGTCACCACTTTTTCGCTGATCAGCTGCGCCGAGGTTTTTTCGATATCGACGGAAAAGAACAGCAGGTTAAAACCGACCGACTGTTGCAGGAATTGATAAACCTGGTCCCAGCGGGCCTCCAGTTCAAAGGTGGCCGGAGGAAGTTGTTGCAGGTAGTCAATTTTGTAGCTGATGGTAATCGGCGCAGTGGCCGGTGTGGCCATCAGGCTGGCCAGCAGGGCGATATTGCTGTCCGTGGCCAGTTTGGCCAGCAGATAACAGTTGAGCTGCTCGCTCAAGGAGGTCTTGCTGGTTTGGCCTGCGATAAAGCCGGGAATGTTCAGCGTGGCGGTACAGCCGATCGCCTGCAACGGCAATAAGACCGCGTCGTGCGGCATGTCCGGGCTGGCGGCTGCCGCGGCACGGGCGGCCTCGGGACTGCTGCTCAACTGGGTTTGCAACGACAGCATGGCATAGTAAACCGTGGCCGGTTGACTGCTGTTTCTAAATATCTGTAGCTGGACGGCGGGCTGGTTATCGTCAATAACGCTAATGCCCGGCGCCGCCGCGCAATAATAATAAATCGGCCTGTCCGGGTCGGCTCGGATAAAACAGATGTTTTGCACTACGACCTGAGTGTTCATAGCGACCATTCCATTTTATGAAGGTGAATCAGGGCAAAGAAGCTTTGCCCTGGGGGGCTCAGCGCGTCAGAAAGTCACCACCACGATGGTGCTGGTTCCTGTCACATCCTTCTCGACGGTTTTTTCAAGATTGTCAGCCCCGTAATACACCGTAGAAACGTAATGGATCTTCACCTCGTTGCCTTTTTCCACCTGCATCAGATCGAAGGTCAGATATTGGGTGAGGGATTTAGGATCAAACTCGGTCAGGGCCAGGGATTGGGACTGCGTAAAGTCCCATTTCGGGTAATACACCACCATTTCATAGGTGATCAACGTGACGTCTTTCTGGGTCGGTTTGAAGATAATGGTGTACTTCTGCGTTTTCGGTAGAGCATTGGCGACCAAAATCTGGTGGCCACGGATCAGCCCATAACCCGGTAGCTGCGGGCTGGTCTCAACGCCGTTGGGGATGTAGGTCAGACTGTCCCCATCCAGGGTCTGGTAATCGGTGGAGAAATAAATCGGTTTATCCACATCGACGCCAATCGGATAAATAAAGGGTTGAGGGAGTGTCGACTCATTGACCACCTGGCTGTTGGTCTTGAGTTTGACCCCCTTATCCGGATCGGAATATTGGGTTTTGATCACCACCTGGCTGAAGACTTTCCAGCCCATAGGGTCAAGCAGCGTAGCAATGTCGGCATAAACGATGCCGCATTCGGCCACGTTGATGGAGATAATCAGATCCTGATCGCTCTGAAGGTCACCAGAGTGGTAGGGTTTGGCCTGCATACCGGTGAAGTTGACGGTATAGGAGTATTTAAATGCGCGGCCCAACTCGGGTTTGATAAACCATTTGCCGGTTTTTTTTGCTCCGCTGTCGCCAGGGGAAAACTGCAGGGTGCTCTGGTTGTCTTTGTCGTAGTAGGCGGTCACCACGATATTGGCCACGTTGTATTTCGCCAGATCCTGAGTGACAAAAAACTCGGGCTGGATGTACTGATAGAACGGGTCGTTGAGATCGTACTCTTTGAAGTACTCTTTCAGATTGGCTTCGCCGACGATGGATTGGATCGACGGCAACTGGGTCTGTGGCGCAATGGAGAAGGAGACCACCGAGTTTTCTTCATAGACGCGAGTAAAGCTTTTGGTTTCGCTGAGGCTGGATTTGAATTTATCAAAACCGTCGGCGTCATTAAGCAACTCGAGGCTCATGTCCAACCCGGTTTGGCTACTTAAAATCTGTTCGACCTGTTTCTGACCCCAGGCGGTCAGACCGTCCTTCCATTTGATGTACTGATCAGGTGACATGCCCATTTCTGCTGCGGTCAGCCCGACCTGAACGTCGATCTTGATCGCGCCTTTTTCGATATATTCGCGCTCAATTTTTTTCTCATCGGCCGACCAGGTATGGTAGCTGATGCTTTGCGTTACCGACTTGGTGATCTCACTGTCGTAGCTGACGGTGACTTTGGCGGCCGGCAGGGAGGCATCCAGGCTGAAGTCGAAGCGAATACCTACGCTGGAGTTTTTATCGGTGCCTTTCAACACCTGTTCGAACAGGGTGGCACCTTCACCGGTCAACGACAGGCTGAACACGGTGTTGTTATCCCCCAGGCCTGATGGCGACAGCGTGGTGGGGATTTGACGATAGAACTTCTCGTTGCTGTCCAGAATCAATGAGGCCTGTGCCGAGGTGAGTCTCGGAACTTCCAACCTGATTTCTGTCGGCGTCAATTCCAGCACGAATTGGTCATTGCCTTTGTTGGCGTCATACAACGCGACAAATCTGGCGGCCTGGTCGTCATTCAGGCTGGTATTGCGCAACGCGGTATCCATGGCGGCTTTTTTGGTCGCATTTTCAGGATCGGCCACCGAGGCCTGCTCGGCTTGAACATACTTGACGATCAGGGTGGATTTCGCGATCAGCGGATCTTTAAGCTTGCCGAGCAACTCGATGCTGATCTTGCTTTTCATCTCCGAATCAGGCTGCGGCAGCATCACGGTAAATTGCGCATAGCCGCCCTGGGTGTCTTCACTGCGATACTTGTAGAACATGAAATAGGGGCTTTTGGCATCCCTGGCGACAAACACCGGGATCTCGGGCACCACATAGAAAGTATTCTTATCAATGCTGTCGCCATAACAGGTAAAGGCATATTCCTTAATACCCAGATATTTATCCGTAGGGATTTTGACCGATTGCTGCAAAGCGGTGGTTAACATAGGGTGTTCCTCTTGTTTATATCACTTGTTGTATTGCAGTTTGACGGGGCTGGCGCTGGCCTGTAGCGGGCCAGAGTCGTAGGTTTTGGGGAATATCGAGGCGGTTTTTCCTTGCCAACGGTAGTCAATGCGACCGTTTAATCCGTTGGCATGGGCATTGATCCACCAGTTGGCTTGCCACTGTTGGGTGCTGAACGAAAAGCTAAAGTTTTGTTTTTTCCCCTGGCCGGCCGGCGAATAGCTCGCGGTGCCGCTGACCGTTTTAAACTCTGCCTTCAGGTGTTCGGCTTCAAACAGCACGCTGTAAAACCCCAGGTCTTGCGGAGTGAGCGCGATGTTGTCCTGCCAGTGGAGTTGATTCTCATAGCTGGAGTAATCAGAAAACGTCACTTTGAGGGTGATATCGCTGACCTCATCAGTGGTTTTCAATGTGACCGGGGGGAAGCTGGGCCACTGCATCGGCGTTTGCGACTGGGCATAGCGCAGCTCGATCGACATGATGTTAAAACTCTTGGGGTTGAACCCCAGACTCACCACGCATTCGCGGTGCTTGACGGGTTTGTCCGGCCGAGTGGGTTCAGGCAATGGCGTCGGCGTGAACGTGATTATGCTGTCGGCAGGCAGTTGACCAAGCAGGGTGGCAACATCCTGCTGCTGCGCCAGCAAATAGCGCTGCGGCACGCTATTGCTGTAGCTGACGTCATAATTGAGCTTGCTGGGGATCTCATCTATCGAGTGGATGTTACGCAGCGTGTTGCTGACCAGTTGTGACGCGGTTTTCACCAACGAATTCCTGACCAGCTCGCGGGTCTGTTCCGAGGGGGCGTTGTCGAACTGTTCCAACAGGGCGATCACCCCGGCGTCGATCTGCTGGTTGAGCAGGATGGCGATAACTTCCGGTTGGCGCGCCTGTTCGTTGAAGGCCAGGGTTAAAAATGCCACCCAGTCGGCCTCCAGCCTGGCGGTGGCGCGGCTGCTGACGCTGAAGCGGCTGTGGGTCACCAGATAAACCTGGCTCTTGGCTCCGCGAATGGCGCTGTCCAGCAGGCCTGACTCAGTGTGGGTCAGCGGCATTTTGGACAGTTCAAACTCGACGTTATAGCTGTCTGACTCTGGCTGGCGGATAAAACGCAGGAACAGCGATTGGCGGATATCGCCTTGCTCCAGGCTGATTTTTCCGGGTGCCGGAATGAAATGCTGGCGGATATAGGCCTCAATTGCCGCCGTGTCGACCGGCAGGTTGGGCGCGATAAAGGTCGCCAGACCGCCGCCCGGACTGGTCAGCAAATGCAGCGCACTGATTTTACCGCCCGGGCCGTCCAGCACCACCTGCGGAGTATAACTGCCGTAGGTATAGCACCCCGGTGGCTGCGTTTGGTCGTGGAAGGCCAGGGCTCTGCCAAGCAGGAAAAAGTTTTGTAACGTCTGCTGGGGATTCAGTTCTTCAGTGTTCATTTTTCACCTTTGACATCAATCGTTTGATCGCCGGTCACATAGGCCGACCATGGGCCGGTGCTGATTTGGTAGCGAAACCCACTGGCAAAAATCGAAGTGACCGTCCAGGGGTAGTCGTAGCTGTTCTGCTGGTGGGTAAAGGTGTGCTCCGTGGTGCGGCTTTGGCTTTCCGGCTGAAAGGTCAATGCGACTTTGAGCATTTCAGCGGGCAGAGTGACGGTGATCCGCGCTCGCTGTGAGCCAAACTGCGGGAAGCTGTAAGCCCCGATAGTGGTGGCCTGGGTAATCGGCATCGGTAGCGGCACGACTCCACCAGCGGCCAACTGGTAAGCCGTTGCTTCAATAAAGGTTTCGTCACCGAGAACCGGGCAACTGAAATAAGGCTCTGCTGCGGTTAAGGCCAAGTCCTGCCGCCAACCGGCAGAATGATAGATACCGCCAATCCGACTCTCCTTGGCGAAACCCGGATCAAGGCTGATGGTCAGGAATGGGCAGGGCAATGCGGCGTAATCCAGTACCAGCGCCCGTTCGGCGCAGGGGCGTCGTTCACCGATCAGGGTGTGCCAGCTTCCTTCCTGCGGATAATTAACCCGGATTTGGTAGAAAAAAGGGGCTGGCTCCAGCGAACTGGTAAGAAACTTGAAGGTCAGCCGGCTCTGGTCCGGACTCAGTCGCTGGGTTTGCGTTTGTTCCTGCGGGTAAATACCTCCGGCTGGAACAGTCAGCTGAATATCGATAGAAACATTGCTTTTCAGTCCCAGCGGCAAGACGTAAAAGACATCGATTTCCCGTTCGCCCGGCGGTAATGGCGGGGCTGTAGTGCGGTGAATAATGGTATCAGGTGAGACCTTGGCAATTTGCTGTGCGGCGGCAAAAGGATCCAGTATGAAGCACAGCGGACGTCGGCTCAGTACCACTGTGTCGAGCATGAAGATCACCCGGCCACCTTGCGCTGGAATACTCAGTGCGATCATCGCCGTATTACTGGACGCCGGACCGGCGTAGGGTGTACCCCGCAAATTGTAGAGACGGTCAAGCAACGTCTGACTGAACAGCAGGTTTCCCTCGGGATCGCTCACTGGCAGTGGCGGGCTGATTTGCAGCGGCAGCAGCGCAATATTCTGGTAGAGATATTGCGTCAGCAGACCATAGTCGAAGGCCACCCGATCATCGCCAACAGGCTGCGCGCCTTTGACTCCGGCGGCCAATGCCAGTATCAGCTCCCGGGGATCAAACTCGACGGAGTACGCCAGCCGTGGTGAGACCCCTTCGACAAAACCGTCCAGCCGGGCATTAAAGCCGATAGTCTCATTGAGCAGGGTTTTCTCGATCAGTTGAGTGCTGGCCGAGTTCAGCAAAATAATAAACTGGATGCACTGTGCCGAATACCAGGTCGGGTCATAGCTTTGCCCACTGAGGGCGCTGTGATACTCAATCGGTACGTCAAAGCCCAGGCTGGCAGGCAACACGGGCAGCACTTTCACCGCTTTATCCGGGTGCTGTTGTTTGAAGTCCGCCAGACTTTGGTCACCGGCATACTGCAGTTCGGTGGTGAAATTCAGCCAACCGTAAATACTGTCGGTGCTGGGACTGCGAACAATATCCAGCGAGAACGCCAAGGGATCCGCTGCCAAAATGGTGAGGGATGCCGGGTATAAAAAATAGGCATCATTTTGCTGATAGGCCGCAATGAACCTGTGCCGATCGGCAATGATAATCTGCTGAAAGTCCGGGTATCCCTGATACATAAGTTATTTACCCGTCGAGTTGAGATGGTTTTGGTAATCCTGATGCCATTCTTTTGGCAGTTTGTTCAGGATATTCGCCGGACGTTGGTAATATTCATCCTCATAGATGCGCTGCATCTGGATATCGCCGACCAGGATACCGTTAGCGTACAGGGTGTTATCGTCGTAAAGAGCATTGTCAGCGGATGGTTCGGCGGACAATTGCAGGTTATATACCTTCAGATTACCTTGTTGTTGCACCAGGCTTATGATTTCGCTTTCACCGTCCAGGGTGATTAATTTAGTAGCATGATTTAATTCACGGGCTATCACTACGCCTGAAGAAGTAATAAAAGGATGCCCCCGGCTGGCAGTAATGTTCGTTATTTTTCCTTTGTCATTGCGCAGGGTGAATTCAATATAATGGTGTTCCTGGCCGCTGGTGACGGCTTCAACCTTTAGCAGTTGATTATTTCTCGATAACACGATTTCACCGATACTGATGGCTGAAATGGGTTTCTCACTGCCATCCTGCATCAGGATTTTTGTATCTTCGGCCAGGCAACCGTAAACAATACGCATCGGCTTTAACTGTACGGTATTTAAAAATCGCTGGTCGGGTTCAAGGTTTTTAGGCGCATTGGTAATAAAGCTGACAATACTTTTTCCGTCGACGTTAAGAATCACCTTGAAGACATAATAAACCCATTCGCCAGACTCAAAATCAACCTGATTGAACCTTAGCCAGTCCAGATCCCAGGCAATGTTGTTACCATTAATTCGGGTGTTGGGTGAGTTGAAAATATTATAATCACCGAATGGCGTGACAGGATCGCCGCCAGCGCGGGTGCGAATTAAATAAATACTATTACTGGCGTTGATCGGCCGACCGCCGCTGAGCTCAATTTGGCCGAGATAGGTGATATTACCTTTAATGGGCACCCTGACAGAACCATCATAGGTGTTGCGGTAATCGCAGTCACCTTCATCGCGGGTTAAACAAATTTTTATTTCGTTTGGATTGTTAATGCTCCGCGGTGATTCATTATAAATATCTTTAGGGTAACTCTGGCTGGTAATAATTTCCGCGCCGTAAAGCGTATTGTTGTTGATGGTTTGGGCAAAGGTATAAATCACCGTGACCGGATAATCCGCAGCAATCTGGCTACCCGGATAGACCCCGCTGGCGCTAAGGGTGCAGTCTGCGGCGTAGACATAAGCCTGGTTGTAATTCACCGCGCCGACATTGGTCGCTTCAGCGTCAAACAAACCCAGGGTTTGCGTCACATTGGCTGCGGACACCGGCAGGGAGCCAATGGCATCGGCGCGGTAGTTTCTGCCGTCGGTGGAGTCGAGCCGGACAATGCTGTACACCGGTTGGGCGGCGCCGTCACTGGCTTCGCTCAACCGGCCGGCGCTGCGTTTACGCAATTTTGCCTGTTGCCAGCATTGGGTAAACTGCGGAGTATTGCCTGAGGCAAGGCCGGCCAGTTTTAATTGAATATCGTAAAAGCTGACCAGCAAAGGGTCGCCGGGCTGAATAATAAACAGGCCGGCATTGCTATATTTGCTGATGACACTTTTGACAATAGTCTTTTCATCTGAAGTATAACCTTGTGTGATCATAATATCAGCACCCAATAAGTTTCAGACATAAACATGCGAAAAGCAAGACAGAGATAAATCAGGCTTTGGTGTTAATAACCTATGAATTTATTTGCAGGTTTCTTTGCAATAGGCATAAATAGCGCTCAGGGTATCGGAACCCAGATATTCTGCAAATTGGGCATCGGTAGGGTCGACATCAGGATCCGCAGTCATGTTATACAGCTCTTGAGCAAACATATCTTTGGTGGCGGAGGGTTTACTTTTGAAATAAGCTTTCAATTTACCTTTGCTGACCTTGCGTATCCAGGCGAACTCACCGCCAAGCGCTACCTTTCCGGTGAAGAGAAATACCTTGCTGGTATAGAATATAATATCATTGGGGAAAACCTTATAGCGAACAACCTGTTCTACTTCAATATTTTTCAGGGTTTCTTCCAGGGTTTCTCTTTTTATCACGTTTAAGGCAAAGTTCTTGCCATCAACCGGGCCATCTTTTGCATCCGCAGTGCCGCCAAATAACATCGGACAACCTCGGGCAAAACCTTCATTTTTCAAACCTAATAGAATAAAGTCATCATTCCCAACAGCAGCCGGATTGCTGTCAAGAATGACGTATTTTTTAATGGGCATAGTCAGGTCCTTATACATTTGTGAGTATAAAAATAGGATTTATTTGTCGGGTCGGGAGCGATGAATTACTCATCTTCAACAATAGCAATGGCGACTAAAAAATCAACTGACACTTAAAAATAAATGAAGTATTTTTTTGTTGTGTTCGAGATAATCAAGCAAATCACCGCGTTAACAAAACCAAGGAAAAATTATTTAAAGAATCAAATAAACAGGAGGGAATTGTTTTTATTTTGTTAATTCTGATTTTTAACTTCATTAAATCAAGGCATTGAGCAGGTCGGTTTTGTAAGCCTTTTTACGGTTGTCAAAATAAGCAAAAACGCTTAGCCAAGAAATTAATTTTGGCGTGGGAATTTCTTTAATCATAAAGGTTGTGAATAAATGATTAAACAGTTGAAATAGTCATCACAATAGATCGGTAATGATATTTATACCTTGCTAATGATGTAGCGGTGAGATGATTTGCCAAAGTGTTCGCCGGATTGGGTCCGGTAAACACTTAAGATCAGGTGCCATCAGGCATGGGCGTTAGTATCCCAAACCGTCATCAATACCGTGACGGCGTTATCCAGCACAGGGTAGTCGACGCCGTCCCGTGCCAGCGTCGAAACGCCCAACAGAAAGCTGTCGAACAGCGTGGCGATAACCGCAGGATCAATCTGCTTTCTTAACTCCCCGCTCGCTATGCCCCGTTGAATACAGTGACTAAAACCGTTCAAGGTGCGTTGGCGGGAGTCTGTCAGCGGTTTCAGCACCGCGGCATGCTCATCCGAGCTGCCGGACATCACCGCCAGAGCTACCATACAGCCTTTGGGATGATGGTCTTCGCATTGCATCTTAACCGAGCGGCGCAAGGAAATTTCAATCGCTTCTCTGGGCGGCAGTGAATCATCCCACAGCGCATCATTAACCCGCCCGTAGCTATTGAGATAGCAGGACACCGTCTCGTTGAACAGCGCCTCTTTGGAACCAAAGGCAGCATAAAAACTGGGTGCGGTAATGCCGCCACCGATCTGCGCCTTAAGCTGTGCCAGAGAGGTGGACTGATAACCGTGCTGCCAGAAAAGATGCAGTGCCTGCTGCACGGCCTGGTCGCGATCAAAGCGGCGAGGGCGGCCCATTTGTGCCATAGCTGTCTCCAGGTTTGTTAGTTGTATACCGATCGATATGAATGTTATTGACACTCAGATGATACCCGCTTAGCATTATTATACCATTCGATACATAAATCAATTCGCGTGATGAACTCACGGGTACGGATAAGTGTCAACTATATTTATACCGATCGATATATAATGAGGTTATTGATGAGCCAGACCCCTATCAGTTGTATTGAAGACAAAGAGATACCCGTTCAGGCACAGCGATTGCCGATGGCGGCGCTGTTGGCATTGGCCATGACCGGTTTTATCTGTATCGCCACCGAAACCTTACCCGCGGGTTTATTGCCGCAGATGGTTCCCGGTTTACAGGTGTCGCCCTCGCTGATCGGACAGATGATTACCGCCTATGCGTTGGGGTCTGTGTTGGCGGCCATTCCCCTGGCGCTTGCCACTCAACGCTGGCGTCGACGTAATGTTTTACTGCTGACCATTGGCGGTTTTTTTGTCTTCAACACGGTCACGGCACTTTCCTCCAGCTATGTTGTCACGCTGGCTGCGCGTTTTTTTGCCGGAGCGGCAGCAGGGTTGGCCTGGAGCCTGCTTGCCGGTTACGCGCGCAGAATGGTGGCGCCTCATCTGCAGGGAAAAGCGATGGCGGTGGCTATGGTTGGCGCGCCAATCGCGCTGTCGCTGGGTGTCCCTCTGGGAACATGGCTGGGGGCGGTGGTGGGTTGGCGCAGTGCTTTTGGTGTGATGTCTTTGATGACGCTGGCATTAATCGTTTGGGTGTTGGCAAAGGTGCCGGATTATCCTGGCCAGGCGGGGCCACAGCGGATGCCGCTGTATAAGGTTCTGATCACTCCGGGTGTCAGATCGGTATTGGGCGTCGTCATGCTGTGGATGTTTGCGCATAATATTCTCTACACCTACGTGGCTCCGTTGGTGACGCCAGCAGGGCTGGCTAACCAGGTTGACGCCGTGTTACTTGTTTTTGGCCTGGCGGCACTGGCGGGTATTTGGTTCACCGGTCGGGTGGTTGATCGCCATTTGCGAAAGGCGGTGCTGGCCAGCCTGGCACTGTTCGCCGTGACGACGTTCCTGCTGGGTATCGGCATTTATTCAGCGGCCGCGGTCTATGTCGGGTTGGGGCTATGGGGGTTGAGTTTTGGTGGGGCGGCGACGCTATTGCAGACCGCACTGGCGGACACTGCCGGTGAAGGCGCAGACGCCGCGCTGGCGATGAACGTGGTTATATGGAACAGCGCCATTGCCGTCGGCGGTATTTTCGGTGGCCTATTGCTTGATCACTTCGGCGCAGTGTCCTTCCCATGGGTAGCGCTGGTCCTGATACTTGGCGGTTTGGCGCTCACAATGACGGCCAAACGGCATGGTTTTTCTGCCGAGGCACGCAAGGGGTAATCACTGCTGCACTTTCAGATGGCGCCAACCGAGCGCCATCTGACGTCAGGCGTTATCCACACGTGGATTAGAGTGGGTCGGCTGGCTCGGATACTCCACCTGGTGTTTCTGCAGATAGTCGCGTATGAGCTGGCGGATCACCTGAGAAGGGGTGACGTCCTGTTGCAGACACAAGTCTTCCAACGCTTTTTTCTTGTCAGGATCAATGAGTACGGTCAGACGTGCCGTTTTCTTTTCCATGATGGTGACTCCAGAGAATAATAATCAAATGATAATCGTCAGGCGGCCATACCGCCTCAGCTAAAGTGCAACCGTTCAATCTTGCGTGACAGGAAGCGGAGATCGCAGTTAAAGCTCGGGCCAATCTCGGCGGACAGACGGCGCAATAAGCTTAACGGCGTCTCGATTTCGGCCGGTGTCGCATAGATAATCACGTTGCCGCTGGGTGCCACGCAGTACAACACGGTGTTAAACACCCGGTGCAGGCTGTGGTACAGCAGTGAGTTTTGATCGGGCACTTCATGGTAGTTCAGCACTAACCAACCCTGCGGTGAAAGTCGTCCGGCACAGCGCTGAAGAAAGGTTTGCGTACCCTGTTGCGGATCCATACTGAAGGCGCTGTAGAGATCCGAGAAAATCAAATCATAGTGTCGCGTTACCGCAGCCCGTAAAAAATCGGCCGCATCGGCCAAGTGCAATATCACCGTTTCGTCAGCGGGCAAGGTAAAGTAACTTTGGGCAACAGAGATCACCGCCGCACGCAGTTCCACCACTTCCAGCAGCATATTGGAGTCATAGGCATGCAGCGCCCGCACCAGCCCCCCTCCGCCCAGACCCAGGATCAATGCAGATGAAGGCGGTTGCCAGGCCACCGCCATCAACATGGTTTTGATGTAGTTGTGAACCGGTACCTGTGGCGCGTCGATGCACATTTTGCTCTGCTCGCAGATGCCGTCAAAACGCAGGGTCCGGTAGCCCTTGTGGTCAGAGACAATAATTTCGCCGCAGTGATCCTGCTCACGGGCGATCACCTGACCGCGAGGCGAGAAATCCAGACTATTGAGCAATTTATCAACCAAAGACATAGTAATTTCGTTAAGCCTCCATCAAAACGGCGGTGTTACTTACGGGCGCACATAAACTCGGCGGTACAGATACGGCGGCCATCAACCGTGGCACGGCCGGTAAAGCGGGCAAGGCCGGAGCGTTGTCGGACAAAGGCGACTTCCATGCGCAGTTGATCGCCAGGCCGGGCCGAACGATAGAAACGGGCACGATGAATAGCGGCAAAGTAGTAATGCTCGCCGGGCAACAACGGGCTAAGAAAGTAGTGGGCCAACAGGCCAGTGGTCTGTGCCAGCGCTTCTACCATTAATATGCCGGGAAACACCGTAGTCTGATGGTGGCCGGTCCAAAAGGTCGGTTCATTGGCGGTGATATTTTTGATGGCGCTTAGGCGGCCTTCGGCAATAGAGGTGCCGTCAGGCAGGATGCGGTCAACCAGCAGACAGGGAAAGCGGTGTGGCAGGATAGATTGAACGTCCTGAAACTGTATAGGTTTACCATTCAGCGGCATGATTGATTTGGGTCCTGTCAGCGGGACGAAGCTCAGCTTACGCCGGCTTTTGTGCCTGTCGAAGTGTAATAACATTATAATGTTATTATCATCAGATGCACTAAATGAAAATGATCAGGCTGGTAAACAGGGGCCTTTTAGTGACAAGGTTACTAATAATAGATATTAATAATATAATTCAATTTATTGATTAATGGGATTTTTTGCAGGAAGGGGAGTGATTAGCCGCCAACAGAGGGTGACGGCTAACGGGGATCATTTTTTATCGCGGGTCAGTTTATCGAGGTAGCCCATCACAAAGGCGGAAAGCACGAAGGTGAGGTGGATGATCACATACCACATCAGCTTGTTGTCCGGCACGTTCTTGGCATCCATAAACACTCGCAGCAGATGGATGGAAGAAATGGCGACAATCGACGCGGCCACCTTGCTCTTCAGCGAGGTGGAGTCCATTTTCCCCAACCAGCTCAGTTTTTCTTTGTCGTCGCTGATATCCAGTTGCGAAACAAAGTTCTCGTAGCCCGAGAACATCACCATCACCAGTAATCCACCCACCAGTGCCATATCGATCAACGACAGCAGCGTCAGAACCAAATCCGCTTCTGCGATGGCGAATATGTTTGGCAGAACGTGGATGATCTCCTGGAAGAATTTTATCGACAGCGCCAACAGGGCCAGCGACAGGCCAAAGTAAACCGGCGCCAGCAGCCAACGAGAGGCGTACATGGCATTTTCTAGAAAGCGTTCCATAGTCATCTGAGTTCGTTACAAAAAGTGGGGCACAGTATAACGCAACAGGCCCGGCAAATGGCAAGTGACCGTGGCGCGATTAAGGGGGATTTCACCGGGACTGTAGCTGTTCTGGCCGAGGGGTTAATTCCCTCTTGTTATAAGGTGCTTTTATAGCGGTTTACTCCGGCGTGATTTATTTTGCCAATATATATTGAGCTATCTTGAAATTATACTAGGATTTAAATGTCGCAGAATAACATGGCGATAATCCTTTATATCGAGAGAGAATTATATATAACGGAAATGAATTAATCGAATGGAGATGGAGATGGAAAATTCCCTGAATGGAAAAGCAAGCGGTTGGGACAGCGTTAATGATTTGCTGAATTACCATAACAGAGGTAATGGATTAACCCTTAATAATAAGCCTTCTTTTGGTGTGGAACAGGCCGGTAAACAAATAGCGCGCAGTGAGCAGACCTGGAATGGTATTCATGTTACCGGTCAAGGCGCTACTGTGACTTATTCCTTCCCGGATTGGGATTATAATCAGAATAATTTAAATACCCGTTTCGCTGACCAGGACACCGGCCTTAGCGCCTTCACTGCCGATCAACAGGCGCAGGCCAAGCTCTCGCTGCAGTCCTGGGCGGATGTGGCAAACCTTAACTTTGTTGAGGTAGCCTCAGGGCAAAAGTCCAACATTACCTTTGGTAATTATCAGGGCGACGGCCAGGCCTACGCGATTAAGCCTCTTAGCGGTGCCGGCAACGACTACCGCGGGCATAATACCGATGGTCAAAGCTGGTTCAATATCAATTACAAGTATGAGGATGCCCGGGATGGGGTTTACGCCAACCTGCACCCTGAATTGGGTAACTACGGGCGTTTGAGTATCACCCATGAACTGGGGCATACGTTGGGACTGGATCATCCTGGCAAATATAATGCCGATGAAAATAATCCACCCAACTATAGTATGGCGAGTTATGCCGAGGATACCCGCCAGTTCAGCGTGATGAGCTATTGGGATGAAGCTGTTACCGGCGGTGATAACGGTGGCCATTATGCTGCCGCACCGTTGGTTGACGATATTGCCGCTATTCAGTATCTCTATGGCGCCAATACCACTATGCGCACCGGGGATACGGTGTACGGGTTCAATTCCAATACTGGCCGGGATTTCTACACGCTGACGGACAGCAACCAGAAGCTGGTGTTCTCCGTTTGGGATGCGGGCGGCAACGATACGCTTGATTTCTCGGGCTATACGCAGAACCAACGCATCAACCTGACGGAAGGCTCCTTCTCTGACGTCGGCGGGTTGACCGGCAACGTTTCCATCGCTCTGGGCGCCATCATTGAAAATGCCATTGGGGGTTCAGGGAATGATGTGATTGTCGGCAATGATGCGGCCAATATTCTCCATGGCGGTGCGGGCAATGACGTTATTTACGGTGGCGGCGGACAGGATCAGCTATTCGGTGGCAGCGGCAAAGATATCTTTGTTTTCGCGGCGGTGAGTGACTCGCCAATCAAATCACCGGATAAGATCATGGACTTTGAAACCGGCATCGACAAGATTGATCTGTCCTTCTTTAATCATGGCGATAAAGGCACAGACTTTATTCACTTCGTCGACAGTTTCAGCGGCCAGGCAGGGGAAGCACTGCTAACCTATAATTCACAAAGTAACTTAAGTGAGTTAGCGCTAAATATAACTGGCCAGGCTGCCCCGGACTTTCTGGTTAATATTGTAGGGCAAGCCAATACGGCCACTGACTTTATTGTTTAAATTTGCAACGGTGGGATATGCCCACCGTTTTTTAAGGTCTTTGTTCTTCATCCCTCCTGACAGTCGTCTCTCTGACCCGGTACCTGCGTCACTTCGTAAGGATTTCGTAAAAATTGAGGAATATCCCAGCAATAGATTTAATAGGGTCATATCGATATTGCTTATGATAAGCATTATCATTATCATCTGTTCCATCAAGTCTACGCAGAAAGACCTTTCTTTAAGCATTATTACTTTTTATTAATATCATTTATCCCGGAAAACCACCGGGAGACGAAGCAACTGCGAGCGCATACTAATAATTACTGCAGGGCCAACACATGCGCAAAACCTTTAATTACCGGGGAGTTATCGGACAGTCTTTCCTGTGGCGAACCTTGTTCACCACCGCCTTTAACGTGAATGCCGAGGTAAAGAAAAACTTAACAGAAAAGACCACGCAAAATGAAGAGGAAATAACGGTTGTTGCACCGGTGATTGAGAAGAGAGCCGGTACCCTCACCACAATTTCTGCGCAGGATATGCAGGAAAAGGGCGGTAATGATTTCGGTTCGATTATGCGCTATGAACCGCTGATTAGCGCCACCGGCGTTAGTGGCGGCTCATCCTCAGGCAAAAGCGGGTTCGATCGCAGTGGCTACACCGGCTATAACATCCGTGGTCTTGAGAGTAACCGTGTCGGGCTGGATGTCGATGGCATTCCACAACCGGATGCCACCGGGCGCAGCTATGTCAGCCGTGCCGGTCTCAACACCTTTGGCATTGGCCGCGACTATCTTGACCCCTATATGTATGGTCAGGTGGACATCGAGTCAGGGGCCACTTCAACCGAACGTAGCAACACCTCCATCGGCGGTGCGGTGTCGTTTTCACCGAAGTCGGCGGACCAGTACCTGTCACCGACCAAGCCGACCTATTTTGGTTACCAAAGCGATTATGACTCCGCTAACCGCAGCTGGCATAACGGCATTACCGCAGCAGCGGGTGATGAACAACTGCGCGGGGTGTTTGTTTATAGCCGCCGCGATGGTCAGGAAACGCGTAACAACAGCGGTACCCACCAGGCTTATCCGGCCAACTGGCATTCCAACGCGTTGATGGCTTCCGGCATCTGGCAGCCGAGTGACGAACATAAACTCACCGGTACGGTGGATTATTACGACAAAACCAACCACACCCATTACGACAGTTGGAACTCGGCCGGCAGCGCCATTCTTGGTACCGCCCAGCAGCAGAGCAATACGCGCCGCTGGGGTATCAGCCTGAAAGATGAATGGACGCCGTTCAATGATTACGTCGACACCCTGACATCGAAAGCTTATTACCAGCAAACTCAGGCGCACGACAACACCTACATGCCGACCAGTACCGGCAGCATGGAACGGGTTTACTCCGACTACAACGTCAACACCTACGGTTTTGAAACGCAAATCGCCAAAACTCTGGGTCGGCATACGTTGAGCGGTGGGCTCAATGGGCGGATCACCGATACCGAGCGTCCCTTCCGTGAAGAGCCTGCCCCCAGTGCATTTACCGCCATCATGCAGCCGGAGTCAGACAGCCGCAGCTACGTGTTGGGCGGGTTTGTTCAGGACCGGGTCCAGTTTGATCTGGACGGGCACGGTTTTGCCGTGGTACCTGGCGTGCGCGTGACTCACCAGAGCACCAAGCCGCAGAACCTGAGCAGCCTGACCACCGGCAGCACGGTGCTGACGGAATCCGAACTGGAAACGCTGTACGGCAAAAGCAACACCGATACCCAGGTATTGCCATCACTCAGCTTCCAGTACGACATTACGCCGGGGTTGATGACCTACCTGCAATACAAACGCGGCGCACAGTTCCCGAATGCCAGCCAGCTATATGGCTCCTGGAACCTTGGTTCCAGCTACGCGGGTACGGCGCAGTACGCGTTGATCGGCAACGCCGATCTGAAAACCGAGACCAGCAACAATCTGGAATGGGGCGTGAAGGGGGAAGTGGTGGAAGGGGTGACGTTGCGAACCTCGTTGTTCTACAACACCTATAAAAACTTCATCGCCTATACCCGTTATCAGCGTGCCAGCAGCCCAGACCGGTTCACTAACGTGCCTTCCAATATCTACACCATTTATCAGGCGGAAAACCGTGACAAGGCCTACATCTACGGCGGGGAAGTCAGCACCCGGCTGAATTTTGGCACCTGGTTTGAGCAGGTTAACGGCCTGAGCGCCAATTTTGCTCTGGGGTATAACCAGGGTAAATCCAAGTCCAGCTACTCCGGTGACAAATATGTCGATATCGACAGCGTCGCGCCAATGAAGGCGATAGTGGGCGTGGCGTGGGATGATCCGGCAAAACGCTACGGTGCGGCGGTGACCGCGACCTTTGTCAAAGGCAAGCAGGCAACGGCTACCAACCGTGAAAGCTACAACAACGCCAGCGGTGGAACGCTCACCGACTCTACGGCTGAGTATCTGCGCGTGCCGGGTTACGGTCTGGTCGATATGTCGGCCTACTGGCAGGTGGCCCGCAATGTGAAGCTGAGCGGCGGTGTATATAACATCACCGACAGAAAATACCGCGATTACCTGAGCAGCCGCGAACTCACGGACTCCACCAATCAGGATGCATACGATAATGCCTTGGCGGTCATGCCGGGAAGAACCTTCCAGCTTGGCGTCAACATAGATTTCTAAGCCCTGCCTTGAATGCAACAGCCGTCGCTCACCTTTGAACGACGGCTGTTGTGTCAGTCATCTTCTCCATAAGGAGCTAGCGGATGAAATCATGGATTATCGTGTTGTTGGCATTGCCGTTTTCGCTGTTCGCCAGCGAGCGCGTGATAGCTATTGGCGGTGACATCACGGAAATTATTTATGCGCTGGGTGCGCAGCAAACGTTGGTCGCACGCGACAGTACCAGCCAGCAACCACCGCAGGCCAGCGAATTGCCGAATGTCGGTTATATGCGCCAGCTCAACGCGGAGGGGATCCTGGCGATGAAACCCACGCTGGTGATCGCCAGTGAACTGGCACAGCCGTCATTGGCCTTGCAGCAGGTTGAGCAGGCCGGAGTTAACGTGGTAACGGTGACCGGCAAACCCGAATTAGGCGTGATTAACCAAAAGATTGCCGTTATTGCAGCCACTTTGGGACGAGTTGCCGAGGGGCAAATTCTGCAGGCCGAACTGGAGCGTCAGATCGCCGCCGTACCTACTCGCCCGTTGCCCGTCAGGGTACTGTTCATCATGGCGCACACTGGGATAACGGCCATGGGGGCAGGCAATGGCACCGCAGCCGATGGTGCCATTCGCAGCGCCGGGTTGGAAAATGCCATGGCTCGGGTGGCACGTTATCAGTCGTTGACTCAGGAGGGGTTGGTGGCTGCTGCGCCGCAGTTATTGGTAATAGGGAAAGCCAGTCTGCAACGGTTGGGCGGAGAAACCAATCTTTGGGCATTACCGGGATTGGCGTTTACCCCGGCGGGTCAACAACGGCGGCTGTTAGTGATTGATGACAACGCCTTGCTGAGCTTCGGGTTGGCGATGCCGACTGCCATCGGCCAATTGCGACAGGCGGCGCAGGCGGTTATGCCTTAACTTTTAGCCCCTTTATTATCCACATGTCCTAAGGAACGCTCGGGGAAGCAGCGATCGCGCAGGCGTTGCTTTAACGCTGCTGCCTCCGGGAACCCACCGTCGATTTTTCGATCCCAAATGACCACGTCATCAACGGTTACCTGGTAAATGCCTCCGGTGCCGGGAACCAGCGTGACGGAGGCCAAATCGGTGCTGAAAGTATGGAGTAACTCTTGTGCCATCCACGCGGCTCGCAGCAACCAGTTGCATTGCGAGCAGTAATGGATCGTGACGGCAGGGGATGTTTTCATGGGTTGGACCTGAGCGGTAACATTGCCAGCATCATCGGATGCCATCGCCATGCTGTCAATGCGTCACTCAGGGGCGAAAAAGCGTTAAATCGATCTGCCATTTATTGATTTTGTTGTACAGCGTGGTCCGCGACAGCCCGAGCATCTGGGCTGCCTGCCTCAAATTACCACCATTGGATCCAATCACCTGAATGATATGAGCGCGTTCATTATCTTCCAGTCGGCTGGAGGGGGCGGCGTCCGCTTCCGGGGGCCTGCGCCGCATATCCTCGGGCAGGTCGCCCACGTCGATCAGTAATCCTTCACACAGGTTCAC
Organism: Serratia sp. BW106; assembly: GCF_002607755.1. Lineage (NCBI taxonomy): Bacteria > Pseudomonadati > Pseudomonadota > Gammaproteobacteria > Enterobacterales > Yersiniaceae > Serratia > Serratia sp. BW106. Next base: position 210,455 of record NZ_MCGS01000003.1, read on the forward strand.
CATCCGTTCCACCAGGTTTTCCAGTTCGCGCACGTTGCCCGGCCAGGGCCAGACGTTCAGACAGGCCATCGCCTGCGGTGAAACCTGCGGCGGGACTTTTTTCATCCGCGTACTGAGCTTATGAATGAAGCCGTTGACCAGTCCGGCGATATCTTCCCGGCGTTCACGCAACGGCGGAACCGGGATCGAGAGCACGTTCAGACGGTAATAGAGATCGCGCCGAAACGCGCCGGTCTCCACTGCCTGTACCAGGTCACAATGGGTGGCCGCAATGATGCGCACATTTACTTTTACCGGGTGTGCCGCACCAATCCGCAACACTTCGCTTTCCTGCAGCACACGCAGCAGGCTGGTTTGGGCTTCCAGCGGCATTTCACCAATCTCATCCAGCAGCAGGGTTCCCCCGTCCGCCAGTTCGAACTTGCCGGCGGAACCGCCACGGCGCGATCCGGTAAAGGCACCGTCTACGTAGCCAAACAGCTCGCTCTGCACCAAATCGCGCGGTAAGGCTCCGCAGTTAACGGCGACAAAGGATTCATTGCAACGCCCGCCGCCGTTGTGGATCGCCTGGGCAAACAGCTCCTTGCCGGTGCCGCTTTCGCCGGTCAACAGTACCGTGCTGTCGCTGCGGCTGCAGGTGCGCGCTTGCATAATCGCCTCGCGCATGCGGTTGGAGTGGCCGTAAATCATTTCAAAGGTATAGCTGGCGCTGACCCCCATTACCCGGCGGGTAATGGCGCGGATACGCTGGTTCTCTCGCAGGGATAGCACCCGGCCGTCATCCGGCGCGGGCATCAGGGAAATCACGCAGGAAAGGGCGGGCTTGCCTGCCGGCATAAACACCATTTCACGGTCGTTGCAAAACGGCATGGTCAGCAGTGAACCGGATTGTGGGCGCAGCAACTCATCGATAGAGAGATTGCCGGGTTCCAGGCCGTCAAAAATCTGGCGGGCATAGCGATTAACGGTTTTCAGCCGCCCCTGGCGATCGCAAACCATGACGCCTTCATTCAGGGTTTCCAGAATCGACTGTTGTTCGGCCAGCAGCCGGTGCAGCTTTAGTTGCTGGCCAACGGCCTCTGCCGCCGCCTGCACGGTGCCCAGCGTATGGGCATTGAAATTATCCGGCGTGGCGGTGAGCGTCAGCACACCAATCATCGCGCCCTCGGCGTTACGTACCGGTGCGGCGGCACACTGGCGATGCCGTTGGCGCAAACCCAACTTCCAGTTCTCGCCGCTTAATACATATACCAGGCGCTGTTCCAGCAGGCAGCGGGCGGTGCAGTTGGTGCCCTGAACCTCTTCACGCAGAATGCTGCCGACCGGCGTCAGGTCGGCGCCGCAGTAGTGAAGGGTGACGCCGTTGGCATCGGTCAGATTGATATGCCCATCGGGATTGTAGGCCAGCAGGTTTTCCATGATGCTTCGCGCCACGGTAATCAGCTCGGCGTTGTGCAACAGGATGGCCTGTAGCTGGTCTGCCGGAGGTGCGTGATAGACAAACTCATCGGGGTCAATACCGTACTCCCGCGAGCGCCGCCAGGATTGCAGGATCGATTTGCGTATCCAACCCGGCTGACCTCCCTCGTTGAATGCCTGCCAGCCTTGCCAAAACAGGCTGTCCCATTCGCCGGCTTCCGGCCCTTCCGGCAGGCTGAAGATCGGGTCGCTCTCATCTTTGATTGGCATCAGGCCAGCGGCGGTGTGCATCGGCAACTCCGTTTTGGAATGTAATGTCCATTTTATTGACATGTGAAATTGACATGTCAATTTAGTTGTCACTTTGTTACGCCTATCTGTGCAACGCCTCACAATTTCCCCGCGTTTCAAGCTGGCATCCCCTTTGCAATACCGCTAATGAACTCTGTTGCCCGCGAGGGCGTAACCCCACATAAGGAATCACTATGAGTCATTCACCCAAAATCCTGCGCGTTGGTCTGATTGGTGCCGGCCGCATGGGCAGCTTTCATGCAGAATCGCTGGCGCGGCGAGTGCCGGGCGCAGTGTTGGCCGCGGTGGCCGATCCGTTACCGGGGGCGGCGCAGCGGCTGGCGGAACGTCTGGGCGTTGAGGCCTATAGCGATTTGCAGGCGATGCTGGTTGATCCAGCCATTGATGCCGTCGTCATCGCTTCTCCGGCGCGTACGCATGCGCAGTGGGTGGTAGCGGCGGCCAAGGCCGGTAAGCACGTGTTCTGTGAAAAACCAATGGCCGTCACGATGGAGGAAGCGGATAACGCCATTACCGCCGCAAACCGGGCAGGCGTGGTCCTGCAGGTGGGCTTTAACCGCCGTTTTGTCAGCGGGTTTGCCGCCGCTATCGCCGCCGTCAAGTCAGGGGAGAATGGCACTACCCAGTTGTCGCGCTCGGTCACGCGCGACCCGCAGTTACGCGATCCCGCGCCGATCCCGGCGTGGACCATCTTTCTGGAAACCCTGATCCACGATTTTGACACGCTGCTGCATTTCAACCCTGGGGCCCGGCCGGTGGAAGTGTATGCACTGGCGGATGCACTGGTACGTCCGGACTTCAAGGATCGCGGGCTACTGGACACGGCGGTGGTGACCATTCGCTTTGATAACGGGGCCATCGCCACCGCCGAAGCCAATTTCCAGGCGGTATACGGTTATGACGTGCGTGGTGAGGTATTTGGCAGTCAGGGCATGCTGCAGGCGGGCAATATCAACTTGAATAACTGCGTGCGCTATCACGCCGGTGGCATCGCCATTGAGACCTCGCGGCAGGATACCGACTTGCTGCACGACGCCTACGTGGCGGAGCTGACCGAGTTCGCTCAGTGCATTCAGCAAGGGCAAAAACCGAGAGCTACCGGCCAGGATGCGCGCAATGCGCTGGAAATCGCGCTGGCCTGTATTGCGTCGGTGCAGCAGGGCAAACCGATCAAACTGGGAGATCAATAATGGCCAATTATCAGTTGTCCGTTTGCGCCGAAATGGTGTTTCTCGATCTGCCGTTTGTCGAACGCGTGGCGCGTATTGATGCACTCGGTTTTGGCGTTGAAATCTGGAACTGGGCCAATAAAGACCTTGATGCTTTGGTGGCTACCGGAGCGCGCTTTACCTCGATGACCGGCTATCTCAGCGGCAATCTGACCGACGAAGAGGACATCGCCCAACTGTTGCACAGCGCCAGACAATCGCTGGTCGTGGCGCAACGCTTAAACTGCCCAAGTTTGAACCTGCACGGCACCGGCCTGGACCCGCAAGGGCTGCCGGTGAAGCCGGTGCAGGTGGTGACGGGTGCCATGTGGTTGAAGGCGGCTGAGACGCTAACCCGGTTGGCGCAGATGGGCGAGGAGGCCGACAAAGTCTTCACGCTGGAGAACCTCAACCTGCCGCTGGATCACCCGGGTACGCCCTTTGCCAAAGCCGGCGACACGCTGGCTCTGGTGGAGGCTGTTAACCGCCCGGGGCTGAAGATGAATCTCGATCTTTATCATGCGCAAATTGGCGAGGGTAATTTGATTGAACTGATCCGCCGCTGCGGTCCGGCGATCGGTGAAATCCAGGTGGCTGATGTGCCGGGGCGAAAACAACCCGGTACCGGCGAAATCAACTACCGCGCCATCGCCCGCGCGTTGGACGAAATAGGCTATCAGGGCGTGGTGGCGATGGAGGGTTGGGCAGCCGGTGACAGCACCGAGGCGCTGCAACAGTTCCGCGACCATTTCACCCTCTAACCCTAAGCCAGCCGGGTAGTGGCCTGTTACCCGGAATAAGCAGTGATGCGTTGATTTTAATAATAAATAAACCTCAACCTACAGGATGTCATCATGAAAACAAAAACGTTGCTGTTGCTTCTGCTGAGCCTGGTTATGGCCTTCAGCGTCCAGGCGAAAACCTATAAGGTCGGCGTGGCACTGGCCAATTTCGATCTTAACTTTGTTTCTATTCTGCGCTCGCAGATGGTCAGTGAGTTGAAACTGCTGAACATGGACGGTCAGTTTGTCGATGCCAAGGGGGACGTGGCGCTGCAGGTGCAGCAGGTAGATGACTTTATCAACCTGGGGGTGGACGCCATTATCCTCAATCCGGTCGATACCCAGGGGGTGAAACCGATGATGGATGCCGCCGAACGCGCCAACATTCCACTGATTTTCGTTAACCGTAAACCCGAGGTGAAACTGGGCAAGGCCATGGCCTATGTCGGCTCCGATTCGGCGGCGGGCGGTGAGATGCAAATGGAAGCGCTGGCGAAAAAAATGAACTACCGCGGTAACGTGGCAATCCTGATGGGGGCGCTGTCCAATGAAGAGGCTCGTGAGCGCACCCGTGCAGTGGAAGCGGTGATCGCCAAGTACAAAGACATGAAAGTACTGGAGAAGCAGACCGCCAAATGGCAGCGTAATGAAGCGGTGGACGTGGTGTCCGGCTGGCTGCTGAATGGCCGCCCGATTGACGCTATTGCTGCCAACAATGATGAAATGGCGATTGGTGCCATCATGGCGCTGAACCAGGCCAAAAATAAAACCATTCTGGTGGCGGGTATTGACGGTACACCGGACGGTCAGCAGTTTATCAAAAACGGCAGCATGACCCTGACCATCTTCCAGGACGCCAAAGGCCAGGCCACCGGCGCGGTGCAGGTGGCCCAGGCGCTGCTGGAAAAACAAAAAACCGAGCCGTATCACTGGGTGCCTTATAAAATCATCACCCAGGATAATCTGGCCCAGTTTATAGCGGCTAATCCGAAATAAGACCCAGTGGCTCAGGCTGCGGCGCGGGTACCGGGTTTGGCCAACATTCTCAGTACCAGTCCGCCCGCAGCCGCCAGGGTAGCCAGTGCCACCACGCCCGGCCAACCGGCACTTTCGAGGATCTTGCTGCCCAGTGCCGCGCCGCTGGCCATACCGACAAACACCAGGGTGAACATGATGGCGTTGAGGCGGCTGCGGGCCGCCGGGTTGATGGCGTAAATAATGGTCTGGTGCGCCACCAGCGTAGCCTGAATACCGAGATCAAAACCTACCGCGCTCAGGGCAATCAACGCCAGTTGCGCCGGTACCGACAGCAACGGCAGCAGAAACATCAGGGCGAATGAAACCACTACCATGGCAGCACCGATTTTAGTTACGTAGTCCGGCCCGTGACGATCGGCCAGCATCCCCGCTAATGGCGCAGCCAAGGCACCGGCCGCCCCCGCCAGACCAAAAGCCCCGGCGACGGCGCTGCCCAGTTGATAGTGTTCTGCCAGCATCACCGCCAGTGTCGACCAGAAAGCACTGAACGCCACCGACAGCAAGCCTTGCGCCAGCGCCGCGCGCCGCAGCTCCGGGTAGTCCGTCCACAATTTGCCTAAAGACCGCAGCAATGCCGGGTAGCTCAGCGTGGTATTGGGCTTAAAGCGTGGCAATACCGCCCCGATCGCCAGGGTGATCGCCAGCACACCCAGTGCCGCCAACAGGTAAACGCTGCGCCAGCCGAAATACTCCGCCACTACGCCGCTGAAAACCCGCGACAGCAAAATGCCGGCCAGCAGCCCGGTCATCACCGTACCCACCGTTTTGCCCCGGTTGGCGTCAGATGCCAGCGTGGCAGCCGCCGGGATAATGTCCTGCGCCACGGTAGCGGCCAGACCGATCGCCAGGCTGCTGAGCAACAGCAGCGGGAATGACGAAGAAAACCCGCAAAGCAGCAGGGTGAGCGCCAGCAGCACGCCTTTAATGCGGATGATCTGGCGACGATCGTGGCGATCGCCCAGCGGGGCCAGCAGCAGGATCCCCAGTGCGTAACCGACCTGAGTCAGCGTAGGCACCATGCCGGTGTCACTCACTCCGGCGTGGAATGCATTGCCCATAATGCCGAGCATCGGCTGACTGTAGTAAATGGATGCGACGCTCACACCGGCGCCGGTAGCCAGCAGAAAGACAACTTTGGCGGAAAGCGCACTGACAGGCGCGGTGGTGTTAGTGACGGGGGAAATCTGGCTCATGGTGGTTATTCCAGTCAAGGTTAAGTGCGGCTATTTTTGCCAGTATTCGCCACAAACTGTAGCCCCCGCGCGGGTAAAACTGTTATACGTAATAGGTATGAATAAGAACCTATTCCCTAATGGCGACCGCATAGCCATGCTGCAAACCCTGGTGCGTATCGTCGACAGCGGCAGCCTCTCGGCGGCGGCGGCACAAATGCAGACTTCACAGCCCACCGTCAGCCGGCGTTTGCAGGTGCTGGAACAACTGTTGGGCGTTAAATTAATCCAGCGGACCACCCACAGCATGAAGCTGACCGACGATGGCGAACGTTGTTATCAACATGCCCGTAAGCTGATTGAGCAATGGCAAATCATGGAGGATGAACTGCGAGGCGCGCGCGATGAGCCGGTCGGTGTCTTGCGGGTAAGGGCGCCGCATGCCTTTGGTCAGGACCAGTTGATTGGGCCACTGGGCGATTATCTGCAACGCTATAGCCAAACCAGCGTGGAGTGGACGCTCAACGATCACTCGCCCGATTTTATACCTGAAGGCGTGGACTGTGCGATCCACGTCGGTGCGGTGACCGATCCTTCCGTGGTCGCTGTGCTGCTGGCGGAGGTACCGCGGATAGTGGTGGCCGCCCCGGAGCTGTTGGCGGCGCATGCGCCACTGGGGCAGATCGGGGATTTGGCACAGTTGCCCTGGCTGGCGCTAAACAGTTTTTATCGTAATGAGGTCAGCTTGACCCACAGTAGCAGTGGCGAAACCTGCCGTTTTGATATCACACCCCGGTTGAGCACCGACAGTCTCTATGCAATACGCAAAGCGGCGTTGAACGGCGTGGGGGTGGCGATGCTGTCATCCTGGGTGGTCAAACAGGATCTGGAACAGGGGCGGCTGACGCCGTTGATGCCGGACTGGCGAGCCGCCTCTTTGCCCATCTATCTGCTTTACCCCTACGCCAGTTATTATCCGGCGCGCTTGCGTAAATTCCTTGAGCTGATGAAAGAAGTGATGCCACGCATCACCGGCGCACATGCCCCTCTGTCGTGAGCGGGCCGGTTTTGCATTGAGCACAGCGGAATAGGTCGTGGCGAGGGTGATAAACAGCGTAAATACCGAGTGCCAGAGGGTGGATTCAGCCTGATTGGTGATGCTATCTGTTTGATAATCGAAGAACAGTGACCGTCCTTTTCAACCGAGAGAATCGCCCATGCACTTTACTCAAGCCATTGCCAGACTCCCTGCTGATAGCTGCGCCAGCGGACAGACCACCGTCCAACTGGGTGCCCCGGATATCGCGACCACCGGCCGCCAGTTTTTGGCCTATGTGGACACCTTGCTCCGCCTGGGGCTAAAAGTGACAGTGTTACCGGCTGCACCGGCATTTCCTGATGCACATTTTGTTGAAGACACCGCCGTTGTGATGCCGGAATTAGCGGTGATCACCCATCCGGGTGCGCCCAGCCGTCAGGGCGAAGTGGCCACCATTGCACCGCTGTTTGAAGGGGAACGCCCGGTTGTGCGCATGAGCCAACGCGGCCATCTTGACGGGGGGGACGTGCTGCTGGTCGATCGCCAGTTTTTTGTCGGCCTGACGTCACGCACCGATGAGGCCGGTATCGGCGAATTTAGCGCGGCGGTAGAGCCTTATGGCTACCGGGTCACTGCCATTGAGGTAAGCGCCGGGCTGCACCTGAAATCTATCGTCAACTATGTAGGTCGCAATACCCTGTTGCTGACGGAAGACTACCAGCACCATGCTGCCTTTAGCGATTTTAACAGCATCGTGATCCCGGAAGCGGAGTCCTACGCCGGTAATACGCTGTGGATCAACGATACGCTGATCACGCCGCAGGGTTATCCGCAAACGCTGGCCCAAATCGAAAAATTAGGTATGCCGATCGTTCAGCTCGACACCAGCGAATTTAAAAAAATGGACGGCGGCCTGACCTGCCTGTCACTGCGTTTCTGACACTTACTTTTACCGGGGATCTCAGTCATGAAAAAAACATTAGCGGTTTTACTGACCAGCCTGGCATTAAGCGGCCCTGTGGCAGCTCAGGCCTTCGACACCATCAGCTTTGGCGTGGACGGTGGTTATCCGCCGTTTGACGTGCTGGCCCCCAGCGGTGAGATCACCGGTTTTGATATCGATATAGCCAATGCGTTGTGTACCCAACTGCATGCCAAATGCGTGTTCGTTAAACAACCTTTCGAAAGCATGATCGCGGCGCTCAACGCCCATAAATTCGATGCCATTATCGCCTCGCTGACCATTACCGATGAACGCAAAAAAGAAGTGGGTTTCACCGACCGCTATTACCGCAGTTCGGCCCAGTTGGTGGCGCGCAAGGGCAGCACGTTACTGCCTGACGTCGCCAGTCTGAAAGGCAAAACCGTTGGCGTGCAGACCGGCTCGATCCACGAAGCCTACGCCAAGCAACACTGGGGCGGAAAGGGGGTGAAAATTGTCTCTTACGCCAACCAGGATAACGTCTATCTGGATCTGATGTCCGGACGTATTAATGCCTCCTTACAGGACAATACCCAGGCCGCCAGCAGCTTTATCGATACGCCGCGCGGGCAGAAATTTGCCTTCGCCGGTCCGGTGATTGAAGACAGCAGTATTTCCTCCGACGTGGGTATCGCCGTGGGTAAAGACAACCCGGCGCTGCGCGATGCGCTTAACGGGGCGATCAAGGCGATCCGCGCCGACGGCACCTATGAGGCGATCCAGAAAAAATATTTCAGCTTCGATATTTACGGCGGCTAAACCGGCCCGGATTCAGTCATGTAGGGGAGGCCGGGAATGGTCATAGAGTATTTGCCGTTGCTGGCGCATGGTGCGTTACTGTCGCTGTGCGTGATGCTGGTTTCACTGGCGGTGGCGCTGGTGCTCGGCATGACCAATGCGCTGATCAAACTGTTTGGTCCGCGCTGGTTGCGCTGGGTATCGACTGGCTACACCACGCTGGTACGCGGGATCCCGGAACTGGTGATCATGCTGCTGCTGTTCTTTGGCGGTGAGATGCTGGTTAACGGCTTCCTTGGCCTGCTGGGGTTGGGGCCGTTGCGCTTCAATACCTTTATCTCTGGCGTGCTGGCGATTGGCTTTGTGTTTGGCGCTTACTATACCGAAACCTTCCGCGGTGCGTTTCTTACCGTAGAACGCGGTCAACTCGAGGCGGCGATGGCCTATGGCATGCGTCCGGGCCAGGTGTTTCGCCGCGTATTGCTGCCGCAAATGCTGAGTTTTGCTATCCCCGGCATCAACAATAACTGGCTGGGGCTGATGAAAGCCTCGGCGCTGGTGTCGATCCTCGGGCTGGAGGACATGGTATGGCTGGCGGAGCAGGCGGGGCGGGCAACGCAAAAACCCTTCTTGTTCTACTTCCTGGTGGCGCTGATTTACATGGTGATTACCGCCGTTTCCAGTTGGGGCTTTAGTCGGCTGGCACGGCGTTATGCGCTGGCTTCCTCACACTCTGCCGGAGCACGCTGATGAACCTGCAAAACATCCTGGAAGCCGCACCGAGTTTTCTGTGGAGCGACGGTTCTGACGTGACCGGACTGGCGATGACCGCCAAACTGTTCTTGCTGTCGGTGGTCCCGGGGTTACTGTTGGCGGCGCTGATGGCAATTGGCCAGGTTTATGGCCCACGCCCGGTGTCATGGGTGATCCGCAGTGTGACCTATTTTTTCCGCAGTACGCCGCTCTATTTGCAGTTGATGCTGATTTACTACGGCTTGTCACAGTTTGACGTGGTGCAACTGGGCTGGCAGAACGATCAGCCTTTCTGGCTGCTGTTTCGTGACGCCACATTCTGCGCCACGCTGGCATTGGTGCTCAATACCAGCGCCTACGTCGCCCAACTGTTGGCCGGCATGATGGAAACCTTCCCGCGTCAGGAGTGGATTGCCGGTGAGGCCTATGGCATGAGCCAGTGGCAGATCATCCGTCGGCTGGTGCTGCCGGCAACGCTGCGGCGTGGCATTCCTGCGCTGAATAACGAGATGGTATTCCTGCTGCATGCCACTTCGTTGGCCAGTACCGTCACGCTGCTGGATATCACCGGCGTGGCCCGCGCCTTTTATGCCGCCACCTATTCACCCTTTATTCCGTTCCTGATGGCGGCGGCACTGTATCTGCTGTGCACCTTCCTGCTGATTTTCCTGTTTTCACGCGCGGAGCGGCGCTGGTTGGCGTTTATCCGCCGTGACTGAGCGCCTTCAGGAGCGTTTGATCGACTGTAGCTCGGTCAGGGTGACGATTTTATCCACCCGGAACTTTTTGCTGGTCAGCCAGGTATCGGCCAGCAGCCGGTAGTTTTCCATGCTGCGGCAGCCAATACGCACCAGAAAATCGAAGTTGCCGCTGACCAGCCAGCAGTCCAGCACTTCCGGGGTGTTACGCATTTCCTGCTCGAACGCCGGTTGAGAATGGCCATGGTCGGCCAGCGCGATCTGCGCCTGGATCACAAACGCATGTTCGGGCTCCGGCAGTTCGATAATGGCGCTGTAGCCACGAATAATACCGTCGCGTTCCAGTCCGCGAACTCGTTCCAGGCAAGGGCGAGCGGTCAGATTGACCTGCTCGGACAGCTTCTGATAGGAAATGCGGCCATCCCGGCACAGTATTTCAAGGATTTTTTTGTCGATGCGATCAAGCCGGGCTTTCTTTTCCACAGATAGGGCGTCCAATGAAAAGTAAACATCATAAGTTACCTGAACATGCCCTGGGTGGGCAGCGCCAATTCACCAGTTTTCATTTCGGCCAGCCGGGTAAAGGCGAAAAAATTTACCTGCAGGCCGGTCTGCATGCCGACGAACTGCCCGGCATGCTGGTGCTGCATTATCTTAAAAGATTACTTAGCCAGGCGGAACGGCGTGGTGAGCTGCAAAGTGAAATAATTCTTGTCCCGGTAGCCAATCCGCCAGGGTTGGCGCAGGTGGTTCTCAATGGCGGCGTAGGGCGCTTTGATCTGGTCAGCGGTCGCAACTTCAATCGTGACTTTCCTGACCTGGCGCAGTTGTTACAGCAACAGGATTTCAGTAGCACGGAACCTGCACATCAGCAGGTGCGTGCCGCGATGCGCAGCGCTTTACAGGCCGCGCCAGACACCAGTGAAGTCACGGCGCTACGCCGACAATTGCTGCTATTGGCCTGTGATGCGGATGTGGTTCTGGATCTGCACTGTGACGACCGCGCAATTTTGCATATGTACGCCGATCCTGCCTGGTGTGAACAGGCCGAAGTCCTGGCTTGCTTTATGGGTATTGGCGCGGTGCTGCTTTCGCAAGACAGCGGCGGCGGCTCCTTTGATGAGGCCTGCGGCCTGCCTTGGCACCGGCTGGTGGCACAGCATCCGGCGCTTGATGGGATGTTACCAGGCTGTATGGCGGTCACGCTGGAGTTACGTGGGCAGCGGGACATCAGCCATGAGCTGGCCAGCGCCGATGCTGAACGCCTCTATCGATACTTACAGCACCGTGGAGCCGTTGCCGGTGACCCACTTGGGGTACCGCCGCTAGAAGTGGCCATGTTGCCGTTCGCCGCCGGGGAGATCGTCACCGCCTCCGCCAGCGGCATTCTGTTGCTGCTGCGTCAGCCGGGGGAATGGGTAGAGGCCGATGAAGCGGTCGCTGAAATCATCGACCCGATCACCGATATGGTAAAAGCGGTGCGGGCCCGCGCCGATGGACTGATTTATGCCTGCCGCCAGGCACCTTTTGTCACCCTGGGGGCTGAGGTGATGAAGATTGCCGGTAAAACCCCTTACGCAGGCGGTGGTGGGCTGGCGTCCTAGCTATCGCACCAGCGCTCGGCTAATTTCGGGGCCGTAGCCGGTAACAGAAAGTGTATCCCCAGCCAGTTCAACCACGGCGAACGGCAGCAGGTCGTCGCCATCTACCATGCCCTTCAGGGTGATAAAGTCGGTATGCTCCACCCGCAGATAGTCGCCCAAATGGTAATGACCAGCAAAGTAGGCGCGTACCTGATAACGGCATAACAGGGCCACCAGGGCATCGCAATTCCACAGGTTATGTTCATTCTCCGGTGCCAGCGGGTAGTGGCCGAACACCACAATGGTTTCGCCTTTGCTTTGTGCATCCGCCAGGCTGCACGCCAACCAGCGTAGTTGTTCATCGCCGACGGCACCGTTCCAGCTTTGCGCCTGCGGTTGATGCTCGGCACGGATGCGGGCCAGCAGATGCTGTGCCTGTGCGTGCTCTTCGCCGTTGGCCGGGTTGCAGTACAGGCTGATGTCGTTACCGTCGATCACGATAAAACGATAGCCGTTCAGGCTGAACTGGTAATAGTGTTTCGGCAACGCCAGCGCCGGAGACTGCGCCGCCAAATGGCGGGAAATCACGTCGGCATCATGGTTGCCCAACACCACCGCATGGGGATGACGTAACTGTCCGTACACCGGCAATAACTCGGCGTAACTGCTCCAGTGATCGTCAACCAAATCCCCGAGCGTGGCGACAAAGGCCAGCGGCAGGTCATTCAGCTCGGTAATGGCCTGGCTCAGTTTACGCAGGCTGTTACGGTAGTAGCGGTTGTATTCCAGATTGGGATCGGCGTCGGCATATTGTGGATCGGCGATTAACCCGAAACGAACGGAGCCCGAGGGCGTCGACTGGTCGGAAAACTGGGGCGGCTGATAAAGCGAACTGACCTGGCCCAGGGCCAGAGACTGTGCGGCGGTGAGGTGTGAAGTCATAGATTACCTGCTTAGCGCTAGCGAATGCCGGCGCGCATAAAGGATTGAACGAACTGGCGCTGAAACACCAGGAACAGCACCAGTAAAGGCAGGGAGGTCATCAGCGTCGCTGCGCCGATCAGCGCCCATTGCACGCCTTGTTCCGGCGCTGAAAATAGCTGTAGCCCGACGGTCAGTGGCCGCACGTTAACCGAGTCGGTAATCACCAGTGGCCAAAGAAAATCATTCCAGTGGAAACTGATCGAGACCAGGGCAAAAGCGACATACACCGGCTTCGCCAGCGGGATATAGATGCGCCGCAGGATGTAAAACCGGCTGGCCCCTTCGACGATCGCCGCCTCTTCCAGCACTAACGGGATGCTTTTGAAGGTCTGTCGCAGCAGGAAAATGGCGAACGCCGAAGCAAAGTAAGGCAGGGCGATGCCCAGCAGCGTATCGCGCAGGCCCAGCGCACCAATGGTCTGGTAGTTGTTCAGGATCAGCACATCGGGACTGATCATCAACTGCAACAACACCAGGGCAAACAGGATGCCCGCGCCCTTAAGCCGGAACCGCACCAGGGCATAGGCCGCCATGGTGGCCAGGATTAACTGACAGAACACAATCAGCAGTACCAGCAGGATAGTATTGAGGAAATAACGGCCAAAAGGCGCGGCATGCCAGGCGTTGATAAAGTTCTGGGCAGTCAGGGGAGCAAAAAGTGAAAAACCGCCCTGATCGGCCGCAGGGTGGATCGCCACCCAGGTGGCAACCAGAATAGGGAAAACCCACAACAACGCGGCGCTCCAGGTAAGCAGGCACCAACATAATCGACGTAGCGAAAGGCTGCGCGGCGGTGAGGCGGTGATGGAAAGACTCATTGGTAGTGGGCTCGCTTATCCAGCAGATTGAATTTAATTAACGCGATGCTGGCCAAAATGATCAGCAGTACCACGGTCATCGCCGAGGCATATGGCAGATCCCAATAGCTGAAAGCCGTGCGGTAGATGTAGAACAGCAGCAGGCTGGTGCTGTTGTCCGGCCCGCCATTGGTCATGGCGATCACCTGATCGACAATGCGGAAAGCATTCATCGAGGCGTTGATCAGAATAAACAACGTGGTCGGCATCAGCAGTGGCCACTGGATGCGGCGGAAGAAATAGCCGCGTGAGGCCCCTTCGATCTCGGCGGCCTCGGCCAGCTTGGGGTCAATCTGCTGTAACGCCGCCAGATAAAAAATCATAAAGAAACCGGCTTCCCGCCATACCGATACCGCCATCAGGCAGTACAGCGCAGACTGCGGATCTCCCAACCAGTTGACCGCCGGCAGTGAAAACAGCGCCAACAGCTGATTCAGCAACCCCACCTGTGGGGTATAGAAGAACAGCCACAGATTGGCGATCGCCACCATCGGCAGCAGTGAAGGAATAAAGAACGCGGCACGAGCAAACGCCGTGCCGCGCAGACGTCGGTTAACCGCCAGCGCCATTAGCAGGGCCAACCCTACCGCCAGAGGAATGGTGATCGCCGCATACAGCAGGTTATTGCGCAGCGCCAGAATGAAAGTCTCGTCATCCAGCAAGGCGCGATAATTTTCCAGCCCGACGAACTGGGCCGGTCGGTTATTGTGCGCCGCGCTGAACAGGCTTTCCCACACCGTGGCCAAAGCCGGATAGTGGGTAAAGGTGATCAGAAAAACCAACGCCGGCAGGACCAATAAATAGCCATAAAGCTGCAAAGAAAAGCGCTTATGGCGGGCGGCGGGCAAGGCTGAGTACGATGAGGTCATGCCGGCTCCGGTTATTGGTAACGTTGCAACAGACGGTCGGCCTGTTTTTGCGCGCTTTCCAGCGCCTGCGCAGGGGTTTTGCCTTGCGTCACGGCGGCTTCCACCGCACGGTTGAGCAATTCCTGAATTTGCACGCTGTTATAGGTGGAAAGCTCCGGCTGCGAATATTTCAGCTGTTCACGCGCCACGGTCGCCTGCGGCACTTTTGCGGCATATTCCTTCATGGCTGCGGTTTCCCAGGCGGCCGGTGAAGTCGCCACATAGCCGGTGGCGATGCTCCAGCGGGCGGCCTGTTCCGGTGCAGAGAGCCAGCGCATAAAGGTGACGGCGGCTTGTTGCTGAGCCGGGCTGGTGCCGTTGAACAGGTACAGGTTACCGCCACCGGTTGGGCTGCCACGCTGGGTTTTCTCCGGCAGCATGGCGACACCAAACGGGAATTTGGCGTTTTCACGCACCGTGGTCAGGTTACCGGTGGTGGTGACCATCATCGCGGTTTTGCCGTCGATAAAGTCCTGCGGCGTGGTGCTCCAGGTAATGGCGCCTTTTGGCGAAACCTGATATTTCTGCGCCAAATCGGTCAGCCAGGTTAATGCTTCAACGTTGGCCGGGGTATTGAAAGTTACCGCGGTGCCCTTGCCGTTATCCAGGTGGCTGCCATTGGTGGCGGCAATCCCCTGGAAAGTCCAATAGCCAATCGGGGTGGAAGGGATCTCGATCCCCCATTGTTTAACGGCGTTACCGTCGCGGATCACCAGTTTCTGACCGAAATCGACCACCTGCTGCCAGTTGGCCGGTGGGGTATCGCCATTCAACCCGGCTTGCTGGAACGCCTGTTTGTTCCAGTACAGCACCACGGTAGAGCGCTGGAACGGAATGCCCCACACCTTGCCCTGAATTTTGCGAATAAACGCCGGGTAGAAGCCGTCGATCCAGGCTTTGCCGGCTTGGTCGTTAGCCAGGTCACTGACCGGTAAGATGGCCCCGGCGTCGATCAGCGAATAGGCTTCGATATCGCCAATTACGGCAATTTGCGGTGCATTGCCGCCACGGAAGGCGGTTAATGCCTTGGTCACCGTGGTGGCGTAGTCACCGGTATAGACCGGCTGAATACTGATATCCGGGTGCAGTTTTTCAAAGTCCGCCACCAGGCCTTCAACAGTGTGGCTGATTTTGCCGCCGACGGCGATCGGATAGTACATTTGCAGCTTCACGGCATCCGCCGCCTGGGCAGAAAGAGTAACGCCGGCCAGCAACAGGGCGACAGCGCTTAATCTGGATAAACGGATCGAGACGGACATGGTTTTCCCCTGGAATAAAATGATGTTTTTGATTATTGAACTGCGTATTGATGAGTCACTGGCTGAAAGGCCTGCTCCATGGTGTGGCAACGCTCACCACTGGCGGAGAACAGGTATTGCGCTTGCTCGGCCCATTGCAGGCCAACCAGGCTGCCTTCGGTAAAGCGCTGCATGCCGGGGGTTTTTACCGTGATTTGCCCCTGGACCGCAGGCAGATGGCAAACGGCGAGGGTATCGGCCCCCATATATTCATAACTAAGCACCTGACAGGTGAGCTTGCCGCTGCCCGGTGTGCACAGGCTAATCTCTTCGGCACGGATCCCCAGACTTAGCATCATGTCCTGGCCACCCAAAACAACCGGCAGCGGGGCGTTACCCATGTGGTGGCCACTGCTTTTGCTCGTTAGTGGAATGATGTTCATCGGTGGTGCACCAATGAACTGCGCGGCAAAAATACTGGCCGGGTTGTTATATAAGTTGTCAGGGGTATCGTGCTGCTCAATACGGCCATCGTTCAGCAGAATGATTTTGTCCGCCATGCTCATGGCTTCGGTTTGATCGTGGGTGACATACAGCATGGTCAACCCCAGCTTACGCTGGAGCGCACGGATTTCCCGGCGCATGCTCTGGCGCAGTTTGGCGTCCAGATTGGATAAGGGTTCATCCATCAGACACAGTTTGTTCTGGGCTATCACCGCACGACCCAGCGCGACTCGCTGTTGCTGCCCACCGGAAAGCTGTGCCGGCAGACGATCCAGCAGCGGCTCCAGCTCCATCAGCTTACTGATGTCGGCCAGACGGGCGGCAAAGTGCTGTTTGTCTTCACCGCGGGCCCGCAGGCCAAACAGCAGGTTTTCGCGCACGCTGAGGTGGGGGAACAACGCATAAGACTGGAAAACCATCGACAGTTTGCGTTGCGATGGTGGCAGGGCGGTGACGTCGCGTTGCTGGATCTCAATCGTGCCGCTATCGGCGGACTCCAGTCCGGCCAGGGTCCGTAGCAGGGTGGACTTGCCGCAGCCGGAGGGGCCCAGCAGGGCCACAAAGTCACCTTCCTGTACCTCAAAACTGATGTCATCCAGTGCGGTTTTGTCGCCCCAGGTTTTCTTGATGTTACTGAGTGATAAATAGCTCATGGCGCTTCTTGAAGTGGCGTGTTCTGCCCACCCTAGCTGGCGCGTATTTATCTGGTATGAATAATTAATGACAGTTGTATGTCGTAGCGGTCCCATGTCCTTACGCGAAAGATGGCTTGCCGACCGCCGTCCATGTTAAATTTGACCTTTGCCACTCCGTAGCCCCTGATGATAAAGAGAATTTCAAATGGAAGAACGGCTGCCTGTGCCAAAGAAGTCAGGGTCTATGAGCACAGCCAAACCCCGCCGTCCGCACGGGCGATGGGTCTATTACATCCTGCATGAAGATATTCTGTGGCCTTGCCCGGTCAAGTGGGAATGGGAGAGCAACTTCCACGCCTGGCTGCCTTTTTACTACTCGCCCACCCTGGAATTTGTTGCCGGCAACCCCGCCAAAGCGACAAAGATCATCAAAACCAAGCGTTAATCATTATTCTTGCTTAAGAACCTTTTTTATCCCTCTCGCCGGAGTGATATTTAACCCTCTGTTTTTAAACAAGGCATCACTCTCCTTGCCCTCAGGGAAGACAGTAACTACATTAACAACTGTACTTCAATTCACCTGAGGGAAATATCCGATGAAAGCTGCCGTAGTCACCAAAAACCACAGTGTAGATATCCAGGAAAAGCAGCTTCGCCCACTGAAATATGGCGAAGCGGCGCTCAAGATGGAGTGTTGCGGGGTTTGTCATACCGATCTTCACGTCAAAAATGGCGATTTTGGCGAGGTTCCCGGCATCACCCTGGGTCATGAGGGCGTGGGCGTGGTCACCGCTATCGGCGAGGGCGTGACCTCATTAAAAGTGGGCGACCGCACCAGCGTCGCCTGGTTCTATCAGGGTTGCGGCCATTGTGAATATTGCGTCAACGGTAATGAAACCCTGTGTCGCTCGGTCAAAAATGCCGGTTTCAGCGTTGATGGCGGCATGGCGGAAGAATGCATCGTGGTGGCGGACTATGCGGTGAAGGTGCCTGATGGCCTGGATCCTTTTGCTGCCAGCAGCATCACCTGCGCCGGGGTGACCACCTATAAAGCGGTGAAAATCTCTGATATCAAGCCGGGGCAGTGGATCGCGATTTATGGTCTGGGTGGCTTGGGCAACCTGGCGCTGCAGTATGCCAAGAACGTATTCAATGCCAAAGTGATTGCCATTGACGTCAATCAGGGCCAGTTGGACTTTGCCAAAGAGATTGGTGCGGATCTGGTGATCAATTCCAAAACGGAAAATGCCGAAGAAATTATTCAGCAGAAAGTCGGCGGCGCTCATGCTGCGGTGGTTACCGCGGTAGCACGCTCGGCCTTTAACTCTGCGGTGAATGCGGTACGCGCCGGGGGCAAGGTGGTGGCCGTGGGTCTGCCGCCAGAAAGTATGGATCTGAGCATTCCACGTCTGGTGCTGGACGGCATTCAGGTGGTGGGGTCATTGGTCGGCACGCGAGAAGATCTGAAAGAAGCCTTCCAGTTTGCTGCCGAAGGTAAAGTGACGCCGAAAGTCACCAAAAGGCCGTTGGGTGACATCAACGCCATCTTTGAAGAGATGAAGTCAGGCACCATCCGTGGCCGTATGGTTATCGATCTGACCAACTCTTAATCCCGCCAAAAAATAAGGCCACCTATAGGTGGCCTTGAGGCCGTTGGTCAAGAGCTCTGTTGTTCAATGGTAGGGGCGCTGCATGCTGCGCCCATTTGCATAATCAATGGGTTACATCGGGTCGAACATGTTCGACCCCTACCGATTTAGCCCTTTCGCGGGTTTGTTAGCAATCTGAAGACCACCAAATCAGAACAGTCCAAGCGGTTTGGCATCGTAGCTGACCAACAGGTTTTTCACCTGCTGGTAATGCGACAGCGCCACCTTGTGGGTTTCACGGCCAACGCCAGAGTTCTTATAACCACCGAAGGCGGCATGCGCCGGGTAGAGGTGATAACAGTTGGTCCACACGCGTCCGGCCTTGATGGCGCGGCCCATGCGGTAAGCGCGGTTGACGTCGCGGGTCCACAAACCGGCACCCAGTCCGAACTCACTGTCATTAGCCAGTGCCAGCGCTTCCGCTTCGTCTTTGAAGGTGGTCACGCCAATTACCGGCCCGAAGATCTCTTCGCGGAAGAAACGCATGCTGTTATTACCGGTGATCAACGTAGGCTGGAGATAGAAACCGCTCTGCAACGTCTGCTCATGGCTGGCACGCTCGCCACCGGCGATAATTTTCCCGCCTTCGTTTTTAGCGATCTCGATGTAGGACAAAATCTTGTCGAACTGCTGCTGGGACGCCTGCGCGCCGATCATGGTGTCGGTATCAAAGGGGTCGCCCTGGCGAATGGTGGTGATCCGCGCCAGCACTTTTTCCATAAACTGCGGGTAGATAGATTCCTGGATCAGGGCGCGTGAAGGGCAGGTACAGACTTCACCCTGGTTGAAGAAGCCGAGGATCAGCCCTTCAACTGCCTTGTCGATAAACTCCGGTTCGGCCTGCATGATGTCTTCAAAGAAGATATTCGGTGATTTGCCGCCCAGCTCGACGGTGCTGGGAATGATATTTTCCGCTGCACAGGCAAGGATATGTCGGCCTACCGGGGTTGAGCCGGTAAAGGCGATTTTATCGATGCGCTTGCTGGTCGCCAGTGCCTCACCGGCTTCTTTCCCAAAGCCCTGAACCACATTGAGTACCCCGGCCGGCAGCAGGTCGCCAATCATTTCCAGCAACACACAGATGCTGAGCGGAGTTTGTTCTGCCGGTTTAAGCACCACGCAGTTACCGGCAGCCAGCGCCGGAGCCAGTTTCCAGGCTGCCATCAGCAGCGGGAAGTTCCAGGGGATAATCTGTCCAACCACGCCCAGCGGCTCGTAAATATGGTAGGCCACGGTATTCTGGTCGATCTCCGCGGCGGTGCCTTCCTGTGCACGCAGGCAACCGGCAAAGTAACGGAAGTGGTCAATCGCCAGTGGGATATCCGCGTTCAGCGTTTCGCGGATCGGCTTACCGTTGTCCCAGCTTTCGGTCAGCGCCAGCAACTCCAGCTTTGATTCCATACGATCGGCGATGGCCAGTAATACGTTGGAGCGCTCCTGCACGCTGGCTTTACCCCAGGTTTCGGCGGCGGCATGGGCGGCATCCAGCGCCAGTTCGATATCTTTCGCGTCGGAGCGCGGGAACTCGGCGACAGTCTGACCGGTCATCGGGGAGGTATCAGTGAAGTAGTTGCCTGAAACGGGTTCGACAAATTTGCCACCAATATAGTTGCCATAACGTGGTTTGAAAGAAATCAGCGAGCCAGGTAAACCGGGATGAACGTATTTCATGTAAACACCTCTCATGGGAACAGACTGTGTAGGGTTGACGCCTGACTGCGTAGCGCCATCAGCTTAACCCTAAGCATTGCTTATGCCACATTGTGTCGGTGTCGTTCTTCTAAAATTTAAAGCTGTTTTAAATCAAATAATTAAATGATTAAAAATGCTTTGACCGGCAATAAGTCCGAGGGCTTATTATTGGTTTCTATTATTTTTTGTGTCCCACGTCGCAACGCATGGGACACATTCATGATACAAAAATGCAACACTTTTATTGGCGGGAGTTGGCCATGTTGCATAAAGACCAGACCACCCAGACCGGGTTTGCCTCTGATAGCGATAACCTGTCTCTCCCTGGTCCAATGTCTGAATCCTGGCTACGTAGTCAGGCTTACGGTCTTAACCGGGCCGACGATCGGCTGCCTGTTGTCAGGCCGGGCTTGCTCAATGAAGTGCGCGGGCAAAACGGCTGGGTGGTACAGTTGGCACGGCCACTGATCGAACGTCTGGGCAGCGAAATTAACCGACAGCCTTCTATTGTCGTGGTATCCGATGCCAGCGGCATGGTGCTGGAAACCTGCGGCAATAGCCATTTTTTGCGCAAGGCGTCGCGTATCTCGCTGGCACCGGGCAATTTATGGGGCGAGCAGGAGCGAGGGACCAATGCTATCGGCACGGCGCTGGCGTTGGGCGGCTTGTGTGAAGTGAATGGCGACCAGCATTTTCTCAATCAAAATGCCGGGCTTTACTGCGCAGCCGCGCCGATTTACCGGCCTGACGGCCTGATTGCCGGGGTGCTGGATATTTCTACACCGGCGCAGCGCCCTTACGATGACGCACGATCCTTGATTCTGCAGGCGGTCAGGCATATAGAGCACCAGTGGACGATGGGGTGTGTCACCTCTCAGCACTGGACGCTGCGGCTGCACAGCGATGCGCGGGTGCTTGGCAGCGCCCATGAGCTGATACTGGTGTTTCGCGACGAGGTGCTCACCGCCGCCAATCGACTGGCAATGCAAGAATTTAACCTCACCGCCACCTGCTTTGGCAGCCTGGATTTCGCCACGCTGTTCCCGGAAATGCAGCGACAGACGCTAAACGCACCGCGCCAAACTTTGGCGGTCAATAATCGCCACTATTATTCGCTGTTGCAGATGCCGGAAACGCATTCACCGGCCATCAGATCGCGGGTTCTGCCGTTTGACCAGGACGGTGCCGACAGACAAAAAGCATTACGTATTTTGAATGCCGGGCTGGCGCTGTGCATCAGTGGCGAAACCGGCTGCGGCAAAGAGTATTTCAGCCAACGGTTGTTTGAGGAAAGTCACCGGCGGCAGGGCAATTTCGTGGCGATCAACTGTGCCGCTCTGCCAGAAAACCTGATTGAATCCGAACTTTTTGGCTATGCGCCAGGTGCCTTTACCGGGGCTAACCCGAAGGGCTACCTCGGCAAGATCAGAGAGGCCGACGGGGGCGTGTTGTTCCTGGATGAAATTGGCGATATGCCATTGAGCTTACAGACCCGGCTGCTGCGGGTACTGCAGGAAAAAACGGTCACGCCGCTCGGCAGCCGCATCAGCTATGCCGTCGACTTTTCGCTGATCTGCGCCACCCACCAGGATTTGGCGCAGCAGGTGGCGGCGGGGGCATTCCGTGAAGACCTGATGTACCGCATTCAGGAATTTAACCTGCGTATTTTACCGCTGCGCCAACGGGCGCACGTCGATCGTTTTATCCTTAATTTGTGGCGTGAGCTGGGGGCCGAGTCACGGGGTATCCGGCTGGCACCGGACACCGTCGCTGCGTTGGCAGGCTATCCGTGGCCCGGTAATGTTCGGCAGTTGATGAGTACGTTGAAAGTGCTGCTGGCACTGGCGGACGATGGCAATCTGATCCAGCCGGATGATTTGCCGGAACAGTTCAACACCTTGCCGGTGCGCTGTGCCGATGCTCACGCCGCACCGCAGGAGATGCTTGAGGCTATCCGAAGTGCTAACGGCAATATCAGCCAGGCAGCGAAACGGCTCGGCGTTTCACGCAGTACGCTTTATCGCAAGATGGAGAAGGGGCGTCGGCGTGATATGTAGAGGATAGCTGCATTTCGGGGCCCCTCCCTGGGCCCTGTTCTGGATGTTACTGGTCGCCCAAGCCCAGTGGGTTGATTTCAGAATGTTCGATTTTCTCGTCACTTTCCGCCCAACGATCCAACACCTTCAGGTAGCTGCCATTGGCGATAGCGCTATTGAGCGAAGCCTGCACCGCGTTCACCAGGCCATTGCCCTTTTTCACCGTAACGGCAATGTTGGCGCTGCGCGGCCAGCCGCCCGGTACGATGCCCACCAGCGTGGTTTTACCGTTCAGTTTGGCCTGATAAGCCCCGGCCACGTTCGGCCCAAAGGTCGCATCTGCCCGGCCCGACTGGATGGCCAGCGTGGCGGCCGCCTTGTCGGTTACGTAGATCGGCAGCAGGGCGGGCAACCCTTTGGCCTGATTCTCTTTATCCCAGGCCAGTAACACTGCCTCCTGATTGGTGCCGGAATCGACGATGATCTTCTTGCCGGCAATATCCGGTGCCGATTTTATCGAGGTAATTTTACTGCCGCTCTTCACGTAGAAACCCAAGGTATCCTGGCGGTAGGTGGCGAAGTCGAATTTGGTTTTACGCTCCTGAGTGACGGTGATGTTATAAATTGCCGCGTCATATTTACCGGAGGTGACGCCCAGCGGCCAGTCTTCCCACGAGGTCGGTACCAGCTTGAGTTTCAGCCCCAGGCCATCGGCTACCAGCCGGGCAATATCCGATTCGCTGCCAATTACCGTTTTATTGTCACGGGCGTACAGCCCGAATGGCGGGCCACTGCCCAGGATCGACACGGCCACCGTCAGCGTACCTGGCTCGACGAATTTAAACCCGGCCGGGATCTTGGCCGCCGCTTCAGCACTTTTCAGCGTATTAATCGGGGTTTCGTTGGCGACAAGGTCAATGCCCGGTGCGGCATGCGCCAGGGCTGAAAGGCTAAGGAGTGCCGCCGCTGCGGTGAGTTTTGCGCTATACATCATTATTATTACCTGCATTATTATGTGGTTGAGGCGGTCAACTCACTATCCTTCAAGCCGCTGATTCTGTGAACGAACAAAAATGGCTAACTAATTGCGGGATAAAAAAATGCCGACCGCCGGAGTTTGTCGGGCGGTCGGCCAGGGGCAGGGTTATTGCTTGTCCGGATATCCGGCGGAGCTTAGTGCAGTGAGGAATGGGGTTTCGTCCAGGGTGCTGTCGACCATAACTTCACGCGCGGCCAGATCGGTTTCGATCACCGCCTGTGGGTCGACGCTCAGTAGTGCTTTGGTGACGGAGCTGGCGCAGCCGCCGCAGGTCATATTGGGAATGTAGAAACGTAGCACGGTGAACTCCTTATGAATGACTGTGTTCGGCCAGGATGCGGCCTGCCAACGTAGTAAGGTCAAGCGGTTGTTTCACGAGTGACCGCGTTGGCGCGCCGAGGCGGGCATGTCGATACCAAACCGGGGTGTCCTGCGGGGTACCGGTGCAACAGGTTCCACCGTCGCCGCCTTTTCTGCCAATCCCTCAATAATCGGGCAATCCGGTCGGTCATTGCCGTGGCAATGTTCGGCCAGGTATTCGATGGTCTGTGCCATGGCCTGCAGCTCGGCTATCTTCGCCTTTAGACCGGCGACATGGGATAGCGCCATAGCCTTAACGTCGGCGCTGGAACGGTCACAGGTGCGCCACAGGATCAGCAGCTCCGAGATTTGGTCGACGGGAAAACCAAGGTCACGGGCACGCCGGATAAAGCGCAGGCTATGGGCATCGGCCGTGCTGTAATGGCGATAACCGGCATCAGAACGCATCGCTTTCGGGATTAAGCCAATTTGTTCGTAGTAACGAATCATCTTCGCCGAGACGCCGGAGAATTTTGCCGCTTGTCCGATATTCATCATTCACCCCTTAATCTTGTTTGGTTTCGACCGTCATCGGTGCCTGGAAGCGTTTGAGCCGCAGCGCATTACCGAGGACGAAGACGCTGGAGAGCGCCATCGCCGCCGCGGCGAAGATCGGTGAAAGCAATGTGCCGTTCAGTGGGTAGAGCGCACCGGCCGCCACCGGGATCAGCACTGCGTTATAGGCGAAGGCCCAGAACAGGTTCTGCTTGATGTTGCGGATCGTCGCCTGGCTGAGTGCAATGGCATTCGGCACGCCGCGCAGATCGCCCGACATCAGCACCACGTCAGCCGCCTCAATCGCCACATCGGTTCCGGTGCCGATAGCGAGCCCAACGTCCGCTTCGGCCAGTGCCGGCGCGTCGTTAATGCCGTCGCCCACGAAGGCCACCCGTGCTCCATTGAGGCGGAATTTCTTCAGTGCCGCGACCTTGCCGTCAGGCAGGACTTCGGCGGCGACTTCATCAATACCGAGCTGTTTGGCGATGGCTGCGGCCGTTGCCGCATTGTCACCGGTGATCATCGCGACCTTGAGGCCCAATGCATGCAGCGCCTTGATCGCCTCCGGGGTGCTGTCCTTGATCGGGTCAGCGACCGCGATCACCGCCGCCAGCCGACCGTCGATGGCGGCATAAAGTGGGCTCTTGCCTTGTTCACCGAGGCGTTGGGCCGTCTGCTGGAACTGGCTCACATCAAGGCCGAGTTGAGTCATAAAGCGGTCTGCACCGACGGCGACAGTTCGTCCCGCGACGCTGGCCGTAACGCCGAAGCCCGGTGTGGCGTCAAAGCTTTCAATGGCCGCGAGCGTCATGTTCCGTTGCCTGGCTGCCGCGACAATCGCTTCGGCGATCGGATGCTCGGAGCGGGTTTCAACCGCTGCCACCAGCGCCAGAACCTCATCGTGTTCAAAGCCTTCTGCGGGCACCAGATCGGTCAGCTCAGGACGTCCTTTGGTCAGCGTGCCCGTCTTGTCGAGCGCAATAACACTCACATCACGCAGTGCCTGCAAGGCTTCACCTTTACGGAACAGCACCCCGAGTTCGGCAGCGCGGCCGGTACCGACCATGATCGAGGTCGGCGTGGCCAATCCCATGGCACAAGGGCAGGCGATAATCAGCACCGCAACTGCGTTAACCAGTGCGAAGGTCAGTGCCGGATCCGGCCCGAAGATCAACCAGATCAGGAAGGTCAGCGCCGCAGCCGCCATCACCGCCGGCACGAACCACAGGGTGACCTTGTCGACCAGCGCCTGGATCGGCAGTTTGGACCCCTGAGCTTCCTCGACCAAACGAATGATCTGAGCGAGCACCGTATTCGCACCAATTTTGGTGACGCGGAAACTGAAAGCTCCGGTTTTGTTGATGGTGCCACCGACCACATCGGCACCGACGTTTTTCTGCACCGGTACCGGCTCGCCGGTGATCATGCTCTCGTCAACGTAAGAGGTTCCTTCGACGACTTCGCCATCAACCGGCACTTTTTCACCTGGACGAACCAGCACGATGTCACCGGTGGTCACCTGATCAAGAGGGATTTCCAGTGTTTCACCATTGCGCTCGACGCGCGCAGTCTTGGCCTGCAGACCGACCAGCCGCTTGATCGCCTGCGAAGTTCGTCCTTTGGCACGGGCTTCCAGCGTCCGGCCCAGTAAGATCAAGCTGACGATCACGGCGGCAGCTTCGAAATAGACGTTGGCGGTGCCCTGCGGCAGCACTTCGGGGACGAAGGTCGCCACAACCGAGTAGCCGTAAGCCGCCGCCGTGCCGACCGATACCAGCGAGTTCATGTCGGGAGCGCCGCGCAGCAACGCCGGGATCCCCTTGCGGAAGAAGCGCAAACCCGGCCCGAACAGCACCAGGGTGGCGAGAACAAACTGCAGATACCAGCTGGTCTGCTGCCCCAGTACCTGCATTACCCAATGGTGCATCGCGGGCACCAGGTGCGAGCCCATCTCGAGAATGAACACCGGCAAGGTGAGGGTGGCGGCAATCAGTAATGAGCGTCGTAGCCCCCGCGCCTCATGCTCACGACGCTCGGTATCCTGATCGTCTGCACTGGCCGTGGCGGCGGATAAACGCCGGGTTTTATAACCGGCCTTTTCAACGGCGGCCTCAAGGTCGGTGATGGCGACGACCCCGGCAAGGTGACGTACCCGCGCACGTTCGGTAGCCAGATTGACGCTGGCCTCGAGCACGCCGGGGAGCTGTGTCAGGGCTTTTTCTACCCGGCCGATACAAGATGCACAGGTCATCTCCTCGATCGCCAACTCGGTGGTCTCTTCACGCACGGCGTAACCGGCGCTCTCGATGGCACGGACCGCCGCCTGGGGATCGGCCGCGCCAGTGAAAGTGAGATCGGCGCGTTCGGTAGCAAGATTGACCGAGGCGGTCTGCACGCCCGGCACGGCTTTCAGCGCGCGTTCGACACGACCGACGCACGAGGCGCAGGTCATGCCGTCGACCGGTAAACTCAGTCGAGTGACTGAGGACAGCGTCGGATTGGTATCGGGTTTGAGGGTAACGGAAGTCATTGAACTGCCCCTTTATGGTGTCTGTTGCTGAAGAGCTTAAAGCTTCCCACCGCTGGAAGGTCAACAACTGTCGTCGATTTATTTTACTTGTTGCAAATTAGTCGTGCCGTCAGCGCCTCGGCAGTCGTTCAGCCCCGATGTACAAGCTTGCCAACCACCGCCTAGCGCCTTGTAGATACTGACAATGGCAAGTTGCTGGTCGGTTCGTGCGACGCTCAGCGCCCGGCGGCTGGCGAAGTCAGAACGTTCGGCATCGAGGACCTCCTGGTAGAGGCCTTCACCTTGCGAGAACCGCACCCGGGCCAGGCGGGCCGCCTCGCGATTGGCCGCTGACTCATGCAGACGCAGCGCCAGCGTGCTGCCGGCGGCGCTATAAGCCTTAAAGGCATCATCGGTTTCCTGCAGGGCCCGCAGCAAGGTCTGGTCGTAGAGGATCAGGGCCTGTTTGGCGCGTGCCTCGCTGGCGGCGATGCGGGCGCGGACACGCCCGCTATCAAGCAGTGACCAGCGAATGACCGGGCCGATAAAGCTCGACAGGGCTCCCGCACCGCTCATCGCATCCAGACTGCCGGCGACGAACCCGATCGACCCCGTCACCTGGATCTCGGGGTAAAGGCCAGCCGTTTCTACACCAATTCCGGCGGTTGCCGCCGCCAGGTTCCGTTCGGCCGCTGCAATATCAGCGCGCCGCCACAGGAGCGCGGCAGGGTCACCCACGGCCAGGGTTCGGACTTTCAGCATCTCCTGCGCAGCGGTGGCAGCAGGGGGGCTGAATCTTTGCGGCGTTTCACCCAGCAGGACGGCCAAGGCGTTGCCGGCGACCGCACGGCGGCGTTCAAGTTCTGGCGTGGCCGCCTCAACATTTCGCAGTAAGGCTTCGGCCCGCAGCCGGTCGACTTCGCTGGCGGAACCGGCGCTGATCCTTCGCTCAACCAACGTCAGACTTTCGCGCTGGTTTTGGCGAGTTGCGGCGACCACCGCAAGTTCGGCCTCGATACCTTGTAATTCAAACCAGGTCGCCGCCACTTCGGCAGCGACGCTCGCCTGTACACCGCGCAACAAGGCTTCGCGTGAGCCCGCTTGTGCTTGAGCGGCCTCCACCGATCGCCGCCGGTTGTGGGGTAATCTGCATGCCGGGGCGCACCAGTCCCTTGACGACAATGCGTTCGCCGGGTTGCAGACCTTGCTCAATCACGCGTAATCCCTCAAGCACCGGGCCAATTTCAACGGGCCGATACTCGGTCTTATCGTTTTTACCGACCACGAGCACGTAGCGACGTCCCTGATCGGTACCGATCGATTGATCGGAGATTAAAACCCTGGCCTGTGGTGCACCGGTCTCCAGTTTGACCCTGGCGAACAGGCCGGGCATTAATTGCCCCTCGGGATTGTCGACAATGGCGCGCACACGTACCGTTCCGGTACCTCGATCGGCGGTGTTGGCGAGAAAGTCGATCCGGCCCGGCCGTGAATAGGTCTTGTCGGTAAGTAATGCCACCCTGACCCTGGCGGTCGCGTTGGCCCGGTCTGCGGCGAGCGACCGTAAATAGGTACGTTCGTCGATATCGAAATAAACGTAGAGTGGGTTGAGCGAGACAATGGTGGTGAGCGGCGTTACGCCGCTGGCGACATAGTTGCCCTCGGTGACCAGGACTTGTCCGATGCGTCCGCTGATCGGCGCCGTGACGCTGGTGAAGCTCAGATCCAACTGTGCGGCATCCAGAGCGGCCTTTGCAGCGTCGACCTGCGCTTTATGCGTATTTAAAACGGCCGTTGTCGCATCGAGGCGCTCACGGGCCACCACCTTTTGGGCAAACAATTGTGTGGCACGCCGATGGTCCGTCTGGGCGAGAATGAACTCCGCCTCAGTCTCACGCAGACGGGCTTTCGCGGCGCTCACCGCCGCCTGGAACTGCCGAGGGTCGATCAGGAACAGCTTGCGCCCCTTTTCAACAAAGCGGCCCTCCGGAACGCTCACCTGCTGGATATAACCGGCAACGCGCGGGCGCAATTCCACCCGGTCTATGGCCGTGAGTGAACCGGTGAATTCGGCAAAGGGCGCTACCGAACGAATGAGTACTTCAGACACCGGTACGCTGGGTGGCGTTGCCACCGTGGCGAGCGGTACGGCTTCCTTGCATCCGGCGATAGCCAGCGTGATGCCCAGGGCCACGGTGAATCGAATCGGGTGTTTATCTTTCATCGTCTTGCCTCCCTCAACTGGAGTCGAATGGGTTTGCAGAGCCGGGGTGGCTGCGGTTCCCTTTCTCAGACGATCAGATTTCCCACGTTGGGAAGGTCAAGCAGATATTTGCGGGGCGGGTCTCATTAACAACATGCTGAGCGCTTTAGGTGCCTCAACGGCCTGGCTAAACAGAAAACCCTGACCCAAATGGTAGCCTGAGTCACGCAGCGTTTGGCGCTGCTGCTCGGTTTCTATGCCTTCCGCAATGATATCGATGGCGAGTTTCTGCCCCAGAATACCCATGCTTTCGACAATGCCCAAAATGGCCGGCTCGTTGTTCATGCGGCGAATAAAGTCACGATCCAGTTTTATGCAGTCCAGCGGGTAATCCATCAGATGGGTAAAGGAAGAGTGCCCGGTGCCAAAGTCATCGAGCGCAATGCGGATCCCCATTTCCTTGAGCATTTGCAAAGCCCGCAGCACATATTTCGAACCGTGCTTATTGAAGGCGTGTTCGGTCACTTCCAGCTCAATCAGAGGGTGAGGGATATTAAACATCTGCAAGCGCTGCAGGAAAGTTTCGGCGTAGTTGTCGCGTAAAAACTCGATAGGGGACGCGTTCAATGACACCGGCAACACCTCAACACCGGACTCAAGCCAGCCCGCCATATCGGCAAACACCTTCAACTGCATGGTTTCACCGATTTTGGTCGCCAATTCGTAATCGTTAAACGCTTCGCTGACGCTATCCGGCATCTGGATGCCAGTGCGCGGACAATACCAGCGCAGCAGGGCTTCAAAGCCGACAATGGCACCGGTGGGCAGGCTGACTTTCGGCTGATAGCTGGGGCGGATTTGATTATGACGCACAATCTGACGGGCACGATTTAACTGCGCAGCGCGCTCCTTGGCCTTATCCATCATCTTCGAATTAAACATATAAACGCCGCCGCGGCCGCCATCCTTGAGCTCGTACAGGGCGGTGTCGGCGCATTTCATCAGTTCGGACGCATCACGGGCATCCTGCGGATACAGGGCGCAGCCAATGCTCATGCCGCAGTGAAGCGCTTTGCCACCGTGGGTGATCGGCGATTCAAGCTGCATCAGAAAGCTATTGGCGATTTTGAAAATATCCTGCTGGTTTTCGACGTCGCTGATCACTACTGCAAATTCATCGCCGCCCAGTCGGGAGACAAAAGAGTTCGGGGTCAGATAGGTTTTTAGTCGCCGGGATAAGACGCGTAGCAGATGATCGCCGGCATCATGCCCCAGAGTGTCGTTAACCAACTTAAAGTGGTCAAGATCCAGTAAAATCAGCCCCAGCGATGTTTGGTTATTCAGAGCCCGTTTCATTTCCTGCTTTAATCTTTTCTTGAATAACCGCCGGTTGGGCAAGGCGGTCAGTTCGTCATATTCACTGGCGATCAGCAAACGTCTTTCAGCTATTCGCTGCGAGGTCACATCGCGCGAAACGCACAATATATTCTGTATCCGATCATCCTTATCGGTCACCGGGCTGAGGATATTATCCCAATGCTGCAGTGTGCCTTCCGGGGTAGCACTAAGGCCGGCAAATCTGGCATTTTTGCCGTTTAACACCTTACGCAGCGCTTTTCTGCCCCGCTTGCGAGCCTCTGGGTGCAGTAGATCCAGCCAGGGCATGCCAAATTGTTGTAGGTTTTCATCTATGCCAAGGGCGAGGCTACCGGCTCGGTTCATATGCAGCAACGAACCGTCATTGTTAATCACTTTGATACAGTCGACGCTGGCATCCAGCATATTTTTCTGCGCCGCCAGCGTGTCGATGATGATTTGTTTTTCCAGCATTTGCTGATGGATATCGGCACAGCTCAGGTACCAATGGTTCTGCGCGGAGTTCGGAACTTGCTTTGCCGCGAATGACAGTAAAAACCAACGATACTCACCACTGTAATGGCGCAGGCGGGCTTGATTAACGAACGAGGTAGCGGCAGTCATCGCTTGTTGCCACAGCGTATTCACGCGGGCATAGTCATCCGGATGCAGGGTATTCAACCAGCAAAGGTCATTGTTATCAGATGAAGAGAGTCCGGTATATTCACACCACAACTCATTAAAATGTCCCCCGAGGCTATTCCCTACGCCAATGAGATTCGGTAAACCGTTAAAGATTTCATTAGCTGGATCAACAGGATGATTGCCATCACTGTGCTCGGATAAAACATTCATCTGTCATTTCCTCTGAAAACCGCCGGATATTCACGCCAAAAGAATATTCTTGCCAGCGGAAATCGTTCTATAGCCTGGTCTGCTCAATAACAAGCCGTCAAAGAGAATGAGATATAATTCAGGGCAACACATTAGGAATACTCTTGTATTTGGGCTTTTTAAATGATCCGGCTCTCCCAGGGGCTTCCCACCGTTAAATATCTTCCTTCCGTGGTGGCAGCAGATATTAAAAAGCCCCCATCTTTATCAGATGGGGGCTTGATGATTATAGCCTATGGCCAGATTTATTTATCGAGAGCATAGGCAATGACGTAGTCACCGCGGTCTGGCGATTGGCGTGCACCGCCGGCGGAAATCACAATGTACTGTTTGCCGGTGGTTGGCGACACATAGCTCATTGGCGTACCGCCGCTGCCAACAGGCAGACGTGCTTTCCACACTTCTGCGCCGGTAGAGGAGTCAAACGCGCGCAGGTAGTAATCCTGAGTACCGGCAATAAACACCAGGCCGCCCTGAGTGGCTAGCGTGCCGCCCAACGTCGGCATACCTACCGGCATAGGTGCGCGCATTTTGATGCCGAATGGCCCGGTATCCTGCACCGTACCGGCCGGAACTTGCCACACCACTTTCTGAGTTTTCAGATCGATGGCGGACAGGGTGCCGAACGGTGGTTTCTGGCATGGAATGCCCAGCGGTGACATAAAGCGGTTTTTGTTGACGCCGTAAGGCGTCCCTTTCAACGGCACGGCACCCATCCCGGTGTTGACCGACTCACCGCCGTTACTGGCCGGTGTATTGGCATCGGTTTTCTGCGGGATCATCTGTACCCACAGGCCCAAACGCATATCGTTGGCGAAGATATAGTGGTTGTTCGGATCGGTCGACAGGCCGCCCCAGTTCATGCCACCCAACGAGCCCGGGAAGCTGAGCGAGATATCGGTGTCGGGGGCGGTAAACAAGCCGTCATAACGCATCGATTTAAAGCTGATGCGGCACATCAGTTGGTCGAACGGTGTTGCGCCCCACATGTCGGACTCGGTTAACTTTTGATTGCCAATCTGCGGCATGCCGACAGAAAACGGCTGAGTGGCCGAGTATTGCTCGCCAGGGATGGTACGAGTTTTTACCGGCAGCTCTTTCACTTCGGTTAAAGGTTTACCGGTATGGCGATCCAGCACGAAGAGCTGCCCGGTTTTGGCACCAATGACCAGCGCCGGCTTGGTGGTGCCATCCTTCATCGGGAAGTCGATCAGACTTGGCTGCATTGGCAGGTCGAAGTCCCACAGGTCGTTATGAACGGTCTGATAGACCCATTTTTCTTTACCGGTGGTGGCATCGAGCGCCAGGATAGACGCGCCGTATTTGTGATCCAGTGCGTTGCGATTTGCGCCCCACAGGTCAACCGAAGAGCTGCCCATCGGCAGGAACACGGTGTTCATGGCCGGATCGTAGGACATCGGTGCCCAGGAATTCGGCGTACTGCGCACAAAGGTCTGGCCCGGTTTCAATGCCGAGTTCGGATCTTGATTACCCGGGTCGAACGCCCAGCGCATTTTGCCAGTGACCACGTCGAAACCACGCAGCACGCCGCCTGGCATGTCGGTTTGTACGTTATCGGCCACGCGACCGCCGACCACGATGGTGGTGCCTGCCAGCGTAGGTGCAGAGGTCAGTTGGTATTTGGGATCGGAGGCATCACCCAGACCGGCCTTCAGATCGACCACACCCTGGTTGCCAAAGTTCTGGCAGAACTCGCCGTTATCGGCGTTGATTGCTACCAGGCGTGCATCGATGGTGTTCATCAGAATACGACGCTGGCAACTGTCGCCTGCCGCCAGGGTGACCGGCGTGGCAGGGGTAGAGCCTGGCACCGTCGGTTGCGGCAACGGTTTGGTGACGTCGAAGTAGGCCAGCCCACGGCAACGGTTCCACACCTGGGATTTCGCATTGACTTCACGCTTCCAGATCTCTTTCCCGCTGTCGGCATCGACGGCAATCACGTTGTTATGCGGCGTACACAGGAAAATACGGTTACCGATTTGCAGCGGCGTTTGCTGGTCTTCGGCACCGTTACCGTCCGGACTTAACGGAGTATCGCCGGTGTGGAAGGTCCAGGCGACTTTCAGCTCTTTCACGTTGTCGCGGGTGATTTGATCCAGCGCCACGAAGCGGCTGCCGCCCGGAGTGTTACCGTAGTTATCCCAGTCTTTTTGCTGCTTGGCTTTATCCACCGGGATCAGCGGCAAGGGTTCGCCGCTAAAAGCGACGGTAGGGTGTGGCTGGAACATCTGTACGAAGGTGCCGACCATGCCCACCGCCAGCACCGCGCTGAGCAGGTAGGACAGTTTTGCCAGCGGCGCCTTGCCTTCCGGCTTACGCAACGCCGGCCAGCTCAGGAAGGCTAACAGCATCAGCCCGGTTGGCACCATCAGGCGTGAAACCAATGGCCAGAAGTCAAAACCGGCATCGAACACCGACCAAATCAGTGTGCCGATAAAGACCAGCAGGAACAGCACCACCGCTGAAGATTTGCGACGGAAGAATTGCACTGCAGAAAGTAGGGTGACGATACCGGCAATCAGGAAGTAGCTGCTGCCCCCCAGCGAGACTAATTTACCGCCGGCAATGGCAAAGAATAGGCCGACTGCGGTAAGGATTATCCCCAATAAACAACACCATAGTTTAAGTTTTATACCCGGACGGGCATTTGATTCAGGCATGGCTGACAGACTCCAAGATAATGTTTTTCTTCATGTTTACCCCGAATGAACGCGGTATCGCTGTTCCCTGGACAATGAGGGAACCGAGCGCGAGTCAAACAGTGGAATTCGCGTATTGTACCATTTGATTCGTTAGCAAGTTAAGGATATGTTGGTTTCTGGCAAAAATTGTTAACCTGAAGTGCGAGGGGCAATGATTTATGGCTCGCTGGTAGCCGATAAAATGTCGCTCTTGAGAGCATCTTGAAAAAGAGCAGATAAAATCTGGAGGATGACGACGTCTAATATCAGCTGATTTAAAGGAAAACTGCAGTCACATACTCAGGTAGCTTCAGGTGAGTTTTATAAACCCATTTGCAATGCAGGGGTGATAAAGGCTGTTAGTTATTATGAACAGGGAATAGACAAACCTGAGAGCATATTTCATCTTGCTGATTTTCCAGCCCGTTAATCGGGCCTTTTTGGTTTCTTTAGTTACATAAGGTTAAATGTTTTAATTTGTTACGTTAATATTATTATTCCGCTATGCAGTGCTTCGGTTGATTGGGCGTCATCGTTTTTAATGTACTGCATAGTGGGCATCCTTAAATCCAGATTTATCCTTAATCAAAAATCCTATAAATTCACGACAGTGCCATATCTATTGATATTAATAGTATCGACAACCCTGTACCCATTAGGTATTGATCATCGCGAAACGCTGTTTAACCACGCTCAATACCCATTGTCGTAGCCAGCGATGTGCCACATCGGCTTCTAAGCGCGGATGCCACATCTGTGAAACGGTAATAGCCTGGGTTTTTACCGGCAGTTCAAAAGCATAGAGAGTGGCACTATCACCATTGCCTACGGGTTGATTGATCAGGAAAGAGGCGGGGACCAACGCCACCAAATCAGAGGCCTGAGCCACCGCCAGCGCGGCGGGAAAGCTTGGCACTACCGCAGCAACCCTGCGCTCCAGCCCCAATTCGGTCAGCGCCTGGTCTACCGGCCCGATTAATAGCCCGCGGCGTGAGGCAACTACGTGGCCGCAAGCGGCATACTGCTGGGCAGTAATTTCACTTTGCTGTTCAAACGGATGACCTTTACGGACCACCGCGACGAAACGATCGCGAAATAACGTCTGTAAGCGGATCTCTGGCCCCATTTCGCCCAGTACGCCAATCTCAAGATCCACCAACCCTTCACGCAAATGCTTTGAACTTTTTTCGGGTTTGGGGGCAAAACACAGGCGTACAAAGGGGGCTGCCTGCGCGGCCGCCGCGATCAGCACTGCGCCAAACGCCTCGACAAAACCCTCGTTGGCGCGCAGGGTAAAGGTTCGTTCCAGGGTGGCTAAACTCAGTTCTGACACCGCCGGTCGAAGTACCGCACGGGCTTCGAATACGGCGTTTTGCGTGCGTTCACGTATCTCTTCGGCGTAGGGTGTTAACACCATATTGCGGCCGGCACGTACCAATAAAGGATCGCCGGTGACTGCCCGCAGCCGACTAAGCGTGCGGCTCATCGCCGAGGCGCTTAATTCAAGCCGACGCGCCGCACCAGCGACGCTGCCCAGAGAAAGAAGTGCATCGAGAGCAATCAGTAAGTTGAGATCGGGGTCTGTCATTGCTGGCATCCTGAGCAGTCAATAAGGGGAGGCGTTCGCTGCATGTTATAAGTGCAAATGCTGCGTCTTCCGCAATCTATCCAGCATAGTTATATTTTCTACCCCACAAGACAACTGAATGCAGAGGAAATAATCCATGCCAACACCGACTTCACTTCAAAAGACCGTTTTGCTGATTGGCGCATCCCGTGGTCTGGGTTTCGCGATGGCAGAAGAGTTCCTGAAACGTGGCGACAAAGTGATCGCCACCGGCCGCGAGTCCTCTAAAGAGCCTCTTTATCGTCTGGCTGAAAAATATCCGGACAGCCTTGAGGTAGAGACCGCCGATATCACCGTGCCAGAGCAGGTAAATGCGTTGCATGAGCGGCTTGCTGAACGCCGTTTTGATCTGTTGTTTGTTAACGCAGGGGTCAAAAATGACGATCGTGAGACCATTGCGGATGTCTCTACCGAAGAGTTTAACCGGGTGATGGTCACTAATGCACTGAGCCCACTGCGGGTGATTGAAACCTTTAAGGATCGGGTAACACATGGGGGGACCATTGGCGTGATGTCTTCCGGCCAGGGTAGCCTGACGAACAACACCAATGGCAAGTTCGAGGTCTATCGGGCCAGCAAATCCGCGCTAAACATGCTGATGCGCAGCTATGCAGCGCGTAACAACGACGATCCTCGTACCTTGCTGCTGATGGCGCCAGGTTGGGTACGCACCGAGTTGGGAGGATCAGAAGGGCGTTTGAGCATCGAAGAGAGCATCCCTAACTTGCTCAATACCATTGCGGCTTATGCCGGGCGTTCGGGGCTGCATTACCTCGATTATCTGGGCAAAATTGTGCCTTGGTGATTGGCAAAGAAAAAGCCGATAACCCGCAAAGGTTATCGGCTTTTCGCTGCCGGTCAGGGCGGATTAAGCGGCAGGCAACTGCTGCGCGGTTTGATCCACCAGTGCCAGCAGGACTTTGATATCGTCCAGGCTGACCGTTGGGTTTAACAACGTCATTTTCAGGCAGGTCACGCCATTAAACTCGGTCACCCCAACGTTGGCACGCCCTGACTCCAGGAGCGCATCGCCAATCCGCTGGTTCAGCAGTGCCACTGCGGCATCGCCGCTGTTGGCTAATGACTGCGGACGGTAGCGGAACAGCACGCTGGCCAACTGTGGCTGCATCACCAGCTCCAGAGCCGGTTGGTCGCCAATATAGTGGGCAACCTGTTGCGCCAGCGTCACGCCGTGATCGATGATCGCGGCATATTGCTGCTGGCCTAACGCCTCCAGCCCCATCCACAGTTTTAACGCATCAAAACGGCGGGTGGTCTGCAAGGATTTAGACACCAGGTTAGGCACACCCTGAGCTTCGTCGAACTCGGAGTTCAGGTAAGCCGCCTGATAACGCATCAGCTCATAGTGACGGGCCTCTTTCAACAAGAAAGCGCCGCAACTGATGGTCTGGAAGAATTGCTTGTGGAAGTCCAGGGTAATGGAGTCCACCAGTTCAATGCCGTCCAGGTAGTCACGGTACTTCTCGGAAAGCAGCAACGCGCCGCCCCAGGCCGCATCAACGTGCACCCAGACCTGGTGTTCCGCCGCCAACTGCGCAATTGCACGCAGCGGGTCGATAGCCCCGGCATCGGTGGTGCCCGCGGTAGCGACAATCGCCAGGATCTGCTCGTCATTGGCCTTGGCTTGCGCCAGTTTTTCGGCCAGGTCGTTCACATCCATCCGTGCGAATTGATCGGTTTTCACCAGCGTAACGGATTGGTAACCCAGTCCGAGCAACGCCATGTTTTTCTGCACCGAGAAATGGGCATTTTCAGAACATAACACTTTAATCTTGCGCAGGTTACCGACCAGACCATCCTGTTGCACCGAGTGCCCCTGCTTGGCGAAGAAGGCATCGCGTGCCAGCATCAGGCCCATCAGATTGCTCTGGGTACCACCGCTGGTGAACACGCCCGCATCGCCAGGCTGATAGCCAACCTGGGTACGCAACCACTCGATCAGCTTCATCTCGATGATGGTGGCTGACGGGCTTTGGTCCCAGGAGTCCATGCTTTGGTTGGTGGCGTTGATCAACACTTCCGCCGCCTGACTGATCACCAGACTTGGGCAATGCAAATGCGCGACACACTGCGGGTGATGCACCGACAGGCTGTCTTTTAAAAAGTATTCAATCGCGCGTTCGATGGCCGCCTGGTTGCCCAGGCCCTGCGGATTAAAATCCAGCGTAATGCGTTCACGCAGTTCGGCAACGGTTTTTCCCTGATACATCTCGGGTTGTTGCAGCCACTGCACTACCGCCTGACTACTTTGCTCGATCGCTTGCTGGTAGGCTTCGGTGCTTTGCGCCGAGGCGGCCAGAATCGGGTTTGACCGGGACATTAAATTCACTCCATGCCTACAGGCTTGACGCCGGCGGCTAACAGGGCCTGTTCAAATTTATCCAGGAAAATGCCCAGCTCATCGTTGGTGATCAGCAGGGAAGGCAGCAGACGCAGTACGTTACCGTTACGGCCGCCACGCTCCAGGATCAACCCGGCTTCGAAGCATTTTTTCTGCAGCAGGGCAGACAACTGCGGATCCGCCGGGTAGCAACCCATATGATCCTGCGCTTCGTCAGGTTTAACGATTTCCATGCCAATCATTAAGCCCAGACCGCGCACGTGACCTATTGCCGGATAACGTTTTTGCAGCTCGGCCAGCTTGGCTTTCAGCCATTCGCCTTGTGCGGCGACCTTATCGGCCACGTTGTTATCTTTAAGGTGCTGCAGGGTGGTCAGGCCGGTGGCCATCGCCAGCTGGTTACCACGGAAGGTGCCGGTGTGGTGGCCAGGCTCCCAGGCGTCAAATTCTCGCTTGATGCCCAACACCGCCAACGGCAAACCGCCGCCTACCGCTTTGGACATCACGATGATGTCCGGCTCAATACCGGCGTGTTCAAAGGCGAACAGTTTACCCGTACGGGCAAAGCCGGCCTGAACTTCGTCGATAATCAGCAGAATGCCGTGTTCCTGAGTGACTTTGCGAATGCGCTGCAACCATTCGACCGGGGCCGGGTTGACGCCGCCTTCACCCTGAACCGCTTCCAGAATGACGGCCGCAGGTTTGCGCACGCCGCTTTCGACGTCGTTAATCAGGTTTTCAAAATAGTAGGTCAGTGCCTTAACGCCAGCTTCGCCGCCGATGCCCAGTGGGCAACGGTATTCGTGCGGGTAAGGCATAAACTGGACTTCCGGCATCATGCCGTTAATCGCTTCTTTCGGTGACAGGTTGCCTGTGACCGCCAGCGCGCCATGGGTCATGCCATGGTAGCCGCCGGAGAAGCTGATCACCCCAGAACGGCCGGTGTATTTTTTCGCCAGCTTCAGTGCGGCTTCGACCGCATCCGCACCCGATGGGCCACAGAACTGCAGGCAATATTCCTGGCCCTGTTGCGGCAATAAAGAGAGCAAATAAGCTGAGAACTGATCTTTCAACGGGGTTGTAAGATCGAGAGTATGTAACGGCAAGCCGCTGGTAATGACATTTTGGATGCTTTGAAGAACGTCAGGGTGGTTATGACCCAGAGCCAGCGTACCCGCACCAGCCAGGCAATCAAGATATTGATTATTCTCAACATCGGTGATCCACACGCCTTGGGCTTTCGCAATTGCCAACGGCAATTTACGGGGGTAACTCCTGACATTCGATTCAAATTCGGCTTGTCTCGCCAAATATGTTTCGTTGTTTACATTTTCTAAACTCACACCGAAATTATCAATACGGACTTTATCCGTCATCATATCTCTCCTACAACTGGGGGTATCGATACCACCCTAGTTGAATTATTAAATTGAATAAGTAACTACCGTGAAAAAACGCGCCCAATATATGGCTTTTTACCCCCCGGCTCAATAGTTATTTGGCCGGGCAGAATTTATTGTTTTTTCGATAAAAATCAACAAATTGCTGCTTTATTAGCCAATAATGGCGTGATTTGGGGATAATGGAGCGCTTGACAAGGCACGAAAAACTCCCGCAAAGAAAACAGGGGTACCGGCCCAATACGTTTATTTTGCAGGTAATTTTCACCGGGATGGGGCAGGTTTGTGACGGGGGGATTTGTGAGCAACCACTTATTATAAATTATCCATTGCTTACAAAATAACCAGATCTGGTGGGTTTTCTCCGTGATGACATCAGGGGATCTTGCCTTTTTCCTTACAGATACTGGCACTTTTATGGGCGTTTGGGCTGCATGATTAATTCCTCCAGGGGCCCGTAAAACCGGGAAAACCGTCTAAGCTGAATGAAATAAGTCATTTACGGCGCGGTGTTGAGTCATTAAGGCAGCGGCTAATCCTGCCCACATCGCCCAGGGACCTTCATTTGGAGCAGACATGTTCGAGCCATGCTTTCCGGAAAATGAAACCGAGCGGCTGTCGGTTCTACATTCGCTGAACGTACTGGATACGAATTCGGTAGAAAAATTAGACCGGGTTACGCGGTTGGCCGCCAAATATTTTGGGGTCAGTATTGCCTTGATCTCGTTAATCGATCGTGAGCGGCAATGGTTCCTCTCCCGCTCGGGTTTGGAGGCTCGGGAAACGCCACGCAACATTTCATTTTGCGGCCACGCCATTTTGCAACGTGACGCGTTAGTGGTGCCGGATACCGCGGTTGATCCGCGTTTCTTTGACAACCCATTGGTGACCGGCGGACCCAAGATCGGTTTCTATGCCGGTCAACCCTTGCTGTCACTGGGCGGTCTGCCGCTGGGCACCCTGTGCATTATCGACAGTCATCCCCAGAGCTTTTCACCCGAGATGGTGCATGATTTACGCGACTTTGCCGCCGTCATTGAAGAGTACCTGCACAGTGTTGAGCGTGATATTTACACGGAAAGTCTCAAATCCAATCTGCAACGTACCGAAGCCCTGTTTGAACAGACCTTTTCTCAGGCGGCAGTGGGCATGGCCCTGGTCTCGCTGGAAGGATATTGGTTACGGGTGAACCCGCGGATCTGTGAAATGCTGGGGTATTCTGAGCGCGAACTGCTGGATCGTACCTTCCAGGACATCACCTATCGCGAAGACCTGCTCACCGATCTCGGGCTATTGAAACAGCTGTTAGCCCATGAGATAGACACTTATTCCATGGAGAAGCGCTATATCCGCGCTGATGGCTCAAGGATTTGGGTTCAGCTTACCGTGTCGCTTAATCGTCTGCCCAATGGTGAGCCTCATCATTTTATTTCCGTTATTGTCGATATCAGCGAACGCAAACTGGCAGAGTCCGATCTCTATTCACTGCAACATGAGCTCGAAGATCGGGTGGTGGCCCGCACGCAGGAACTGAATTTTGCCGTCAATAAGCTCAACCAGGAAATTGCCAGCCGCGTCCTTACCGAGCAGCAACTCAGTAGCGAAAAAGAACGCCTGCGGGCGATTACCGACAATATGCCGGCATTGATCAGTCAGATCGATGCTGATGAACGCTATCTTTTTGCCAACAGCGCCTATAAAGCCTGGTTTGACCTGGATGAAGGGCGTCTCAAGGCGATGACGGTGCAGGCGTTTATGGGGGAGGAGGCTTATACCGCGGCCAAACCCATGATCGAAAGGGCGTTACAGGGGGAAACCGTCAGTTTTGAGAATGAACTCCAAACGCGCCAGGGGCCATTGATCATTCATAACACTCTGGTACCCAGTGAAACTCAGGGTTCCTATATTCTTTCCATGGATATCACCGAGCTTAAGCGTTTGCAGCAGCGGTTAGAGTATGACGTCTCTCATGACATGCTGACGGGGCTAACCAATAGACGCGCTTTCTTACTGCGGTTGGGGGCCACCCTGCAGGCCTGTTGCCCGCAGCAGCAAATGGCGCTGTTGTTTATCGACCTTGATGGATTCAAAACGCTGAATGACAGCTTTGGCCATGATTTCGGTGACCTTATTCTGAAAATCTTTGCCGAGTTGCTCAGCGACTGTGCCGGCCCTCATCATAATGTTTCTCGCCTTGCCGGGGATGAATTTACGGTGATCCTCTGGCCTTTGACGCAACCGCAGCTGCAGGTATGCGCATTTTGCGAGTGCGTGTTGGCCAGGCTGGCGGCGACGCAACAGGTTGGTAATCAAAAAGTGACGCTCTCCGCCAGTATCGGTGCAGCCATATCCTCAGGCGGCAACATGACGGCAGAAGCCCTGCTGACCAGAGCGGATGATGCCATGTACCAGGCGAAATCCGCAGGTAAGGGGACTTATACCGTCCGTTAATGGGAAGTCCACGCTGGTGGCAGCCCAATCCGGGAACGTTGGGCTGCCGTCAAAGGGAGTGAATGTGCCAAGTTGCCTCAAAGTAATTCTGTGATAATAACTTCGACCACATTGGGCAGGTTCACTGGCTTGACTGAAAACAGCGAGTTAAAGACTTCGGCATTGCCGCCTTTGGTCTCTGCATATTGATGCCAAAGTTGATTTAAAACAGCGTGTTCAAATGAGGTGACGATGCGTACGGTGTGATTAAGGTAGGTCTGAATAACATAAGAGGTGTCTGAAGAAAAATAAATGCAGCATGCGTGAGTGTAATCCCAATTATCATAGTCGAGCAGTATATTAACCAGACCTCCATTTTTATATTTCTTAAGTTCATCTCCGGTCAGGTTATTGACTTTGATTCTGTAACTTTTATCCGTGTCCTTTCCTCCTGCTTTTTCATAAACGGCTCCGGCGAATTGAGTGCAACCAATTGAACCGTCGGTGGTTTTATCTGAATTTAAATTATCGATTCTTATTACGGAGTGAAATTCAGCTAACGCCGAATTGATGGCATTAGTCATCTGTGTTTTATCAATAGACATAATATCACCTGTATTAATGAGTTACGATTGGATATTGTCTTGGGCTCGGACGTGGCGATCACCAATGAAGAATATTGTTGTAACGATTCCACTCCTGACTGCTGTTTACTACATTGATTTATTGGTAGTTAAATTAAATAGCAGCGAACTTGTATTTAATTTTGCCATGCGTGAGTTACAACATTAATAAACATAGTCTGAATTGCAATGA
The DNA here is from genome assembly GCF_002607755.1 of Serratia sp. BW106. NCBI lineage: Bacteria > Pseudomonadati > Pseudomonadota > Gammaproteobacteria > Enterobacterales > Yersiniaceae > Serratia > Serratia sp. BW106. Next base: position 252,878 of record NZ_MCGS01000003.1, read on the forward strand.
TACGTCGTTTTTTCTTAAGTATTTTTATAGTAACTTGTCGTTATTTAAATAACTCATTGTTATTGGTTAATAAAGATAACATTCGGAGCAGGTCGATTAATATCCTGAGTTATAATATTAACTGAAAGTATTTAATAACGAATGAAGTCATTTTTACCGGCAGCCTCGGCGGCTGCCGGTAAGGGGGCTAGAGGGTCAGCGAGTCATAATTTTTGCGCCGGTAATTCAGCGCGGACAATGCCCACAGCACCACAAATAGCGCGATGGCGGCGTAACCTACACTGCCCATGTTGTCATTGAGAACTTCAACACCGCGCCACAGGCCACCCTGTAACCCCAGCTTGTCGGCTAACAACCCCAGACCTTCCAGGCCGCCGATCACCAAAGCAATCGCCACGCTGGTGGCGGTAATGGTCATGTTGTAATACAGCTTGCGGATCGGCTTATTGAAAGCCCAACCATAAGCGCCGACCATCACAAAGTTATCCAGAGAGTCAATCAGCGCCATGCCGCTGGCGAACAGCAACGGAAACACCATAATCGACCAGACCGACAGACCCGAGGTGGCACCCGCCGCGGAGATGCCCAACAGGCCGACTTCGGTAGCGGTATCAAAACCCAGGCCAAACAAAAAGCCGACCAGATACATATGCCAGCTTTTATTCACCAGATTAAAAGCAAAGCGATACAGCCGTGTCATCACGCCGCCGGTGCCGTTCACCAGCAGGGCAACATCTTGCTCCACCAGTTTCTCCCCGCGTTTCACCTGACGGAAAATGCGATAAACATCGAAGAAAATCAGCCAGTTCAACAGTGCCATGGCCAGCAGGAACAGCGAGGAGATCAGCGTACCCAGAGTCGCGCCGTACTGATGCAGCCAGCCAATGCGATCGCCAAACGCCAGAGAGGTGGCGGCAATCGCAATGCAGGCCAGGATCACGATGCTGGAGTGGCCCAAAGAGAAGAATGCGCCGACGGACACCGGGCGCTGGCCTTGCTGCATCAGCTTGCGGGTGACGTTGTCGATAGCGGCAATATGGTCAGCATCCACCGCATGGCGCAACCCATAACCATAAGCCAGCAAAGCGGCGGCGATCAGTGCCGGATACTGATGGAACGCAGCAAATGCCGTTCCCCAGGCCAACAGGTTCAGCGCTACCAACGCCAGTAATAGCCAAAAGGCGCGGGTATGGGTGTGGAAAAACTCGCGGTTTAACATGTTACATCCTGTCAGGGTTTACAGAGGAAGTCGGGGAATGCTGGGCACAGGCGACCAGTGCCTGACCCAACGCCAGGCCACCGTCGCCCGCCGGCAGTTGTTGTGGCAGCAGCACCTGCAACGGTGCCAGATGGTGCTGTAGCCGTTCACGTAATAAGCGGTTGTGCAGTACGCCGCCGCTTAACGCCACATGTTGGATGCCATGCCGAGCGGCAAAAAATTTGGCCAGGTTGGCAAAGCCTTGCGCCAGCGCATCATGGAACGCCCAGGCCTGTTGAGGGGCGGGGGCTTGCCAGCCCAGCCACTGTTGCCAGAACGCAGCAAGATCAAATTGCTCGCCTTTCAGTGGCAATGTCACCGGGTGAGAGCAAGGTCCGCTCTGGTGAGCCAGGGCTTCAAACCGGCTGGCCGCTTCGCCTTCCCAACTCTGTTGTGCCGGGGCACAGCCCAGGGTGGCAGCGGCGGCGTCAAACAAACGGCCGCAGGAGGAGGCCAGCGGGGCATTAATACCGGCGTTAATCGCTTTCAGCAGCGGTTGCCAGGGCAGAGCCTGCAGCCGTTCGGCCTGAGGGTAGCTTTGCCAGTCCGGTACGAAGCGCGCGAAATGCGCCAATTGGTTACGCCAGGGTTGCTGTGCGGCCAGATCGCCGCCGGGCAGTGCCACTGAGGGTAATCCCCCCAGATGACGGCAACGGCGATAATCAACCAGCAGGCATTCGCCGCCCCACAGGGCACCGCCCTGGCCGTACCCGAGGCCATCGAGTGCCAGACCAATCACCGGCCCGCCTTCCAGTGGCCAGCGGTGCTCGGCGAGACAAGCGGCCAGATGCGCATGATGATGCAGCACCGGGGTCACCGGCAGTGACTGCCGGGCGGCCCATTGATGGCTGATGTAATGGGGATGAGCATCGCTGGCCAGCCGCTGTGGCTGGCAATGGTACAGGCCGGTGAAGTGCTGAATGGCCTGCTGCCACTGTTGCTGAATATCCTCTTGCTCCAAATCGCCAAAATGCGTGCTGAGCAGGGCCTGATCGCCCAGCACCAGGCAAAAGGTATTTTTGCGATCGCCGCCCACCGCCAACAGGGCCTGCTGAGCGGGGAAACCGGGCGGCAGCGGCAGGGCATCGGGAACGAATCCACGCGCCCGGCGGATCATTTCATGGCCTTCGGTTAGCAAACGCACCAACGAGTCGTCAACGCGTTGCAGGATCTCGCGATCGTGCATCAACCACAGATCGGCAATGCCGTCCAGGTCGGCCAAGGCCTGGTCATTGGTTAACGCCGGAGCACGGCCACTGGCATTGCCTGAGGTCATCACCAGTGGACGCTGTATGGCCTGCATCAGCAAATGCTGAATCGGGTTGGCGGGCAACATCAGGCCCACTTCATCGAGCTGCGGCGCAACGGCGGCAGACAGCGGTGAGTATGCGGATTGAGGGACCAGCACTACCGGCGCGGCGGGCGAAGTCAACAACGCCTGCAACTGCACCTGATCAATGCCACTGGCGCAGCGCACCAGCCAACTGGCATCCGGCACCATCACCGCCAGCGGTTTGCCTGGCCGCCGTTTACGCCGACGCAGTCGTTCGACGGCCTGGGTGTCGGTGGCGTCGCAAGCCAGGTGAAAGCCGCCCAGGCCTTTGAACGCCACAATCTGTCCGGCGGCCAGCGCAGCCACCGCCTGTTGTAGCGCTGCTTCGCCCTGATGCTGTGCCTGACCCTGAGCCAGACAGCTAAACAACTGGGGGCCGCAGTCGCTGCAGGCCACCGGCTGGGCATGAAAACGTCGGTCCTGTGCAGAATGGTATTCCCAGGCGCAGTGTGGGCAAAGGGTGAAGGGCGCCATGCTGGTCGCCGGGCGATCGTAAGGCATGGCGCGAATAAGGGTAAAACGGGGACCGCAATGGGTGCAGTTGATAAAAGGATAACGGTAACGCCGATCCTGCGGATCGTTCATTTCCTGCAGACATTGGGGGCAGGTCGCCGCATCCGGTACGATCTGGGTCGCCTTGGCGCCATGCTGACTGGGGCGGATACTGAAATCGTTGGGGGCTTGCAGCCAGGTAAACGCGCGCTGCTGGATACGTTCGATCTGCGCCAGAGGCGGGGCCTGCTGGTACAACACATGCAGGAATACTTCCAGATCAACGGGTTGTACCAGGCGAATTTCCACCCCGGCGCTGTCGTTCCAGACTTCGCCATGCAGGTTGAGTTGTTCGGCCAGTTGCCAGACAAAAGGCCGGAAGCCGACGCCCTGTACTTTGCCGCTGATGCGCAGCAGTAATCCTGAATGGGACACTTTTTATTACTCTCTGTGTAGGGGCGCTGCATACTGCGCCCGCGTTAATCGGGGCGAATGTATTCGCCCCCTACAAAATGACTGTGTAACTTTACATCACATCTTCAACCGCGCGCCGCAGGCGGGCTTTCATATCGCTATAGCTCTGTTGCGCATAGTTTTCCGCCCAGTTCTGATCGGCAATCGCCTCCAGTTTTACCGCGCAGTATTTGGTTTCCGGCGTTTTGGAGATCGGATCCAAATTCTCCTGAGTCAGCTCATTACAGGCGCCGATCCACCACTGGTAGGTCATATACACTGCGCCCAGGTTAATGCGCTCGTTATAGTTGGCGCGGCTGATCACCTTGCCGCGGCGCGAGCTGACCCACACCAGTTGCTGGTCGGCAATACCCAGCGCTTCGGCATCCTGCGGATTGATCTGCACGAAGCCGGGCTCGTCCGCCAGAGTTTGCAGGGCGGCGCAGTTACCGGTCATCGAACGGCAGGAGTAGTGACCGACTTCACGCACGGTACACAGTACCAGCGGATAACCGGCATCCGGCACTTCCGCCGGGGCACGCCAGGTGGTGGCGAACAACTGGCCTTTGCCGGTCGGCGTGGTGAACTGGTTACCCTGATACAGGTAAGGGGTGCCCTGGCTTTCCAGCGTGGTACAAGGCCATTGCACGTGGCCCAGCTCGCCCATTTTTTCGTAGGTCGCGCCATAAAACAGCGGGCAGAGCTCACGCATTTCGTCCCAGATTTGCTGGTTATCGTCGTAATGCATCGGATAACCCATCTCGGTGGCCAGCAAGCTGATGATGTCCCAGTCGCGTTTGACGTTGTACTGCGGTTCAATGGCTTTCTCGAAACGCTGGAACCCACGGTCGGCACAGGAGAACACGCCGCCATGCTCACCCCAGGAGGTGGCGGGCAGGATCACGTCGGCCTGTTCGGCGGTTTTGGTCATAAAGATGTCTTGCACCACCACAAACTCCAGCGCCTCGAACGCGCCGCGCACCAGACTCAGGTCGGCCTCGGTCTGCAACGGATCTTCGCCCATGATGTAGTAGGCTTTCACTTTGCCCTCATGAACCAAATGCGGGATTTCGGTGATGCGATAGCCCACATTCGGATCCATTTTGGCGGCATCAATTCCCCAGGCGGTGGCGAACTTGGCGCGTACCGCAGCGTCGGTGACGGCCTGATAGCCGGGGAACTCATTCGGCAGCACGCCCATGTCGCAGGCGCCCTGAACGTTGTTTTGCCCACGTACCGGGCCGACGCCCACGTTGGCCCGGCCCAGATTACCGGTCAGCAACGCCAGGCTGGCGAGCCCTTTGACCACGTCGACCGCCTGGCCGAACTGGGTGACCCCCATGCCCCACATAATGGTGGCAGAAGGGGCGCTGGCGTAGGTGCGCATCGCCTGGCGAATTTGCTGGGCGCTGACGCCGGTCAGTTGTTCTACCGCTTCCGGCGCATAGTCCGCCAACTGCTGACGATAAGCCTCGAACCCCTCGGTGTATTTCGCCACGTAATCGCGGTCATACAGGTTTTCTTCAATCAGCGTATAGGCGAAAGCATTCACCAGCGCCATGTTACAGCCGTTCTTGATCTGCAAATGCTGGTCAGCAATGCGCGCGGTTTCGATACGGCGCGGGTCGCACACGATAATCTGCGCGCCTTTCTCTTTGGCCTTCAGCACCCGGCGAGCCACGATAGGGTGCGAGTCGGCGCAGTTGTAACCGATGACCAGCAGGCATTTGGAGTTTTCGATATCACCAATCGAGTTGCTCATCGCGCCGTTACCCAGCGTGGCCTGCAAACCCGCCACCGATGGGCCGTGGCAGACGCGGGCGCAGCAGTCGACATTGTTGGTGCCGATCACCGCACGGGCGAACTTCTGCATCACGTAGTTGGTTTCATTGCCGGTACCGCGTGATGAGCCGGTGTGCATGATGGCGCTGGCACCGTGCTTATCTTTGATCTGTTGCAATCGCTGGGCGGTGTAGCGGATCGCCTCATCCCAACTGACGGCCTCAAACTTGCCGCCTTTTTCACGGCGGATCAGCGGTTGGCTCAGGCGCGGGGTCAGTAGCTTGGTATCGTTGAGAAAGTCCCAGCCGTAATAGCCTTTCAGGCACAGCTCGCCCTGATTGGTCACGCCCTCAGCCGCTTCGGCACGGATGATTTTACCGTTGTCGACCACCAGTTTCATTTTGCAGCCTGCACCGCAGTAAGGGCAGACGGTTGTGATTTTTTTCATCGGTTCAGTTCCTAAAACAGTGACGACATGGTGTCGAGTGCGGCGCGACGACGTTTCTCGGCGTTCATTTCCTGCAGCATGTTGCGATCCACACAGTGCAGCGCATTGGTTGGGCAGGTTTCCATACAGGCCGGGCCGCTATCACGGCCGATACACAGGTCGCATTTATGGGCTTCGGCTTTCTCGGTGGTGGCGCTCATCATGGCGCCGTTCTGGCGGATAACCGGGCGGGTGATCACTTCCATCGCGCCGTAGGGGCAGGCCACTACGCAGGTTTTGCAGCCGATGCAGCGTTCCTGCATCACCAGCACCATGCCATTGGTGCGGCTGATAGCGCCATTGGGGCAGACGTTGGAACAGGGAGCGTCCTCACACTGGCGGCACAGCACGGCGGTGCTGACGTTAACGCCTTTGATCACGTGCAGGCGTGGGGCGAAGCTGGCGGCGTTGAGCGCTGAAATATCCTGGCTTTCGCTGTGTGCCATCACGCAGGCAATTTCACAGGTACGGCAGCCGATGCATTTCTTGGGATCGGCGATGATAAACCGGTTCATCAATAACTCCTGGGTTACCCTTCATCCGGGTATGACAATGGATAGGTTGTGCCTCGGATTAGGCATAAAGCATGCCAATCCTGAAAATCAAGTAAAAGCAGTGAGTTAGCCTGGTGATGACGAAGTGTCCGACGGCATGTCGACACAAATGACGATGCCGTGTCAGACATTCGTCACCACCAGTGGCGAGTAGCCGCCGTTAATCGGCCAGTCATGCAGGCGTTGATGCAGCCGGGTCACCGCCTGCTGTACCGCCGCGCCGATCGGGTAGTAAAACGCCACTACCTCGGGCTGAATGCCGATAAAGGTGATCTCCGGCACCGTTTCGCGCAGTTGGTCGATCAGGAAATTGAGCGGCAGGTTATGGGTGGTCATGATGAACATGTCGGCGATGTCTTTTTCATCGATCACCCGGGTTTCACCCGCCGCCAGCCCCATGTCGGTGGCATCGACAATCACCAACCGATCGGGGCGCAGTTCGCGGATATGGCCAATGTCGTTCTCCGGCGCGGCTCCGCCGTCAATCACCGTCCAGCCGGCGGGGGGATTACCGGCACAGAGTTCCGCCAGCAGCGGTCCGGCGCCGTCATCTCCCATCATGCAGTTGCCTACACACAATAAAACGTCAGTCATCATGCCTCCGGACCATCAGGTAAATGGCGGGTTCGTTTTCAATCGACTGCAGCAGGGCGATCAGCTGTTGGCTCCAGTCTTGCTGTTGGGCGCTCATCTGCGGGGCGGCCCCGCTCAACGCGGTGGCCAACAGGTGGGTGTGGCTGCTGTCGATACAGATCTCACCGAAGCGGTCGACCCCTTCCAGCTTGCGCCGGGCGGTGCTGTCGGCGGGCAGTTGGGCCACCCAGCCGTGGAACCCGGCCAACGGGCAGCTGATTTTGGCCTCCAGACAGTCGATAACCCCCAGATGATGGCCGATCGCCAGGCTGTAATAGATCACCTCCTGGGCTTTGGGCGGGGCTTTTTTCTCCTGCACGAACTTGCGGCTCAGGGAGTAAAACACCACCTGCGCATGGGAATGGCTCATAGTCGCAGCTCCCCACGCAGTACCCGTTGATAGATGCCCTGCAGGTTGCCGACAATCTCACTCAGGCGCAGATCGTCCTGCTGTTGCAGGTAAGTGCTAATGCGCTGTTCGACCGGCAGGGGGCTGTCTGCGGCCAGCAGTTGCATAAACTGATCGGCGATCTGACGGCCATAGCGATATCCGGCCATCCGCCGGGCTTCCCGATCCAGCAATACCCGCAGTGGCTGGGGCAATGCCGGGTGCAACAGTCGGGTGGCTTCGCCATCGGTTTCATCATGCTGGCGACCTTTGATTTTTTGATCCAACAGGCCGAGCGCCATGGCAAAACCGTAAATGGTGGCCGCCGGGGTCGGCGGGCAACCGGGAATATAGACATCGACCGGGACGATGCGATCGGTGCCGCCCCATACGCAGTACAGATCGTGGAAGATGCCACCGCTGTTGCCGCAGGCACCGTAAGAGATGCTGATTTTCGGATCGGGTGAGGCCTGCCAGGCGCGGATCGCCGGGATCCGCATGGCGCGCGTGACCGCGCCGGTAAACAGCAGAATATCGGCATGGCGGGGTGAAGGAACCACTTTGATACCGAAGCGTTCAGCGTCGAACAACGGGGAAATAGCGGCGAAAATCTCGATTTCGCAGCCATTGCATCCCCCGCAGTCCACCCGGTAAACATAGGCCGAGCGGCGGATATCTTTCAGCAGGGTGGTTTTCAGCTTGGCGATACTTTCGTCGAGGGTGATCGGCACCGGCAGGCCATTTTCGTCGCGAGGGCCAATCAGTGGCGGATTCATGAGATGACCTCCCGGGTCAGATGGCGGCCAATGTCAATGCGATCGGCCTGGGTCAGGTTTTGCTGCTGTTTGCAGGCCGGGCAGGTTTCAAACTGCGTGCGGCGCGCGGCGGTTTCGGTACTGTTCAGCCCGAGCAGCGCAATGGCATAGTCAATCTCCTTCTGCGACGCGTAGGGCTTACCACACTGGCGGCAATGGCAGAGGGCGAAATCGGCTTGCTCGTACAGATCTTCTTTGCGCCACACCGCCAGTTCGAACTGTTGCGAAAGCCGGATGGCGGCGGTGGGGCAAACCTCTTCGCAGCGAGCGCAAAAGATGCAACGACCGAGAAACAGCTGCCAGCGGATCGTGCCATTACTCAGGTCTGTCGCCATGGTCAACGCATTGGACGGGCAGGCGTTGGCGCAGGCACCACAGGCAATACATTGCTGTGGGTTGTATTCGGGTTTGCCACGAAAGTTCGGGTCAATCACCAACGGCTGGGCCGGATAGGCCACGGTGGCTGGCCCGGTTTTCAGCACTTTTTTAATCAGTTTCAGCATGATGGGCTCCGGTTAGAACGGTTTGTTTTTCCGTTCGATGCCATAACGCTCAATCTCTTTGTACGGCACGATGATGGACTGGCGTTTGCGCACGTCGACGATGGTCATGCGATCGGTACAGGAATAGCAGGGATCCAGACTGCCGATGATCAGCGGGGCGTCAGAAACCGTGTTACCGCGCAGCATGTAACGCAGGGTCGGCCAATTGGCGTAGGTCGCGGCCCGGCAGCGCCAGCGGAACAGCTTCTGGTTGTCGCCGGTCATGCTCCAGTGGATGTCGTCACCGCGCGGGGCTTCGGCAAAGCCCAGGGCAAAGCGGTGCGGGATATAGGTGAAACCGTCCACCGCCAGCGGCCCGCTTGGCAGACTTTGCAGCCCGAACTCGATGATACCGAGCGAGTTGAACACTTCGTGAATACGCACTTTAAGCCGCGAATAGACGTCGCAGCCGTCCTCCACGCACAGTTCTACCGGCAGCTTGGCGTAACCGGCAAACGGATGGTCGATGCGGGTATCGCGACGGTGGCCGCTACCGCGGATCATTGGGCCGACGTTGCTGTAGTCGCGGGCAACCTGTGGATCGAGACGGCCAACCCCGACGCTGCGCTGTTCGGTGTTTGGCGTGCTGAGCAAGATATCGACCAGATCCACCAGTTCACTGCGCATTTGCGCCGCCAGCCGCAGGGTTTGCAGCATGTCGTCTTTCAGAATGTCGCGGCGGATGCCGCCAATCAGGTTCAAACCATAGGTTTTACGCGCCCCGGTCAGGATTTCAGCCATCTTCATCGACTGTTCACGTACCCGGAAGAACTGCATAAAGCCGGAGTCGAAACCGACGAAGTGGCAGGCCAGCCCCAGATTCAACAGGTGGCTGTGCAGGCGCTCCACTTCCAGCAGGACTGAGCGGATCATCTGGGCGCGCTCCGGCACCTGAATGCCCATCGCGTTCTCCACCGAACTGGTGTACGCCACGCTGTGGGTAAACCCGCAAATGCCACACACCCGGTCCGACAGGAAGGTCACTTCGTTGTAACCCATGCGGGTTTCGGCCAGCTTCTCCATTCCCCGGTGCACGTAGAACAACCGGTAGTCGGCATCAATGATGTCTTCACCGTCGACGAACAGCCGGAAATGGCCAGGTTCATCCGAGGTGATATGCAGCGGGCCGATCGGCACCACGTTGGCTTTGCTACCGGCCAGGCTCTGGAATGGATAGGTTTCCACGTCGGTGGTGGGGGCAGGCCGTTGGCGATAATCCATGGCGTCTTTGCGCAACGGGTATAGATCGTCCGGCCAGTCATCCGGCAGTACCAAGCGGCGTTCGTCCGGCAGGCCAATCGGGCGCAGGCCATACATGTCGCGCACTTCGCGTTCACCCCAGACGGCCGCCGGTACCCGTGGCGTCACGGAAGGGAACTCCAGCGTTTGGGCGTCGACTTCGGCACGCACCGTGATCCAGCACTTGGTGCCTTTCTCCATCGACAGCACGTAATACAGTGCATAACTGCCACACAGCGTGCGTTCATCGTTACCAAACAGCACCGACAGCCAGCCACCCTGTTGGTAATACAGCCATTCCACCACTTCCGGCAGCGCATTGAGTTTCACGGTGACCGTCAACTGATCGTCCGTTTGCCATTCTGCTGCCAGCATGGCGGCGGGGAACTGTTGCTGCAGTGCCGCCAGATAGTGCTGGCCTTGATGTTCGTTAGTCATTATTGATTGCCTTAATCATTATTCAGCCGACGACCAGCCAGGAAACCAGCGCCAGAAAAGCCAGCCCAAACCCGGCCCAGGTGGTACGGGCGGTTTTCAGGAAGCGCAAACGTGCCACGCTGTTTTCGATGAGTGCGATCAGCGTCACCGCGCACAGCAGCTTGAGCAGCGCCAGTACCAGCCCGATCAACAGTTGCGGAGCGGTGAGCTGTGCCGCTTGGCCCCAGGGCAGGAACACGCCGAGGAACAGTTGCAGTACCACCAGTTGTTTGAGGCTGATGCCCCATTTGATGATGCCGAGCTCAACGCCGGAGTATTCCGTCAGCGGGCCTTCCTGTAGCTCTTGTTCGGCTTCGGCCATATCAAACGGCAGCTTGCCCATCTCGATATAAGTGGCGAATGCGCAGGCCAAACCGGCCAGCAGCAGCGCTAATCCCGCGTGATGCGGCAAACCCAGCAGGCTCTGCACCATGGCACTCAGTTGGGTGGAACCGGCGACCAGTGCCGTCACCCATAGACCGAGCAGCAGGATTGGTTCGACCAAAATGCCCAGCACCGCTTCGCGGCTGGCGCCGATGGCGGTAAAGGGGCTGCCGGTATCCAGCCCGGCAATGGCAAACACAAAGCGCACCACGGCGAACAGATAGATCAGCGTGATCACATCGCCGATGGCGGGCAGCGGTGAGGCAGTAGTCAACATCGGCAGCGCACAGGCGATGGCCAGCAAGGTGCCGGTCAACAAGTAAGGCATGGCGCGAAATGTCAGGCCGGAAGCTCCCGGTGCCACGCTTTGGCGTTTAAGCAGTTTGGCGATATCACGGTATTCCTGTAATACGCCAGGGCCACGGCGGCTATGGATGCGCGCGCGTAGCACCCGGCTGATACCGGCAAACAGCGGGGCAATAGCCAGTAGCAGCAGAGCCTGCGCCAGTCCGAGTAATACATTGGGATAGGTCATTGTCATCTCCTCAGGCAAAAGCCACGGCCAACAGCACCGCCAGTTCTACGGCGGCCAGACCACGGCAGAAGGCCACGAATTCGTTACGGTGTAACCCATCACCGAAGTTTTCCGGCAGCCAGCGACGCAGTTGGTACAGCGGGGCAAACATCACCCGCAGCGGTTGAGCAAAGCCGGTCGCGGTGATCACCATCGCGTCTTCATGCCCATAGCCGCAGGCCCAGGCGCTGCCTTGCACCCGACGAGGTTGGCGACGTGCCTGATAACGCGCCGCGATCAACAACGGCAGTAGCGGCATCGCCAGCAATAAAATGGCGATCAGCGGGGTGGAAACCAGCGTGCCGGTGACGGAAAGCGACTGCTCGGTCGTCATGCCGGTCAGGCGGGCAAACAGTGGAATGATCCAGGGCGCACCCAGGCCACAAACCAGACACAACAAAGCGGGCAGCGCATGGCTCAGCGTCAGGCAAAGGTTGGCTTGAACGGCATTCGCGGCGGCAGCACAGCGTGGTGCTCCCAGACAGGCAACACCAAAGACCTTGCTGACGCACATCACCGCCAGCGCGCCGGTCAGGGCCAGGACCACGGCCAACAGCGGGCCGAACAGATGCCCAATAAAGCCGGGCGCGGCGCTAAAGTGGAACAGCCCCTGGTAGATCAACCATTCACTGGCGAAACCGTTCAACGGCGGTAATGCCGCCATCGCCACCAGGCCAATCAGCAGGGAAACGGCGGTCCAGGGCATCAGCCGTGCCAAACCGCCCATTTTTTCCATGTCCTTCAGCCCGGTCTGCTGTTCAATCGCTCCTGCCGCCAATAGCAATGCGCTTTTGAACAGGCTGTGATTCAGCAGGTGGAACAGGCCACCAATCAGGGCGAAGGCGGTCAGTAACGGCAGTTGCAGCGCCATACCGACCATGGCTCCCCCGATCCCCAGCAGGATGATGCCGATATTTTCCAGCGTGTGGTAAGCCAGCAAGCGGCGCAGATCGTGTTCCATCAGCGCATACAACCCACCGAAAAAGGCGGTGCCGGCAGCCAACAGCAGCACCAGTAATCCCCACCACAACGGCGGCGTGCCCAGCAGATCCAGTCCGACTTTCAAAATACCCAGCAGGCCGACCTTCATCAGCGCGCTGGAAAACAGCATGGCGGCGGAGGCAGGTGCATTGCTGTGGGACTGCGGCACCCAGGCATGTAACGGCATCACCCCGGCAAAAATGCCAAAGCCGGCCAGCGCCAGCAGGAAAACGCCGTTACGCAGCGCGTCCGGCAATGGCGTGGCGCGGATCACGCTGAACTGCAGGCTGTGGCTGTGGGAATAGATCAATGCGAAGGCGATCACCAACAGCAGGGTGCCTGAGCGCATCAACAAGAACTGGCTATGCCCGGCGCGCAGGCTTTTAGCGCTCGGGGCATGGACAATCAGGAAATAGCCGCACAGTGCCGCCAGCTCGAGTAACAAAAGCAAAGCCAGGGCGTTATCGGCCATCACCGCGGCGCTTAATGCCGCCAGCATCAGATTGATTAATCCAACCTGTCGGCCACGGGCGCGCGGGTTCAGCCTGGATAAGCTGCCTGCGTGATAGAGCGCGGCAAAGATCCCGCTGAGCGCCATCACCAGCAGCAGCAGGGCGTTAAGGCCACTGATTTCCACTGCGTAATGCAACCACGGCAAACGATCGCTGTGCAGTGGCGCAAACAGCATTTGCAGCGCCGCCAGCAGCGAAGCGACAGCACAGAGCAAGGTGCCGCCACTCAGCAGGACGCTGATGCGTGACCAGGGGGCCAATAACCAGCCCAACAGGGCGCAGAGTAAATACCCCACCAATGCCGGCGTCAGCAGCAACAACGGGTCGGGCAGAAGGGCATACATCATCAATTCGGCTCCTTGTGGGATCCAGGGGCGGCGGCGAACGGCAACTCGGCGCTGAGCGCCTGCATGGCGTTGCGCCTTTTCTGTTCGCTGGCGTTGCGTACGTCCAGGTCAGTGACCAACCGGATAGCCTGGGTTGGACAGGTGCGGATACAGGCCGGGCCTTCGGGGCTGAAGTCGCAGAGATCGCACTTCACCGCCACGGCACGCACACCGGGCACACAATCCAGGAAGGCGCTGATCGGGCGTGGTGCCTTGGCCGCCGGCAGTGCCAGCGGGGTGTTGCAGTCGCTGGGGATCGCCAATGGGCTACTGCCGCCGAAGCCAATCGCCCCGAACGGGCAAGCAATGCCGCAGAGTTTGCAACTGATGCACAGGCTTTCGTTCAGTACGATGGCGTTATCCTGATGACGAATAGCGTTGACCGGGCATACCTGTGCACAGGGAGCATCCTCACACTGGTGGCACATCACCGGGGCCGAGTCGCGGGCGTTACGTATCACCTGCAAGCGGGGTAATGCCTGCAAACCTTGTTGCCGGTGTTCCGCAGAACAACTGGCCATACAGGTATTGCAGCCAATACACAATTTGGGGTCCGCAATAATAAAGCGGTTCATGCACACTCCTTGCTTCGTCATTTATGACGAAATCGTCAGTAAAAAATGACGCTTCGACAGTTTTCTGTCGGTGATTAACGCCGACGGTCAGACGGGTAAGGTTATTTTCTTCAGTGCATCATGAATGGCGTGGCCGTCATGCAGGGAATCAAACAGGCATTGATAAATAACGGCGATCTTATCCAGATAATGATCAAATACCGCCTGCATATCGCGGTTGTTTATTACACCGTCGATATTGCCATTTTCATCCAGCGTGGCATGGGCGAATGGGGCAAAGTTTTCCGGCTCATGGGCCGTGGCCAGATTAATGCGGTAGCAAATATCACGGCTGTAAAAGCCCTCGCTCAGTTGGATACTGACCGTAAAGTGGTTGAACAGGACAAAGCGCAGATCGTTTTCCTGCCCGTAGGTAAACTGATGATTAATCTTCTTTTTGGTGGTGGTCACCGCCTTGACCAGGGTGCTGTGGTAAGTCTGCCACTGCGCCATCAGGCGGTTGCTTTTGTTGGCGATATAATCGGCCTGACTGGTTACTTCACTGATTGTACTCATTGTCGTCACTCAATATTGATGGTCGTTGTCGAAATAGCTCCGGGTCAGCGAGTTAAAGCATAAAGCGTGCCAAGCTCCGGTAAATTTCATTATTTCCTTTTAATTCAATTATCAGGATTAAATTAACCCGCCAGCCGGTTAGGCAATGAACGGGTTAATCACTGACGATGACATGACGCTCGACAAATATGTCATTGGCGACTTGGCACCCTATTTGCAATGTGAGGTAAATAACGCGTTTTATCGCCATTACCGGAGGCCGGATGCACGAAATAACCTTGTGCCAACATGCGATGGAAATAATGCAGCAACAGGCTAACCAACATCATGCGCAGCGTATTACCGCGGTGTGGTTCGAGATTGGCGCATTTTCCTGTGTCGAAGCGGAGTCATTGAGGTTCTGCTTTGACATGGTGTGCCGCGACACCCTGGCCGAAGGCTGCGAACTGCATCTGATCGAACAGAAAGCGCTGTCCTGGTGTTATGACTGCCAGGCCGACGTCGAGTTACTGATGCCGCAGGTGCTGGTTTGTCCACACTGCTCCGGGCGCAACCTGCGGGTGCAGGCCGATGATGGTTTGCAGATAAAACGTCTGGAAATTGAATAACAGAGGGGAACGACTATGTGCAGTACCTGCGGATGTGCTCAGGGCGAACTGACGATTGAAGGGGAAGTGAAGGTGCCATTCCGCCCGCAACGCAATGTGCAGGGCGATCTGCATTACGGCCTGGGGTTGGCGGGCACCCATGCGCCGGGCATCAGCCAGCGCCGGATGCTGGAAATTGAAACCCGGGTGCTGGATAAAAACGATCGTCTGGCGGAAGGCAATCGGCAATATTTTGCCGGGCAGCACATTCTGGCGCTGAATCTGGTTTCCAGCCCCGGCTCCGGTAAAACCACGTTGCTGACAGAAACCCTGCTGCGGCTGCGTGGTCGGCATCCGTGCGCGGTGGTGGAAGGTGACCAGCAAACCACTAACGATGCAGAACGCATTCGTGCCACCGGCGTCCCAGCGATTCAGGTGAATACCGGGAAAGGTTGTCACCTGGATGCGCAAATGGTTCACGAGGCTGCCCGACGTCTGGAACTCAAACCCCATAGCCTGCTGTTTATCGAAAACGTCGGCAATCTGGTTTGCCCAGCCAGTTTTGATCTCGGGGAACGCCATAAGGTGGCGGTGCTTTCGGTCACCGAAGGGGAAGACAAGCCACTCAAGTACCCGCATATGTTTGCTGCTGCCCGGGTGATGCTGCTCAACAAAATCGATCTGTTGCCGTATTTGAACTTCGACCTGGCCACCTGCATCGACAATGCGCGACAGGTGAACCCGACCATTGAGGTGATTACCCTGTCGGCGACCAGCGGCGAAGGCATGGATCAGTGGCTGGCCTGGCTGGAGGAGCAGCTATGTGCATAGGCGTTCCCGGGCAGATCGTGGCGCTGGATGAAAAGCAGCCCCAGCACGCCTGGGCTGAAGTCTGTGGCGTGCAACGGGAAGTGAACATTGCGTTGGTGCGTCAGGACGGTGAGCCGAGAGAGGCGATGATCGGCTGCTGGGTGCTGATCCACGTGGGCTTCGCGATGAGTCGCCTTGACCAACAAGAGGCCGAGGAGATGCTGGCGGCACTGCAGGCGATGGGGGAAGTGGAGCAGGACGTGGCACTGTTTCTGGCGGGGGAAGGCAAGCATGCATTACGTTGATGAATTCCGCGATCCACAACGGGTAAAAACCCTGCTACAGCATATCCGGCAGCGAGCGGTGCAGTTGCCGTTTACCGCTGAACGCCCCTTGCAAATCATGGAGGTTTGCGGTGGCCATACCCATGCCATTTTCCGCTTTGGGCTGGATAAACTGCTGCCCCCACAGATTGAATTTATTCATGGCCCCGGCTGCCCGGTTTGCGTGTTACCCATGGGCCGTATCGATGCCTGTTGCGAAATCGCCGCTCACCCGGAGGTGATTTTTTGCACCTTCGGCGATGCGCTGCGGGTACCGGGCAAACAAGGCTCGTTACTGCAGGCTCGCGAGCGCGGGGCCGACGTGCGGGTGGTTTATTCGCCGTTGGATGCACTGATGCTGGCGCGGCAAAATCCCCAGCGGCAGGTGGTGTTCTTTGCCCTGGGTTTCGAAACCACCATGCCGGTCACCGCGATCACTTTGCAACAGGCCCGGCTGGAAGCGCTCGACAACTTCAGCGTGTTTTGCCAGCACATCAGCCTGATCCCCACCTTGCGCAGCCTGTTGCAACAGCCGGATGTGCGCATCGACGGTTTTCTGGCGCCCGGCCATGTCAGCATGGTTATCGGCACCGAGCCCTATGACTTTATCAGCCGGCAATACCACAAGCCCCTGGTGGTAACCGGTTTTGAACCGCTGGATATCTTGCAAGGGGTGATGATGTTGATTGAACAGTTCGTCGGGCAGCAGAGCCAAACCGAAAACCAATATCGGCGGGTGGTGCCGGAACAGGGCAATCTGTTGGCACAGCAGGCGATGAGCGATGTTTTTGTGCTGGGCGGCGGCAGCGAATGGCGCGGTCTTGGCACCATTGCCGACTCCGGCATTGCCCTGACCGCTGCCTATCGTGCCTTCGATGCAGAAAGACGCTTCCGTCCGCAGCATCGGCAGGTGGCTGACGATCCTCATGCCCGCTGTGGGGAAGTACTGACCGGGCGCTGCAAACCGCGAGATTGCCCGTTGTTTGGCCGTGGCTGTACGCCACAAAACGCCTTTGGTGCGCTGATGGTATCTTCAGAAGGGGCCTGCGCCGCCTGGTACCAATACCGCCGTGAAACAGAGGAAACCCCGGCATGAATAACGTGATTACCATGGCTCACGGCAGCGGCGGCACGGCGATGCAGCAACTGCTGGATGAGCTTTTCTTGCCGGCCTTCGCCAACCCACAGTTGGATCAGCGCGAAGATCAGGCCCGACTGGATTTGGCCGAGTTAACCCAACAGGGCGATCGGCTGGCATTTACCACCGACAGCTACGTGATTGACCCGATTTTCTTTCCGGGCGGTGATATTGGCAAACTGGCGGTTTGCGGTACGGCTAACGATCTGGCGGTCAGTGGTGCATTACCGCGTTATCTCTCCTGCGGGTTCATCCTGGAAGAAGGTTTGCCACTGGCCGATTTACAGCGGGTGGTGGCTTCAATGGCCGCCACCGCACAGCAGGCCGGTATTCGCATTGTCACCGGAGATACCAAGGTGGTGCAGCGGGGTGCCGCCGACAAGCTGTTTATCAATACTGCCGGGATCGGGGTGATCCCACCGGGCCTGGATTGGGCGGCGACCCATATCCGTGTCGGCGACGCCGTCATTGTCAGCGGCACCCTGGGCGATCACGGGGCAACTATCCTCAACCTGCGGGAAAAGCTGGGCATGTCGCTGGACGTGATCAGTGACTGTGCGGTGTTGGCTCCGTTAATCGCGCCATTGCGGGCCATTAACGGCGTGCGGGCATTGCGTGATGCCACCCGTGGCGGGGTGAACGCCATTCTGCATGAGTTTGCTCGTGCGGCCGGTGTGGGGATCGAGGTGGAAGAGAATCTGCTGCCCGTAGCCTCGGCGGTTCGGGGTATTTGTGAATTGTTGGGGTTGGATGCCATCAACTTTGCCAACGAGGGAAAACTGGTGGTGGTGGCCGCACCTGAGGCCGAACTTGCAGTGCTGGCTGCCTTGCAGGCTCACCCGTTGGGCAAGGCCGCTACGGTGATTGGCCGGGTGACGTCAGGACGCCAGGTGAGGCTGCAAGGCGCTTATGGCATCAGCCGCCTGCTGGATTTGCCGCATGCTGAACCTTTGCCGCGCATTTGTTGATCCGGTCGGGGGAGAACCTTGCCGCCCAGCGTTACACTTTGTGACGTGACTCACTAACATCATCATCGCGACTCAGGCAAGTGATAAACAATGTCGAATGCACAATTAGAAAAACAAGAATTACTCGAAATAACTCGCACGCTGCTCAGTCAGCACAGCTTCGCCGATCTGTTACGGCAACTACGCCAGCTGCTGCAACGTCAGCAACTGGCCGACAATGTAACGCTGGTGCTGTTTGACCCACACAGTGAGCGCGTGTGTTTTCATGGGCTGGACGCGCAGCGGCAGCCGGTTATCTATCAGGATGAAACCCTGCTGGCTAACGGACCGGTCAGCCGGTTACGGCAGAGCCCACTGGCACAACGTTGGCAGAGTGAAGATCTGCATGCGCGTTACCCGCAAATCAGCGCCCTGGCGTTGTACCCCTCCTTTAGCCACTATTGCCTGATGCCACTGCATGCCGGTGGCACCCTGATTGGCGGTTGCGAACTGTTACGCAATAGCGCGCAACCTTTCAGTGATGCGGGTCTGGTGCAGTTACAGACGCTGATGGAGTTGGTCGCGTTGGCGGCAGAGCAGATCACATTGCGTGAGCAGGCAGAAACACGCCAGCGCCAGTTGCGCCATGAACGAGACGATTACCGTGTTTTGGTCGACGTGACCAACGCGGTGCTGTCAAAGCTCGATCTGGATGATTTGATTGGCGAAATCTCAACGGAGATCCACCGTTTTTTCAAGATCGACGCCATCAGCATGGTGTTGTGTGTCGATAAAACCGATCAGGTGACCGTCTATTCCACACATTACTTGCAAGACGACGTGGTCGAGCGCCAACAGTACAGTGTGGCCCTGGCAGGAACCTTATCGGAACAGGTGATGCAGAGCGGCGAAATGCTGCTGCTGAACCTCAAGCATTCCGATCGCCTGGCGGCCTATGAACGCCAACTGTTCGATCTCTGGCATGATCAAATCCAAACGCTGTGCCTCTTGCCACTGGTGTTTGGCAAAAAGACTCTGGGCGTATTGAAGCTGGCACAGTGTCAGCCGGACAATTTCAACGCTGCCAATCTGCGGGTGTTACAGCAGATTGCCGAACGTATCGCCATTGCGGTGGACAATGCGTTGGCCTACCAGGAAATCAACCGGCTCAAAGAGAGCCTGGTGCATGAAAACCTGTATCTGACCGAGCAAATCAACGGCAATAACCCGGACTTCGGTGAGATTGTCGGGCGCAGCGTGGTGATGTCTGCGGTGCTGAAACAGGTCGAAATGGTGGCCAAGAGTGACTGTTCGGTGCTGATCCTCGGCGAAACCGGCACCGGTAAAGAATTGATTGCTCGCGCTATTCACAACCTGAGTGAGCGGCGTGACCAGCGCATGGTGAAAATGAACTGCGCGGTGATGCCGGCCGGTTTGCTGGAAAGCGATTTGTTTGGTCACGAAAAGGGATCCTTCACCGGGGCCACCAACCAGCGGATGGGGCGTTTTGAACTGGCGGATAAAGGAACGCTGTTTCTGGATGAAGTGGGGGAAATTCCCGTCGAACTTCAGCCTAAACTGCTGCGGGTATTGCAGGAGAGGGAGTTTGAACGGGTAGGCGGTAACAAGGTGATCTCGGTAGATGTGCGTCTGATTGCTGCCACCAACCGTGACCTGCAGCAAATGGTGGCCGATCGCGAGTTTCGCAGCGACCTGTTTTACCGGCTGAATGTGTTCCCCATTGTCATCCCCCCCTTGCGTGAGCGGCCGGAAGACATTCCGCAATTAGTGAAGTTTCTTACCTATAAAATCGCACGGCGGATGAAGCGCACCATCGACAGCATTCCGGCAGAGACCCTGCGTCTGCTAAGCCAGATGCCCTGGCCGGGCAATGTGCGCGAGCTGGAGAATGTCATCGAACGGGCGGTATTGCTGACGCAGGGTACGGTACTTAATCTGGAGTTGCCCGAACTGCGCTATCCGGTGCCTTCGATGGCCTTACCCTTGCCGGCAGCGGAGCCGATCCAGGCGGGAGAAGACGAACGCCAGCGGATTATCCGCGTGCTGAAGGAAACCAACGGCGTGGTGGCCGGCCCCCGTGGTGCCGCGCAGCGTCTGGGGCTCAAACGCACTACGCTACTTTCACGCATGAAGAAGTGGGGGATTTTGGTCAAGTAATCGGATGGGGTAATTAAAAGGCCCAAGTCCGGCGGAGTCTCCGGCTTGGGCCTTGCTTGTCGCTTAATTTGAGTTAGGGTGTCACTTCATCAATCTCATGCGGTCTTTGCTTGCGCAGCAGATGCAGCAGTAAAGACACCCGTCGCTCCGTCCGTTCCGGGGTATCCGGCGGCAAGTTATAGCGCAGGGTATAACGCTCGTTTTTTTCATTGAAGAAATCGATAACCAGTACCGGTATCGAAGCCCCAACCACTTTGCGATAATTCAATGAGATCGATGACAGGTCTCGTTTCATGACACATCCATCCTTGATCAACTCACAACAACGTTGCGACGTGTTGATACCGCAATCCGCCCGATACCAAAACTCAGCGCGGCACCCAACAGCAGCATCAGCAAGGAGCCCCAGGCGGCACGGGAGACTTGTTTGGCTGCCACATCCGCCGCTTCGCGGGCTTTCTGTTCAGCCTGAGCCTTCAGTTTTTCGACTTTTTGTACTGCCTGCTGATAAGCCTGAGCGTAGTTGTCGACAATTTGGGTCGCTTCAGCGTGGCTCTTGCCGGTACGAGCCGCAACGATGTTCACCAGTGCGTCCTTATCAGCGGCATTCAGGGTTGGCTCACCAGATTGCTTCACGCGCTCGAACCATTGCTTAAGCTCCGCTGCGGCCTGGGCCGGATCGGTGGCAGCATCGGTCGCCGACTGTTTACCGTCCGCACCAGCCTGTTCGGTTTTTTGTTCCAATTTGGACGGGTCTAATTCCGGCTTGCCGGTTTGCTTGAGCGTGGTAGCCAACTGATTTTGCAAATCATCCCAATCCAGGCTGATGCCTTGCTTGTCGAGTTGCTGCTTAACGCTGTCGCCAATGCCCGGTGCCGCCGCCGCCAGGCCGTTACCCGCCAGAGATAATCCTTTACCAACGGCATTTCCGGCCAGACCGACCACGCCGCTTGCCAAAGAAATAACCAGCCAGGTGGTCAGTAAGGTGGTGACCGCCCAGCTCAACAGGCCGTGTAAACCGCCCCGGTTGGGTGCGGTTCGGCCGGCGACAAAGGCCCCTGCGGCCAGGGAGAGCAAGGTGGTGACAAACAGCCAGATGCCGGTTCCGACACCGAAGCCACTCAGGGGATTACCTGCCTGCATCGGGTCCACGGCCGATGCGCCGACAGCGGTACCCAGTACACTCAAGATCAGATAGGTCGCCAGTGCCATGGCGCTCCCGGCCAATATTGAGCCCCATGAAACGTGAAACGCAAAGCGATTGGATTCATAGACAGTGGTCATTGTTATTCCTTATATTTACTGGACAAGGGGTTGTACGCACAGCAGTCCGCTGCGCCGACAGAATCAGTCTGCCGATCTGCACCACCGATCGTCCCGGTTCATTTGCACCCTTGGTGCTAGTGCATTCACACCCCGCGAATGAACTACTTAAGCACTATGCTGGTTGGGAAGTCGCATCATTGCCAGGCGCGAAGATCGCCATTTGGTGGCCCGAGGCCTTTTGTCTTATGGAGAAATAATGAGCCAGTCCGTTCTTGCCAGCGAAACTAACCGCAGCCAACTACAACAGATCATTTCAGGATTGACCGAAGGGGTGATCCTGACCGAAATCGATCAGACCATTCTGTGGGCGAATGAAGCCGCGCTGAGCATGCATGGGCTGACCAAACTGCGTGAGCTGGGAGCCAATGCCCAGGAGTACGCGGAGCGTTTTGCCTTGCGTTATCGCAACAATCATCCTTTGACCGCAGAGCAATACCCGATTAACCGGGTGGCCAAGGGTGAAGAATTCAGTGATGTGCTGGTCGAGGTAAAACCCATCAGCGAGCCGGAGTTTATCTGGGTACACCGTTTGCGCAGCCTGATTATCACCGACGCTAAAGGGCAGCCCGAGTTATTGGTATTGATCCTGAGTGATGCCACCGAGTGGGCCAGTGCCGAAGATCGCTTTGAAAAAACCTTCAACGCCAATCCGGCACCCGCGGTGATCTGTAGCCTGAACGACCTGCGTTACATCAAGGTCAATCAGGGGTTCCTCGATATGACCGGTTACCACCGCGATCAGGTAATGGGTAATTCGGTCTACGCACTGGATGTACTGGAGCAGGCGGAAAATAAGGAACTGGCCGTGCAGCGCCTGAGTGAAGGGGCAACCATTCCGCAAATGCAGGCCGAGTTAAAACTGCCCGCAGGGGGAACCAAACTGGTGATCGTTGCCGGGCAGCCGCTGGACATCAATGAAGAAGATTGCATGCTGTTTACCTTTACCGACCTTGAGCCTCGCCGTAAGGCCGAGTCGGCGTTACGCGAGAGTGAAGAGCGGTTTGCCAAGTCCTTTCGTTTGAGCCCGGTCCCGACGCTGGTGTGCACTGCGGACAAGCAGCGAGTGCTGGATATCAACGAAGCCTTTATCAAGACCACCGGATACGCCGCTGAGGAGCTGATCGGCAAGACGGTCGAGGATCTCAATGTTATTGATGGGCAGGGGGAATGTCGCCGTTTGTTTACCCTGCTGGCAAAAACCGGCAACGTCGAGAGTCAGGATGTTAAAGTCCGGAAAAAGGGCAACGACGTGATCGACTGCGTGGTCTCCGCCGATGCTGTGAGTATTCAGGACGCGCCCTGTTATCTGTTGGTCATGATGGACATTACCGAACGCAAACGGTCGGAACTGGAGTTGGTGTCCGCCATCGAAGAGGTGATGCAAGATGCTTCTTGGTTCAGTCAAACGCTGCTCGAGAAACTGGCTAATGTGAAAAGCATCAATAAACCCCATCTGTCTGGGGTTTCCTTCACCGATCTGACTGCCCGTGAGCGCGATGTGTTGGGACTAATCTGCGAAGGCCTGCCTGACAAGAAAATTGCCACCCGCCTTAATCTTGCCGCCAATACCGTGCGTAATCATGTGGCTACAGTGTATTCCAAACTCGACGTGCACAGCCGTAGTGAGGCCATTGTCTGGGCCCGTGAACGGGGGTTATTTGCCGGTGAACGCCAGTCTAAAAAGGAAAAGTAAGGCTCAAATGCACTAGTCAATTTCATGCAAATTGACCTTATGAGTGGCTAGGGGGCAGCTTAGTATTGAGGCCGTCATCTACCGATATCAAACTCAGGAGAACAGGATGAACAGCGATAAAATCGAAGGTGTTATGGATAAAGTTGTCGGCAAAACGCAGGAAGTTGCGGGTGATGTGACGGGCGATGAACGCCTGCAAGCCGAAGGGAGCGCCCGCTACGTGGCGGGGGCGATACAAGAAAAGTATGGCGATGCCCTGGGCTGCGTCAGCGACCTGGTCAAGAAGAAGCCACTCACCACTGTGGCGATCTTTGCCGGCGTGAGTTTATTGGCGGGCCTGCTGTTACGTCGCCGGTAACCCTGTTTTAATCGCCCGCACTCTGCGGGCGAACTCTCCCCCAGATGTGCCCCCCCGGTGTCAGACCAAAGCCTTCGTCGTCCCCGCAGTCATCTTATGCAACTTCGCCAGTGATCCCCCTTTGCAGCCGCAGATTTCTCATAACCCGGGCAAAGAACCTTTGCCTCTGATTTTGCGTCTGGGGCATACGTCCTATATATTTATTAACAGGCCCAAAGGCCGTTAGGGAATTGTGATACTTGATCCAACTAATCACCGATTACTAGGAAGCTATCATGCATAAAAGAACACTGGCGACACTGCACTACGAAAAAATGCCTTACGATGGAGTCTATTACCATATCTTAAAACGTGAGGCGCAAGGGCACACGGCGCTGTTGAAACTTGATGCTGGCAGCCAACAGTCAGCCCGTTTTCATCCGGGTTGGGTCAAACTGATGGTTTTGTCTGGTGAACTCAAAATTGGGGATCAGATTCTGCAAGCGCATGAGATGTTGATGATCCCGGCGAAAACCGCCTACACGGTGGAGGCCATCACCGAGGTTTACTGCCTGGCGATTTCTGAACTGGACGGAGTAGAACTGGCTCGCTAGAGAGGGCTCCTGACAGAGTAGCCAGCTTGGCCCCGCATGGGTTTATCTGGTGGAATTCCCCGTCACTCAGCGGGGAGTTCTGATTTTAGCGCTGCAAGGTATAACAACCCGCCTGATAGATAACCTCTTGCTATTCATCTGTCGCTCTCCTTGTTTCTCTGGGGGAGGCGTTTGCCGTTTAATATAGATTGTGACCCATTAATATATTGGTCACTCATTGTGAATCAAAACTCACAGAGATAAGCTATACCGATGAATAAAAAAATGAAGACACCCCAAACACGCGGCCCCTCTGATCACAGCGTTCGCGATCAGGTGGTAGAGGCGGCTACAGAATATTTTGGACATTATGGGTTTGAAAAAACCACGGTGTCCGATCTGGCCAAGGCCATCGGTTTTTCCAAGGCTTATATCTACAAATTCTTTGAGTCCAAGCAGGCGATTGGCGAGGTGATCTGCGCCAATCGCCTGGCCATGATTATGGCGCTGGTGGATTCGGCGATCGCAGAGGCACCCACCGCCTCAGAGAAGCTGAGACGCCTGTTCAAGGCGCTGTCAGAAACCGGCAGCGACTTGTTCTTCCATGACCGCAAGCTGTATGACATCGCCGCTGTTGCCGCACGCGATCGGTGGCCTTCAGTGAAGGCGCATGAAGTTCATTTGCAGCAGGTCATTCAGCAAATTATCCGTGAGGGCCGCGAGTCCGGGGAGTTTGAGCGCAAGACCCCGCTGGACGAAGCCGCCAGTGCGATTTATCTGGTGATGCGGCCCTATATCAACCCGGTACAACTGCAATACAACCTGGAAACGGCCGGTGAGGCTGCGGTGCTTTTATCAGCATTGATATTGCGCAGTCTGTCGCCATAACGCCATCAGTGACCATTGACACAATTGGTCACTAGTTAGAGAATGCGGTTCTTGTCCTGTTAATGACGTAAGGGAACCCATGCCTCGGCTTAAACCTGCCACCATTGCCATTTGTCTGTTGCCTCTCGCCCTGGTGGCCTGTGGTGACACATCGACCGGCGACGACCCACGAATTAAGCCGCCTTTAGTGCGGGCGGTAGCGGTTGAAGATTCAATCGATACTTCTCGCGCTTTCACCGGCGTCGTGGTCGCGCGCATCCAGAGTGACCTCGGCTTCCGGGTCTCCGGCAAAATACTTGAGCGCTTGGTCGACACCGGTCAGACCGTCAAACGTGGTCAGCCACTGATGCGTCTTGATCCGGTCGATTTGGCTCTGCAGGCGCGAGCCCAGCAACAAGCCGTGACGGCAGCTCGCGCGCAGGCCCGACAGGCGACCGCCGACGAAGCACGTTACCGTGGACTGGTCGCCACCGGTGCTGTTTCAGCCTCGGCTTACGATCAGATCAAGGCGGCAGCGGATACCGCCAAGGCACAACTCAGCGCCGCAGAGGCTCAGGCTGATGTGGCCCGTAATGCTTCCGGATATGCCGTTTTACCCGCCGACGCCGATGGCGTGGTGATGGCCACCCTGGCTGAACCCGGACAGGTTGTCAGTGCAGGTCAGCCGGTAGTTCGGCTGGCGCGGGCAGGGCAAAGAGAGGCCATAGTGCATCTGCCGGAAACATTGCGTCCGGCCATTGGCAGTGTGGCGATGGCCAGTCTGTATGGCCGCAGTGGTGACGCAATGCCTTCCACATTGCGACTGCTTTCTGATGCGGCCGATCCTTCGACGCGAACATTCGAGGCCAGATATGTGCTTGAAGGCTCGCTGGCTGGAGCCCCTTTAGGATCCACCGTCACCCTCGATATCGCTAACGGTAATCGTTCGGCGTCAAGGCTACAGGTGCCGGTCGCGGCATTGTATGACCCCGGCAAGGGGGCTGGCGTATGGATTATCGCCGGTAAACCGGCAACAGTGTCCTGGCGCGCGGTGCAGGTCCTGGGCATCAGCGACGATATGGTACAAGTTGCTGGCAATCTCAGGGCTGGCGAACAGGTCGTGGCTTTGGGGGCGCACTTGCTGCGCGACGGTGAGGTTCTGGGCACAGTTCGTGGCGACAGCCTTGAAAAGTCCCTTAAGATCCTTAAACCTCATGGCGAGATCGTGTCGCTCATCGGACCTCCGGACCTTGCGTTCGCCCGTAAAAGAGGGATGAATATTGCGATGAAGGCTGTTTTTTGGCTGCTTAGCAGAAAAATAATCTCTCGTGCGGCCGATCGGCAGGTTAATTATTCGTTTTTTTTCGTTCGTCCTGATGGGAGCCAACTGACGCAAATAGCGACACTAATTGATGCCGGGAAACTGAAACCGGTGATCGACAGAACATTTCCGTTTGATGACAGCCTAAACGCACTGGCTTATCTGGCAGACGGACACGCGAAAGGGAAAGTTGTGGTACAAATTGTGGAGCCCTGATTTAGTGACATTGTCACTAAATTTTTGAGTGTTAGGACTTCAACGTGAAAGAACAATCCCCAGGTTAGCTCATCGATGGAGTCAGTTCAGATGATGACGAATATATTCAAACACTTTCCTGAAGCCGCACTTCAGGCAGAAGCTGAAACCTTCGAAACATTGCTATCACAGCCTAATGTGAAAATTGAACGTATCATTTCTACCGGACAATCGAGCCCGCCGGATTTCTGGTATTGCCAGCCGCAAAGTGAGTGGATCATGGTATTGCAGGGTTCCGCGGGGTTAAGGTTTGATAATGAGTCTGATATCCGGGTGTTAAACAGCGGTGACTTTGTGAATATTCCCGCACAATGCCGCCATAGAGTTGAATGGACCGATCCCAACGGGCCAACTGTGTGGTTGGCTGTTCATTACGGGGGTATTTAATGGTGCGTTTTGACGAAATATGCAGGGTGATTACTGCCAATTGTTTTCAGATTTCACGTAGCGCGATCAAAAAAAGGAGGGCGTTTTGACTCATTCGACAGAGTTGTTGGCGGTGATCCAATCGCTGGAAGTTAAACTGCATCAGCCGGCAACGCGCGGTGACTTAGCTGCAGTCAGTGAATTGCTGCATGAAGAGTTTGAAGAAATTGGACGTTCTGGCCAACGCTATGACAAACCGCAAACTCTGGCAGCTTTGCAGATGGAAAGTGACCCGACAGAAATTTTTGCTGACGGGTTTAAGTTAGCTGCAATTGCCGAAGGTATAGTGTTGCTGACATACCGAAGTTATCAGCGTAGTGCCGATGGCGGTGTTGCTCGTTGTACATTGCGATCGTCGATCTGGTTGTTAACCTCAGAAGAGAATGGCAGTCGATGGCAGATGCGTTTTCATCAGGGCACGCCGACTGATGATTGAAGCCAGCGATGTTGAGCAAACGCTGATAGGTCTTGGTGACGAGACCGGTAAGGATTGAAGGTGAGGTGAGTTATAGCCAGGATGGCCAGCCCGGTGCGTAACCACCAATGTAATTTAACATAATATACATTATGCGCACCTAGGTGGGTTTACGTAGAATCTGAGGTCCTGGCCTTTACTGGTGTGCTCTCAGCCAAAACGGCTCTTCGCTGTATGGACTGCCTTGGTCCATGATGGCTAATGTTCTCTGTATGTAGTCTTACGTTTTTTAGTCCATCTCGCAGCAACCACCGGTATAACTCGATACTTTTACTGAACCCCAGCTTTCGCATTACAGTTCCTTTATGACTGCTGACCGTTTTGATACTCAGGTTTAAACGATCAGCGATGGCTGCAGGCGTCATCTCCATCGAGAGATAACGCATTATTTCTTTTTCACGTGCAGTGATAAATATTTTCTCACACCAATAACAACCATTCTTGGCAACGCTGGGTTGCCGATCTGTTGCCAAGGCAGACTGGATACGCAGCATCACCGTATCCAGAGGTTCGTTACGGTATATCACACCAGCTTCACTTTGGCAGTGAGGTTGCTTAACCCAGCCGGCATCATTCTGCTTACGAAGCGAAAAAAATTTCTGCGGCAACTGATCGTTTAAACAAAAACAGGCATGCAGCCCTTTTCTCACGGATTGGAATACCATATCTGCTTGCTCAGGGGAATCTGCCGGCAAAATAACCACTTGGTATCCCTGCATCTCAAAATGAAGAAAAATGGCTCGGTTCAAACCATCAATAAAAAAAAGGTCCTCATCAAAAAAGGCTAATGAAATAACCCTACTCATATTCAACCTCAAATATTTTTATGTAATAAAGGGCAAAACCGGTCAATATAATTACAATGCTTCAATAACCAGTGTCGCACTGGCCGTAAATGCGCCCTCCTTCGGCTCCTGCACAGCATTTTTGACTGGGTATAGGGTGATCTGTTCCAGGCCACTGCCGTTAATCAGACGAATCGGGAAAGCGCCAAATGGCTTGACCAGGTGGTCGTTGTACTGCATAGCGATACCAAGGTTAGTGTTGCTGGTAGCCATGAGTCCATCGGAGAATATCGTGCTAGTGGCTATCAGACGGATCACTGAGTCCTGTGTCAAGTTGGTATTGCAACTAATAGAAATACCTACATTAATTCCCTGAGAAACTAATGATGGATTGGTTCCAATTGTGTCCTTCACCACGTTACCAAAGGCAACATTAATGGCATTTCCGTTATTTATTTCGCACACTGTAGGTACGGGTATAACGATTCCAGAAGATGCAGTGACTAATTTCATTATTGGAGCACTGGGTTTTGGTGGGCGCGGCGTTTTAGTCAGTACTCTATATGCGGAAAATAACTCAAAATTAGCAGGGACAATTATAGCCCCACCAATGATATCCCTTCTTAATTTAACTTCAACGACCCCAGACCCGGCAACCGAAAATCCTTCAACCCAGCATTTATTACAAATATTAGGAGGTGTAACGTAACCAAGTAAATTATCAGTGTCGACTATTGGAAGAAAAAGACTGCTTTTACTAGGTCGTATTCTAATGTCCACATCATTACTGAGTCTGTACCAACTTGCATTAATGGTTGATTGGGCTATTCCTGGCCCATAGTCGACGTAGTGAGACATAGCATGAATCGTTGAATTATCATTCCTGTTACAATAAGCTCCGAATGATGACGGTGTGGAGCTATAGGTTAAATTTGCTGTTGCGCCGGCTTTGTTATTTGTGAAATTAGCCACTCCAAAATCTACCAGAATCTCCTTGGTAGGCGATGTCCAGCAAGCGTCAACCGGGTTAGCACGTGTAGGTATATTTAATAAAAAAACCAAAGAAATAAATAAAACAAAGCCAGTAACTTGCTGGAACATATTAATTCATCACCTTTAAAAAAGCATTTGGACATATTTCGCCTGTAAAATTACAATATGGCTTCAATCATATCTGAGAACAAAAGTTGCAATCGCAGTAAAAATGCCCTGTTTTAGTTCCTGACTACCGCCATCCAGCGCCAGCAGACCTGGCAACATCAAACTTTCCGTTCCACTGAGACTTATCCTCACCGTTTTCCCCAGATGGGTATCGCAATCCAGTAACTGCAACTGAAACGCTTTACTCTGAGTACGCTGGTGTGTGTACAAATATTTATCCACCAGTGTTCCGAAATCCAAATGGATATTTTCATCGCCCGGCTTGATAGTGCAAGGCTCTTCAACCAAGGCGCCGTACAGCTTCATGTTATCCGCCGCGCTGGTTGGTAAAATGAGCGTACCCGTCAACAAAGCAGCCAATATTCTGGTTATGTGCATAACACACCCCTATTGGTAATCCGCTAACAACGTCGCAGTGACTACAAAGCTGCCGGCCTTCAATTCCGCCCCCGGTTTTTTTACCGGTACCGCCTGCAATATCGGCGGGTTAGCCGCATCGATATTCATGCGTTTGTTGAGCGTAAATGCCTGACTGTTTTGCAACAGACGAATCCCGAGATCGGTTAAGTTGGTCTGCACTGCAGCACCATCAAACCCGGTAGCGCTGCCGATCACTTTCAACCCCAGAGTCACGCCGCTGACACCCGGCTCACAGCTAATACGGTAGTTCACCGTCTGTATATAATTCTGCCCATCCACTTTGTTCACCCCGACACGTGCGCCAAAATCCACATCAATTTGCCCGCCATTATTGATGGTGCACGCGGGCGGTTCATTGAGTGTTCCGTAAAAAAGAGTATTGCCTGCAACCTGCATTGGTATGCCCCCCAACAACAGCACCAGAGAGATATAGTGTCGCGATTTCATTTTCTCTCCCTTTTCCCGTTCATTGGTAAGCCACTATCAAGGTGGCAGCGGCACGAAAATCACCAGGTTTCAGAACCCCATCGGGTCTTTTAACCGGTACTGCCTGCAGTAATGGCTTGTTCGGATAGGTGAATTTCAACCAGCTGTTAATCGCCAGTGGCTGACCGTTAACGCTCAGTGCAATCCCCAGGTCGGCCTGTCCGGTCTGTAATGCGTTAGGATTGAACCCGGTGGCGACGCCTCGAAACTGCATCTGTAAAGCGTTGGTTGTGATATTTCTGCAGGTCAGTTGGTAATCCAGTGTTTTCATATAATGGCTGCCGTCGACCCGCGTCGTGACCAGGTTGTTACCAAAGTTAACCTCAATCACTTTGTTACCATTAATCACGCAGGACGGAGAGGTAATGAGGGTACCCGTAATATTAAGGGTGGTAGCGGCATGGCTGTCGTCACTGAACAGCGTTACTGGCAGTATCAGCCCGAAAACCAGTGTCTTCCGCCACCGTACAGATTGGCTTTCTGTCTGCTTTAGTTTGCGCACACCCACTCCTTATCAATCATAACTCAGCCGAAAATCCACCTCAGCCGAATAGGCACTCGCTATCAATGGAGCACGGGTGCGTTCCAGAGCCACGTTATAGGTCAGCATATTTTGCCCCGGCGTCAGCAACAGCGGCCGCCCCCGACTGCCTAGCCTAACATCCTGCCCCAGTAAATCGGTGATCCGAAGCGCCACTCCGGAGGCACCCTGCACCTTTATCCTTTGTGGGTTGTCAGCATCTGCCGGGGCGCTGAAGCTCACCGTCACCGCAGGCTGCTGTGCAGCCCAACTCAAACTGGTCGTTCGGCTATCCCGGCTACCCACAGAGCTGCGCAGGCAATCTTGCAACCGAAGTTGAAACGCCACCGGTGTGCCCCGGTCACCGATTTTCCGTAACCTGCCAGTCCCCGTTTCACCCAGTTGGATGTCCTGCCGTGCACTGCTCATCTCCAGACGGCAGGCGCTTTCGATCAGTGCACCACGGATCTTCAATGTCCCGTTCGCCCCTTCGGTAAACCCGATGCCTTTCGACTGGCCATGAACATTTGGCAACAGCACCAACAAGGTACCCAAGGTCAGCGGTACCATCAGAACCAACCCACCCAAGGTTGCGTAATATTGCCGGTCTCGGTAGCCCGACAGACGTCCACTCCATTTTTTGCTTATCCGTTGCACTGCCTTTTCTCCTGTTCACCGATCCTGAGCTGCGACGTTATGACCGGTTGCTGTCCGGTATCACCTTGCAGGTGGCGCCGCTGCAATCAAAAATCAGCTGAGGCCGACCACCGTAGTCGTTGATGTAGGTCAAAACCGGACTAGCCCCTAACGCTGCAGCGCGAACCTTCAACGGCGCATTGCCTTTAGGTGGTACCATCAATGGCTCAAACTCCTTCAGCCCTGCCGCATTTTTCTTGCTGCCCGCATCTACCAGAGTGATGTAATACGGCGTCGGGTTATTCACCTGATAACTATCACCCTGTTTGTTCAGCGTCAGTTTCTCCTGCCACGGTGTGGTTATCTCTGCCAGGGTTGGGGTAATGGCCGCCGGGCGATAGAACAGCTTGATGCGCGTTTGCAAGGCGATCTGCAACGTGTTCGGCTTGTCGCTCTTCGGCGGGATTTCCCGCAGGTTAAAGTAGTAAAGTGTTTCGCGATCCTGCGACAGCAGCTTGGCCGCCGGCAGCGCCTGGATTTTCACCTGGCTCGGCTTGCCGGCCTCCACCCGCTGTACCGGCGGCAACACCACCAACGGATTCTGGATTTTGTTGCCCTGCTCGTCTTCCAGCCAGGCCTGAGCGAGATATGGCAATTGCTTGTTCTGATTGCTGATATTCAGACTGACTGAGTTTTGACCGCCGTCAAAAATCACGCGGGTGCGGTCCAGTGCTATTGCTGCCTGAGCCTGCGAGGCCAGCAATGTGCCAATCAAGGCGGAGGTCATCAGGTATTGCTGCTTCATTTTCATCAAACTCACTGTTGCTCATTCAAGTAAGGGGCAATACGCCTAGCGTACGTTTAACTCATCAGCCCTTAACGGACTGCATGGCAATAACAGGTTACTGACCGTGCCGTCAGGCAACTTCTGCGGCAGACTGATATTGCATTGTGCCGAGCCGGCCCAGTGCACGGTCATAAGCTCACCCGGCTGGATCCCGCTCAGATAGACGCTGCCACCATCGTTCACAATCCCGGTGTCTTTTTTACTGGCGTTCATCACTGTGGCGCCAAATGGGGGCGTGCTACCGTCTGCCAGGGTTATCACTGCCATGGCCTTTTCCCCGGCAATTACGTCAAATCGCCGATAACCGATAGCCCCTTCGGTCAGCGTAGCCTGCACCACTGACTTGGTAGCTTCGGCATTGTCACCAAGCTTGTTCAGATCAATGCTGGCTTTATTGCGGTAGTAGCTGCTCACATCCGCCACCACTGCCTTGCCGAACCTATTGGTATTGCTGGTATTACCGTAACCTCGCACCGGCACCCCAGCGACACCACTGGTGTCCAGCAGCAAACGCGTTCCACCCGGCATGCTGATACGGTGCAGCGCGCCGCCCTGCGGTGTCAGCGTCGCACCACCTTGAGCAGAAAAACCCAGTGCGCTGTAGCTGCCTTCCTGGTAGCTGGCATTGGCGCTCACCTGAGCCATATCGCCATCGAAGTTGTAATAACCGTTCAGGTTGACGCCGCCGCGGGAGCTACCGGCGTTCAACTGGTAGCTGCTATGCTCGTCAATTCGGTCGTAATACCCCACACGATGACTGGTCTCGCGCTTGTTTACCGCGGTGCTATAGCTAAGACTGGCGCCCTTGCCCCAGGGCATCGACAGCGACAGATACATACCGTCATCGTTGGTGCCGTTGTATGCGTTGCGGTAGCCTGACAGCGACAGGCTCAGGTTTGTAAACCGCCCGATGTCGAAGTAGCGCGATAACGTCAGGTTATAACGATCATTCATCGGCCGATCCCAATAGGTCTGGTGGTCGTAGTTCAGATACAGGCTTAGTCCGGCATCACGGAACTGCTGGTTAAAGGTAATGGTGTACATTTCTTTGTTATTGCCCACTCGCCGCCCCTGGTAGCGCGCATCCAGGTATTCACTCATGCTCATAAAGTCTTGTTCCGAGAAACGGTAGCCTGCAAAGGTCACCTGACTGTCCATCTCATCAAAGCTCTTCGAGTAGCTCAGACGATACGAACCGCCGCTAAGCGTTCCGGACCGCTGGGGTATCCGTGCCCGAGATTGAGTGGCGTCAAATGACACCGCGCCCAGTACCAGCAGGTCGCGTCCAACACCCAACGACAGAGCATTGTAGTCACCGCCATACAGTCCACCGCCGTACAGAGACCAGCCGTTACTCACTCCCCAGGAAAACTCACCGGTACCGAAGAGCGGACCGTTGGTATGTTGCTGCCAGTCCGATGGTTTTCCTGCGGCAAATTTGTAACGTACAGAACCAGGCCGGGTCAGATACGGGATACTGGCGGTATTCATCTTGAACGCCTGCACGCTGCCATCCTGTTCTTCTATACGTACATCCAGTTCACCGGATACCGCCTCGCTGATGTCCTGAATGCGAAACGGGCCGACTGCCACCTGGGTTTCGTAGATCACCCGTCCCTGCTGGCTGACGGTCACCTTGGCATTCGTCTTGGCTACACCGACCACTTCTGGAGCATAGCCACGCAGATTGGGCGGCAGCATATTGTCATCCGAGACCAGGCTGACACCGCTGAAACGAAAGCTGTCGAACATGCCTGAATTGAGGTAATCCTCCCCTAGTGTCAACCGCGAACCCAGCCCAGGGATGGCGCGATAAAGGTAGTAAC
The DNA here is from genome assembly GCF_002607755.1 of Serratia sp. BW106. NCBI lineage: Bacteria > Pseudomonadati > Pseudomonadota > Gammaproteobacteria > Enterobacterales > Yersiniaceae > Serratia > Serratia sp. BW106. Next base: position 287,255 of record NZ_MCGS01000003.1, read on the forward strand.
GGCTCCAGTCCAGTCGTTGCTCCATGCCCTGCCCACGGCTTTGTCGGTTGAACTGGGCCTGCCAATCGGCACGTAGTCGCCAGGCACCGAAGTTGGCGCCAGTGGTACCGTTACCGCTCAAACTGTAGTTTTGCGAACCCTCGTGCTGTTGATGCTGCGTCTGACCATTGAAGCTGTAGTCAAACAGCAGGCCTAAAATGCCCTCATCCCAACGCGACGGCGGGTCCCAATCCGGGGCGGTATACTCCAGGTAGGCCTGCGGAATATTTAAATAAAGCGCTACAGTGGCCAGATCACCGCGTGCCTCCATGCCTTTTAGGCTATTTATTTCCAAACATTGATCTTGATGCCACCAGGTCAGAGTTTTCAGCTTTTGTTCTTTCAACCCGAGTTGACTCACTAAACTCGGAGAAAGACAGGCCTGACTGCCTTTGGGATTATCATCCGGCGGATAGAACTGAATATTCTGATCGGGCAACTCATTATTGTTAATATGTACCGTCAGGCTATAAACACCCGGCATCATATAGCCGGCCTGAGAAAACTGACTAAGATCGATATTTTTTCGATCGTTTACATCCAGCACATCGGTATTAAACTGAATGCTTTCATTGGCAGAAACCAAAGATACGTTATAACCCATAGCCAGAAAAATACAGACTCTTAACAACCGAATACGGAACAGCGTCCCACCAGGAGAAAAAACCATAGCCTTCAGCCCTGTTATTTAATATTTCCTATCCGTGTAAGTAATAATCAAACTTGGTAACTATTTCCCAAGCACAGCTATATTCCCCTGCCCATCGCCATTTAATAATGGCTCATTGTATATTGACGTGCTCCCCCTGCATCTACTGGCCAGCAAGAACACCGTTGCCAGATAACAACAGGGTCAATATGCAGCGAACCATTGGTCTTTCGGGGATCTCATTCATTGAATATCCCCTATTCGCACAAATTCCCATCGGTGAAAAGCATGCGGATAGCCCCGCATGCTGAATTCTAACTACTGGCAGACTTACTGATAGGCCAGGGTAAAGTCGGCCACGGACTGGAACTCACCCGGAGTCACCACCGCCCCAGCCTCCCGACTGCCCTGCAGGTAGGCAGCAAAACTCAGAGTGTTATTACCGTTACCCAGACGTTGTGCATCAGCCGCTTTACCCAATTCGATCAGCTTTCCTGAACCGTCGGTAATAGCAATACCAGCGCCTTTAGCTGTGCCAGTAATGCCCAAGAGTTTACTGTCTGCAACCGAAGAGGCCCCGGTAAAAGTTATGGCCACGGTATGATTACTACCTGCTCCTTCTGTGGTTAGCTCACAGTTTTCCAACTTGATTTGGAAGTTTTTTGGCGTGGACTGACCACCACCTTGTAAAGCAATGTTAGATACCTGACCTAAATTAACGGTCTGATCTGAACTTTCTGGAGTAATAGAGCAAGGGGAATCGACAATCGCGCCTTTAAAGGTCACGGTGCCATTGCCTTGATTGATTATTGCTGCGTTAGCGACAGAAATCACGCCAAAAGCCAGTGCTACTGCGAACATGATTTTATTCAGTTTCATATAAGTTACCTTACATTCCTTTACTTTATACGAGGACGTTCTAGTTAACGCCAAGGCCAAAGACTCCAAGTCTATGGTCATCTACCTTTTTATTTTTGCCAGTGGTTAGCCAGCCCCAACAAGATACCTCGCGAAATATTAATTTGAAACATTATATCGATTTATATAAAATTACGACATTTTATGCCACATAAATCCGCCAATGTATAACATTGCACCAGTTGTCATTGTGGTTATATCGAAATAGATAATATCGTGCTTTTTTACTTATTTAATATCCACCACATAGTGACAAATTTTGATATAAAAAAGGTTCTATATCAGAGGTAGGCTTGAAAAATAGAACTGGCAATAGCAGAATCGGGCTCCAGCCCAAATGATAGGACTCATAGCAATGCTATTCATCTTGAATAAAAGGATAAAATACAATGAGCACGAAGGAACGTTGCAAGACACTAATGATGCAAGCAACTCTGTGCTGTTGGCTAAACCTGCATGCAGACTGCTATCTATATTTGTGCGAAACAACGAAAATTTGATTTATCGTAAACAGCTACTTGATGAAGTCTGGGGGGATTTTGGGCTGAAAGCAACCGACAGTAATTTGAATAATTATATTTCAGGGTTGCGGAAGACACTGGCAAGTTTTAATGAAATTGACATGATTATCACCTACCCAAGGAAAGGGTTTAAATTCAGTGCGAGCAGTATAGTCAGGCAGCCTATTGGTACTGAATTTATGGCAGTGAATCCTGCCACTAAGCCATCCTATGATAGGAGGAGCGATACTGCCATTTTTACAAATAAAGTAACTAATTATTTTCGTTTTTTAAAGTTAAAGAAAATTACATCATTTCACATCGTTGCCATTTCACTATCAACGCTATGCTTTTTTACATTTAAATATACACAGTCCCCTCTTATAAAACTGGGGAGCTATAAAAACTGCAATATATATACGAAAGGAAGTGGTGGTTCAAAATCAAAAGAAATTAGAGATGTAATAAAAAAATATTTCACTTGTGATGATAAAGCAAATGTTTACTACTACTTTAACATTAGTGGGAAAGGAAGAGAGGCAGATATGTCAATGTTCACATACTGCCCTCTGGATATATCTTCCCCCTGTGAGGTTATCGATATGAACAACCAATAGTGAACAATCATCATGTATGATTAAAACTCGCAATTTACCGATTGATTTCAGGATAAGAAACCCAAATAATAATGCGCATTGTAACGCAATCTATTGGTATTGGGTTTTTATCATATTCAGAAAATCTGGATTATGTCAAACCAATAAATCCTTTAGATTCTTTTATATTAATATATATAACCATTACAAAGATAACAATGGAAATAAAATGCATAAAACACGAAGCAAAAAATAAAGTTCTAAATCCACACTCACAATCATGGGGGCAGAACGAAGTATTATTTTTATTGATTATATCTGCACGTCCATCAACAATGCTAATTGTAAACGCGGAAAATATAAACCCTTGTTTCGGAACGGTGACTATGATGTCAATTTCACCAAATTCTTTAAATAATTTCCTTATTACCGAAATATAATTATTTAGATTGCTGTGTGACGAGGTTTTCCCATACTCATCCCAGACGTTAGATAAAATAAAATCCCTTGCCAACAAATTATTATGATTTCTCACTAAAAGTGACAAAAGCCGACATAAGGTACCGGTTAACATGACGGGTTTGATACTATCTTCAAGTGCTTCTATCGTAGATTTATCTTCGTTAAATAGTATTTTCTCATTAATTAAAAACTTCATTCACTGACTCTTTTACCAAATTTAAATCGACAAATAAAAATAAGTTAACTTTTTAATAACAAATTGATATGTATGATGAATCTTATGCTACATCAAAAAATCATCTCATGTCTAAAAATAGTTAGGATAATAATCATTATCCGTCCTGTAAATATGAATGATTTTCATTTATTAAATTGGCGTTGGTGCGGGAGGGAATGGGCATGACTAGGGCTATAAAACAACTTTAGGCAACATCGTCACCTAAAGTTAACTGCAGACGCTATGTTTAGCTTAAATAACATATGAAAGCAGGAAGGTCATGCCCAGCGCCAGCACCGAGGCGATAAAGGTGGCCGTAGTGTAATACTTGAAGGTTTCATTCAGCGTCGCCCCGCAATACTGCTTCACCAACCAGAACAGGGAATCCGTCACAATGGTGCAGCCAATGGCGCCAGAGCCAATAGCAATCGTCACGATCTCCGGGCTCACATTAGGATAAAGCGACAGCATCGGCGCGACTATTGCCGTGGCCCCCATCATGGCTACGGTAGCGGAACCCACGGCAGCATGCAGGATCAGGGCGACCAGCCAGGCCAACAGGATCGGGTGCATATGCAGGTTGGACAGCATCAGTGCCAGGGTATCGGCCAGGCCGCTGGTTTTCAGAATACTGTTGAATGCCCCGCCAGCACCGATAATCAGCAAGATATTGGCGATGGAAGAAAAACCGGATTCTGTGTGGCTTAGCAGAGCGCTCATCCCCATATGTCGGCGCAGGCCCAGCACGTAATAAGCCACAAACACGGCGATAAACATGGCGATGATCGGGTTACCGATAAACTCCATAACGGTAAACAAGCGCCCTTCTTTATCCAGGTTCAGCTCTGCCAGCGTTTTGGCCAGCATCAGCACGATGGGTAGCAAAACGGTAAACAACGTTGCCCCCAGTGATGGCAGTGAACGCTCTTCCCGCACGGCCAGATTAGAAAACTCGGGCGGGACTGCCTTAAACGGCAAACGCTTGCCGACTAATTTCAGGAACAGCGGCCCCCCGACCAGTGATGCCGTCAACCCGACGAGAAGACCATAAACAATCACCGTGCCCACGTCTGCGCCCAGCTTGTTGGTAACAAACAACGCTGCTGGATGAGGAGGAACCACGCAGTGCACTGCCATCAATGCAGTACACAGAGGAATGGCCAACTTGAGCAAGGAGGTCCCGGTTTTTCTGGCAATGGAAAAAGCCAATGGGATCAATAGCACCACGCCCACTTCAACAAACAGCGTGATGCCGCAAACCAAACCGACCAGCACCATAATCACGTCAACGGACAGCCAGCGGCAACGCTGGAGCGCAATACCAATACGCTCTGCCGCGCCGGAAACCTCCATCATCTTGCCCAGAATGGTACCCAGCCCGATGACGGCGGCTAAAAACCCTAGCGTACTGCCAATGCCGTTTTCTATGGCATTAACCATATCAATCGGGCCCATGCCCATCATGCCGCCGACAAAGAAGCTCGCCAACAGTAATGCTAAAAAAGGGTGAAACTTAAACTTCACGATGGTCAAAATGATGATCGCGATACTGGCGATCAGCGTGCCGGCAACCCAAATCTGCGAATCCATAGTCCATACTCCCCGCAATTAACTTACCTTCATTGGACAGGAAAACGACGATCGGTGACAAACGATAAAAATCCGCCCTCACATGAGTGAAACAGAATCAAACGAGTGACTTACGCCAAGAAATGGTGCAATTTAGCGACATGGGTCAACTTTGCTCACCAAACTGGTGCGAAGAACGCCGGTTTTTTTAAATCTCAGGGGGAGTTTATGGCAGTGAATCATCTATTGGCGGGTCCACACCGGTCGCTGAATGGCTGGCAGTTATCGCGGTTGTTTACCTTTGAAGTTGCTGCACGACATGAGTCTTTCGCCATGGCGGCCGATGAGCTGTCTGTCAGCCCCAGTGCCGTCAGCCATAACATTAATCAGCTTGAGGCCAATCTGGGGATCCAACTGTTTGTCCGCTCTCATCGCAAGGTGGAGCTCACGACCGAAGGCAAACGGGTTTTCTGGGCGTTAAAATCTTCACTCGGCACCCTGAACCAGGAAATTCTGGATATCAAGAATCAGGCGCTATCCGGCTCGTTAACCATTTACTCACGGCCTTCCATTGCTCAGTGTTGGATTGTCCCGGCGCTGGCGGATTTCTCCCGCCGTTATCCTGCCATTAATCTGACCATTCTGACTGGCAATGAAAATGTGAACTTCCAGCGGGCGGGTATCGATCTGGCGGTTTACTTTGACGCCACGCCGTCGTCGCAACTTCATTATCAATACCTGATGGACGAATCGATCATTCCAGTATGCAGCCCGGAGTACGCCAACCAATTTGAGCTGGTCAACTTTCCCGGCAACCTCTCCCACTGCACCCTGCTCCACGATCGACAAGCCTGGAGCTATGACTCAGGAACAGACGAATGGCACAGTTGGGCACAGCATTTCGGCGTGAATCTGGATACCTCGCCGGGAATTGGCTTTGATCGTTCCGATCTGGCCGTCACGGCAGCCATCAATCATGTCGGCGTGGCCATGGGCCGTAAACGGCTGATCCGCAAGCAGCTTGATTCCGGCGAGCTGGTAGCTCCCTTCCCGAAGATGGAGCTGAAATGCGACCAGCACTATTATGTATCGACGCTTTCCGATCGCCAGTGGCCGAAGATTGACGCCTTCATCCTTTGGTTAAAAGCCCTGGGAGAACAACCCGCGTAAGCACCGATTCTACATGGATTAGGATCCCATACGTTGCCCCCGCCGCCACCGTCCCGGTGTCTGTCCCATGATTTTGTGAAATGCTTTACCGAAGGCCGCTTCGGATTGATACCCGACGGCCTCGCCAATATCTGCCTGACCCAGAGCGGTGTTAGACAGTAGTTCACACGCGCGCATTATCCTGATTTGGGTAAGAAATCCCCCCACCGTCATGCCAGATCTATCCTGAAACTGCCGGGCATAGGTGGCACGCGACATAGCAACCATTTTACCGAGCGATGAAATCGTCCATGGCTGCGCTGGAGATTCCAGGATGGCCTGAATCGAAGGGCCTAACCTTCTGTCCGCGGCTAACGCCAGTAAGTTAGGCGATATATTTGTGCCTTGGCTATAAGTGCGCAACGCAAAAATGAGAAGAACCTGCCCAAGTGTATTCACAATGGAGTGAGCACCAGGCTGAGCATCATCGGTTTCTGTGCGTAATAGAGAGATCAGGGCTTCCAACTGATCCACCCCGGAAGAATCTCGCAAACAGACATGCAGTACTTGGGGTAATGACTGCATCAGCAGTGTCCCTGCACCACGAGTAAAAACAAATCGTCCACAAAGCAAATCCACGTCAGCCAGGTTGGCTGCATCCTGGTTGCATTTGATCGGCAGAGACTTGCCTGCTTGTATGCGTATATCGCGGGTTATCTTCCGAACTGAATGGGTATCCTTGGTCACGTTTAGTAATTCGTGGGCGGAGCCATGGGGCAATAAAACAAAATCCCCTGCATTCATCTTCAGTGTCAGGTCTTTGCTCAGGCGCAATTGGCACTCACCGGAAAGCAGGAAATGGAAAGCCGCTTCCCCCGGACACATGATCTCATGAGGGATAGAAAATGCCCCGTCCAGCAAGCAGCGTACATCTAAGCTGACCTGCGTTTGGCTAAGTGAAAGTAGTTGACTTAAAGTATCCATGAGACGAATGAGCTAAAAATAGAGACTCCACATCATGCATCAAATCACGAGCAAAGACTATTATCTAGACAAGTTTTTATGCGATCTGGCTTTGCGCAATGATCGCCCCATCAAAGAAAGGAGAGACCATGTTGGATTGGAATGAATACCGCAAGCAGTTGATGAGCCGCGTCGGCGAATTGGGCAAGCTGGCCCCTGATACCGTTTCTGGCTATCAGGCGTTGTCGCTAGCGGGGAAAAAAACCTCTCATCTGGATGCCAAAACTCGTGAGTTGATCGCACTGGCTGTCGCTGTTACGACACATTGCGATGGCTGTATCGCGGTACATACCGCAGAAGCTGTGAAACACGGCGCGACCAGAGAAGAGATAGCGGAAGCACTGGGCGTAGCGGTGGCTTTGAATGCGGGGGCCGCGATGGTGTACTCAGCTCGTGTGATGGATGCTTTGGCTGCAATGCAGCCAAACTAAAGTGAGGCTTGAATATGATCTTCGTTTCTTCTGCCCGGCTGTCCTGGTTACCCGTAGCTTTGTTTGGTTCCGTCATGGGATTGGCCGGTTTAGGGCAGGCCTGGCGAATGGCTCATACACAGTGGGGGACACCCTTGTGGATTGCGCAAATAATTAGTGGTGTTGCGGTGATCGTATTTGTGCTGCTGGTTGTGGCATATGCCATTAAAGCGGCGACGGGATTTGAACACGTCAAAGCCGAGTTTACTCACCCTATCGCGGGTGCGCTATTTGGGACGCCGCTCATTAGCGCATTGCTGTTGCCCGCTATACTGGCCGAAATCAGTATGCCCCTGGCTCGCACGCTATGGATATTGGGGGCAATAGGCATGACGGTATTTGCGTGGTTAATGGCCGGTCGCTGGATTGGCATTCGCCAACAAAGGGTTCATGCCGTACCGGCCTGGATCGTGCCATTGGTGGGAATGCTGGATATCCCCCTGGCAGTCCCCGCATTGCATTTTACCGAACCGCCACATGCCTTGATGGTGTTAGGGTTGTCGGTTGGGTTATTTTTTGCAATCCCCCTGTTTACGATTATTCTTTCGCGGTTGATGTTTGAAGAGCCGATACCTGCGGCCATGAGCCCGTCACTGTTGATTATGCTGGCCCCTTTTGCCGTAGGGTTTTCTGCCTACGTGATAACCGTGGGACACGTAGATTTGTTCGCAGAAGGATTGTTTGCTCTGACACTGCTGCTGCTGACAGTCCTGCTTTCACGCCTGCGTGATCTCAGACACTGCTGTCCGTTTAGGGTCTCCTGGTGGGCCGTCAGTTTTCCGCTATCCGCCGCCGCAGGTGCCGGTCTACGTTATGCCGCCTTTGCTCAGGCAATTTGGGCAGATGCCATCGCCGTTGCGTTACTGGCTCTGGCAACCACGGTGATAGCTGCGTTATTCATCCGCACTATTACCGGGATTGTGCGTAGTGAGATGCAAAAGCTGGCAGGTTGAGGTTTTTCTGGGCACTTCGGCGAACGGATTTACCCAATGTTTTTAGCCTGTCCATGATATTTACGCTGGAATATTCAGCAGTCGGGATATAACAATACCTTTACTGCCAGTATTATTTCACAGCGAGGCCAAGATATATCCTAAAGGTTAAATGGGTTGAGAATGTGAGACAAACGGCAATTCACTTTAGCAATAGGCTAACCCTGAATAAAATGTTTTAACATTTGCCGTATAAAACAGTACAATTCCGCCCGTTAATTTCGCACTATTTTAGGATATATGTGTCGTTAATTCGGACTGCTACATCGCGAAGCCGTCTCCCTGCCTGTCTGGGGATTTTTGCGATCCTGATGTTGTTCATTGCCCCGGTGATCTCACGGTCGCTGGAGCATGCGCGCGTCGGGCAGTCTGAACCTGCCGGCATGGCAGACTGCGGTATGGATATGTCGATGCATAGCCATCACCAGCCGCCGTCAGAGCCAACCGGCAAGGCCAGCATGCCGGGCATGTCAATGCCCATGCAGACCGGCAGCCACAATATGGCGATGATGATGGATGACAGCGCCTGCGGGTACTGCGTCTTGCTGATCCATGTCCCGCTGCTGGATCTGGCCTACTCGCCATTATTCTGGTCAGGTTCATTGCTGTCCCGCGCCCCACCAGCACATTATATCTTCCCGTTATTCGCCCATGTGATCCACTCTGAGTCACAGCCCCGCGCTCCACCAGCATCACTTCCTCTGATTTAAAAATTAATAGACTGCAGCCAAATTATTCCTGTTGAGATGATTCAACCAGGAGGTTGACGCACGCCTGTCATATTTACGGCTGCAGAACATTATTCATCGCAACCCGATTGGCGTTATTGATTCGTCATGACGGAACCCAACCCCTATTTACGGCGGCATGATGCTCCGGGTGTTACTGCGCCTAAATAATAGCCGGTTGCGATGTGAACATATTTTTAGCGTCAAAATTTACATTAAGGAACGATGATGTTTGGTACAACCAAGAATTATAAAAAACGCCCTCTGCCACTGCATATTACTGCGGCGATGCCACTGTTTGTCCTGGCCACCTTCAGCGCTCATGCCACTGAACCGCACCAGCATGAGGTTGCAGTCAAAGCCAATGATGGCGACGTGATCACCGTAACGGCGCCACTCTATTCACCAATGACCATTGTAACATCACCGAAAACGCCGCGTCAGCCGGTGCCGGCCAGTGACGGTTCGGATTACCTGAAAACCATTCCAGGCTTCTCGCAGATCCGTAACGGTGGCACCAATGGCGATCCGGTGTTTCGCGGCATGTTTGGCTCACGACTGAAGATCCTGACCGACGGCGGCGAAATGCTAGGTGCCTGTCCTGCAAGAATGGACGCCCCTACCTCGTACATTTCACCAGAAAGCTACGATCTGTTGACCATCACCAAAGGCCCGCAAACGGTGCTCTGGGGGGCCGGTTCTTCGGCAGGCACGGTGCGCTTTGAACGTGAACGCCCTCGCTTTGAACAGCCCGGCATCAAGGGAAATGCCAGTCTGCTGGCCGGTTCTAACGGGCGCTGGGATGAAAACATCGATGCCAGCCTGGGTGGCGAACAAGGCTATCTGCGTCTGATGGGCAATAAATCGCGTTCCAATGATTATCAGGACGGCGATAGCCAACGCGTCCCTTCGCGCTGGGATAAGTGGAATGGCGATTTGGCGCTCGGCTGGACGCCAGACAGTGACACCCTGTTGGAAGTCACCATGGGCCGGGGTAATGGCGAAGCGCGCTATGCCGGACGCAGCATGGATGGCTCACAATTCAAACGTGAAAGCCTGGGTATGCGAGTAGAGAAATCCAATATTGGCGAGGTGCTGGATAAGCTAGAAGCCCAGGTTTATTACAACTACGCCAACCATATTATGGATAACGTTACCCTTCGTTCCCCCGGTCAGGGCGGCATGGCGATGGGCCATATGGGCATGGGACACATGAATATGGGGATGACGATGCAGTTGGATCGCCGCACCGTCGGCGGGCGCGTGATGGGCACCTTCCTATGGGACGATTTGAAGTTGGAAAGCGGTATGGATACCCAGACCAACACCCACCGTAATAAACAGGGGGATGCCTGGCAAAAAGATGCGCAATTCCATAACTACGGCGCTTTTGGCGAGTTGACCTGGACCGCAACCGAACAAAGCAAAGTCATCAGTGGTGCACGCCTTGATCGTAGCCTGGTAGATAACTATAAATCCGCCAATGACAGCGAACGTTCCGACACCTTGCCGAGCGGGTTTACCCGTATAGAGCATACGCTGGCCGGCATGCCGTTGATGGTTTACGCCGGGATAGGCTATACCGAACGTTTCCCTGACTACTGGGAGTTGTTCTCCCCGACACTTGGGCCGGACGGCAGTAAGAGCCCGTTTGATAGTGTGAAGAGTGAAAAGACCACGCAGATCGATATCGGTGCTCAGTACACGGATAAACGTTTTAACAGTTGGGTTTCAGCGTATCTGGGTCATGTGAATGACTTTATCCTGTTCAAGTACGATCCCAACCACACCCGCATCAGCCAGGCCGATAACGTCAACGCGACGATTATGGGCGGTGAGATGGGCATGGGCTATCAGCTGGCCGAGCACTGGAAAACCGATGCCAGCCTGGCCTATGCCTGGGGTAAAAACACCACGGACCACCAGCCACTGCCGCAAATTCCACCGCTGGAAGCGCGCTTGGGTTTAACTTATGAACGTGGGGACTGGAGCAGTACCGGCCTTTGGCGTTTGGTCAGCAGCCAGCACCGCGTGGCGATCAATCAGGGCAACGTGGTGGGTAAAGACTTTGCCGATAGCCCGGGCTTTGGCGTGCTTTCCGCCAATGTGGCGTACAAGGTGAATCCGCAGATCAAACTCAGTACCGGTCTGGATAACATTTTTAATAAAACCTACAGCGAGCATCTAAACCTGGCAGGTAACAGCACCTTTGGTTATTCCTCGAATACTTCGGTGAATGAACCGGGCCGTACTCTCTGGGCCAAGGTTAATGTCACTTTCTAACTAAAGGGGCCGGGCGGTGGTCAGCATCGCCCGGCAAAGCCCTTTCTGAGCCTGTACTCACTCCCTAAGTATTATTGCTTCCGCCCGTCAAACTCGTTAAGATCGCTTAAAATAAATTTGAAAATATAAACAAAATGATTAAATCTGATTTGAATCCGGGTTCCCGTTACCTGAATTTGCCCGCAGGCTATTTTGGCATGGTATTGGGCATCATTGGCGCAGGTTTTGGCTGGCGTTATGCGGCCACCATCCTGCCTGTCCCCGCTGTCATCGGTGAGGCGTTAGTGGTCATCGCGATCACCCTGTGGTTTCTGCTGGCCTGCGCTTTTTTATACCGCCTGCTGCGTTTCCCCCAGAGTGTAAAAGCCGAAATCACCCACCCGCTGATGAGTAGCTATGTCAGTTTGTTCCCGGCAACCACCCTACTGGTCGCCATTGGCGTGGTGCCCTGGTGGCGTTCACTGGCCGTGGCACTGTTCGTGGTGGGCGCTCTGGCACAACTGAGCTATGCCGCCTGGCAAAGTGCCGGCCTGTGGCGTGGAACGCACCCTGGTGAGGCCACCACGCCCGGGCTCTACTTGCCAACGGTCGCCAACAACTTTATCAGTTGCATGGCCTGCGGCGCATTGGGGTATCAGGATCTGGGCCTGCTGTTTCTGGGCGCCGGTGTTCTTTCCTGGCTGAGCCTGGAACCGGCCATTTTACATCGCCTGCGCAGTCAGGGCGAAATGCCGGAACCGGTACGGATCTCTCTCGGTATCCAACTGGCCCCCGCACTGGTGGCTTGCAGTGCCTGGCTGGCCGTGAATGGCGGTGAAGCCGATGTGCTGGCCAAAATGCTTTTCGGCTATGGTCTGCTGCAGTTGTTATTTATGATCCGCCTGCTTCCCTGGTATCTGAAGGGGCCTTTTAATGCCTCATTCTGGAGCTTTTCGTTCGGCCTTTCTGCTCTGGCGACCACCGCTCTGCATCTGGGGCATGCGAGCCATGAAGGGATACTGTCTGCGCTCGCATTACCGCTTTTCGTCTTCAGTAATATCCTGATTGGCTTGTTGTTGGTTCGTACGCTGATTCTGTTGTTCCAGGGCGGTTTGTTGAAATACCACCCGCGCCCCTGACTCCCTCAGCTTACCGCGGCGACGATATGCTCGCGCAACCATTGATGTGCCGGATCGCGGTGAGAACGCTCATGCCACAGCATGGTCATTTCGAACCCCGGCACCTCGACCGGCGGTTCGACTACCTGCAGCGAGCTATTGTTGCGTACCAGCCGTGAAGGCAGCATCGCCACCAGATCTGAATTTGCCAGCACCGACATCACAAACAGAAAATGCGGAACGGAAAGCACCACACGCCGGGTTAAGCCGGCTTCCGCCAGCACTTTGTCGGTAATACCGAAAAATCCCCCGCCGTCCGGTGAAACCATTACATGTTCCAGCTCGCAAAACTGGGCCAGCGACGGCGGTGTTTGCAATTCTGGGTGCCCTGCACGCCCGACCAGTACATAGCGTTCGCTAAATAGAATGCGCTGTCGCAAATTGGGCGGTGAACCTTCTCGAGTATGAAAGGCCAGATCGATTTCACCCTGTTCCGCCTGCCTGGCAATGCGTGAAGGCACGGTTTCGATCACCGCCAGTCGACTGTGCGGCGCGGCTGCCCGTAACCCGAGCAACGCCGGTTGAACAATGGTCGACTCACCGTAGTCGAAAGCCGCCACGCGCCAGGTATTGTCCGCCACCCTTGGGTCAAAGGGTTCCGACGGTGATACCGCACGTTCCAGAGCCTCAAGCGCCAGGCGTAATGGCTCACGCAGCTCGTCACCCCGGGCGGTCGGCCGCATGCCGCGTGGCCCCGGCATCAACAAGGGGTCGTTAAAAATATCCCTGAGTTTGGCAAGATGCACACTGACCGAAGGCTGCGAAAGGTGTAATCGCTGCGCCGTCCGGGTCACATTATGCTCGGCCAGCAAGGTGTCCAGCGTCACCAGCAGGTTGAGATCCAGGCGTCTGATATTATTCATGGTAATACCTGTAATATTAGAAATTCATTTCCAGTATACCTGACATCCGCCTACCCTGACCTTCATCAACCCATGGAGGTCACACTATGAATGTTTTACTGGTCTATGCTCACCCTGAACCGCAGTCATTGAATGGCTCACTGAAGGATTTTTCTGTCCAACGGCTTGAAGCCGCCGGCCACGAGGTACAAGTATCCGATCTGTATGCCATGCAGTGGAAAGCCACGCTTGATGCCGCCGACAGTACAGCGCAACCCGGGGATCGTTTTGATCCCTCGCGTGATTCCCAACATGCGTTTGCCCATGGGTTACAGAGCAAAGACATTGAGCTGGAGCAGGAGAAATTACTGTGGGCCGATACGGTTATCTTGCAGTTTCCCCTGTGGTGGTTTTCTATGCCGGCAATCCTTAAAGGCTGGGTAGAACGCGTCTATGCCTACGGATTCGCCTATGGCGTGGGGGAACACTCTGACTCACGCTGGGGTGACCGCTATGGCGAAGGTACCCTGGCCGGCAAACGCGCGATGCTGATTGTCACCACCGGCGGTTGGGAATCGCATTATGCCGAACGCGGTATCAATGGCCCGATCGATGACATTCTGTTCCCTATTCAGCATGGCATCCTGCATTACCCCGGTTTCGAGGTGTTGCCACCCTTTGTCATTTATCGCACCGGTCGGATTGATGAAACCCGGTTTGCCGAGATCGGCAGCGCTCTGGGCCAACGACTCGATGACCTGGCGGACACCGCACCGATCCCCTTCCGTCGACAGAATGCGGGAGAATATGAGATCCCGGCATTAACCCTGAAACCGGCTATTGCCCCTGGGCAGTCTGGTTTTAGTGCACATATCGAATAATGTTCAGGCCCGGTAAACCGGGCCATCAGCCAAATCATTTTTCCAGCGGATAAATGGTGCCGGTGTTCATGATGCCGTTAGGATCGTAAACCTCTTTCAACGCCTTCAGGATGTAATAGGCACTGCCGTGCTCGTCTTTGGTCCAGTGGGTACGGTGCTTGCCGATACCGTGGTGATGCACCATTGAACCGCCCTGTTTAAGGGTTTCCTCGACGATAATCTTGTTCAAAGGATTGTGGTACTTGTCGATCTCCTCTTCCGGCTTACAACCCACTACGTTGTAATCGTAAACGAAGTACATATTGGTGCCATTGATATAGCTGTGGGACGAGTGCCCACCCAGCATGGTGATGTCAGCAATAGGGGGGAATTCGGCCCGTATCCGACGGATCACGTTTTCATAGATGGTATGGATACTCGCCCAGTCGCTGGAAACCTCGGTGGTGAAGCCCATATTGTTGGTTTTCATGATCTGCACGCGTTCGGCCTCTACCTTCTCCGGCCCCCAGTTCAGGTTATTGAACCAGGCTTCAATCAGTTTACTGTCCACCTTATGGCATTCGGCATGGCGTTGTACGATCGCCTCAATGCCCGCGCCGGTCGCCTGTGCTATCCCTTTTGCCCCTTCAGCCATAAAAATCAGCACACATTTCCCTTTGGCAAAATGGGTAAAATGCTGGGTGCCGTCCTCGGCATCGTAGAGCCGGGCGATCGACGGGCGATAACCCTCAACCATCACTTCTCGCAGGATGTCGAAACCGGTTTGCATGTTATCGAGGGTATAGCCGTAAAACAGGTTGTTCTCCGGCGTGTATTTGAAGATTTTCACCGTCACTTCGGTTATGAAGCACAGCGCCCCTTCGTTGCCGATAATCACGTGACGAATATCCGGCCCGGCCGCCCGGCGCGGCACGTTTTTGATCCGGGTAATGGTACCGTTAGGGAAGACCGCCTCCAGTCCAACCACCATGTCCTCTATTGCCCCGTATAACGTAGACAGCTGGCCAATGCTGCGTGTCGCGACCAGCCCGCCCATTTGCGCCAGCGGTTTGGACTGCGGTGAATGCCCGGTGGTGTAACCCTGAGCCCGCAACTGATTCTCCAGCACTTCCAGCGGGACGCCGCACTGGGCCGTGGCTTGCATGTTGCGAATATCAATCTTGACCACCTGGTTCAGCCCTGAACCATCCAGCACCACCGAGTTTTTCACCACCGTCTCCAGCCCACCCTCAGTGGCTGACGCGCCAGTCCGTGGTACGCAGTTGATGTGATTTTCATTCATAAACTTCAATACGTCTGACACCTGCTGGGTATTCTCCAGTTTGACTACCGCGGCGGGTAACGGCTGGGTGAAGACACCGTGGATATCAGCATATTTGCGGAAGCGGTCTACACTATTTTTTTTCAGCACTTCTTCATCCGTAATCACCCGTGCCGGGCCAACGATTTCTTTTAAATGAGCGACAATAGCTTCACGAGTCAGAGACATGATTATTCCTTCCTGATAATAAGAATATAAATTTTGTTGCTTGAGATGAAATGGGAAGTCCCGCTTATTTAACGAACCAGATAACCACCGTCTACCACCAGCAAATGGCCATTAACATAATTAGACGCCCTGCTGGCTAAAAACACCATGGCCCCCATTAAATCCTGAGTGTCACCCCATCGATTGGCGGGAATATGCTCCAGTACCCGGCGATTGGTTTCCGGATTACTACGGGTCTCAGCGGTGATATCTGTAGCATAATAACCAGGAGCAATACCGTTGACCTGAATATTATATTGGCCTAGCTCGTCACAATAGGCTTTGGTAAACCCGGCCAGGGCGTGTTTGGTGGCGGCATAAGCCGGTGACCACTGCCCGCCAAGATAAGAGAACAGCGAACAAATATTGATGATCTTGCCCTGCTGGTTGGGGATCATTACTTTTGCGACTTCATAGCTCATTTCAAAGGCGGCAGTCAGATTGATGTCGATCATCGGATCCCAGTCACCACGACCAAAATCCAGCACCTTGTTCAATTTACAGATGCCTGCATTGTTGACCAGAATATCTACACCACCGAACTTTGCCAGACATTGGGCAATAACCCTTGCGGGAGCGCCTTTCTCGGTAATATCGACCTGCATGAACTCAACCTGAACGCCCTGTTGCTCAATGATTTCGCGGGTTTGTCCCTGATCCATCACAAAGCTGGGAATAAACAGATTGGCGCCTGCCTTGGCCAGTGCTACGGCAAATGCCTGCCCCAGGCCGCTGTTGCCGCCGGTGACAATTGCCGTTTTTCCCTTCAGTGAAAAGAAATCCAGTGAGAACGCATTTAATTTATCCAGTGACATGTACTAACTCCTTAGCCTGAAAAAAATGCAAAAAAAAATGAGAAAAGTAAGCTCCTCTGCGTGTAGCAAAGAAGTTACTTTTCTCATCGGCTCTAGTAACTGAGGAGCAAGCTAACATGGCCCACCAGGACTATTCAGTGACTTACATCACAAAATCATTTCATCCCTAAAATACAGTGTCTAACATCATTCCAAACAATTAATTTATTAAAAAACCAGGTAACCCAACTTTAATCTTTTGTGATGGCGGTCGCTTTTATTATTAGTATCACCGTGCTATTTGTTAGTGCAGTTACTGAATGAGCCGAAGAGAAAAGTAACTTCCCGCAATGCGGGGAGCCTGCTTTTCTCTTTTTTTATTTAATTTTTAACAGGGTGCCGCATGAAAAAAACCAATACCCACCGCTGGTTAACGCTGGCGATAATAAGTATCAGTGGCGGCGTGAGCTTTGATCTGGCCTATCTGCGTTATATTTATCAAATTCCCATGGCGAAATTTATGGGCTTTTCCAATACCGAAATAGGGTTAATCATGAGTACCTTCGGTATTGCCGCCATTATTCTTTATGCCCCTAGCGGTATTATCGCCGACAAGTTCGACCATCGTAAAACCATGACTTTCGCCATGATCGCTACCGGGTTACTGGGTGGGTTGATGGCGTTATACCCTCCCTTCTGGATGATGATCCTGATCCAGGTGGCATTCGCCATTACCACCATTCTGTTGCTGTGGTCCGTTTCCATCAAGGCAGCATCGCTGCTTGGCGACCACCAGGAACAGGGGAAAATCATGGGTTGGATGGAAGGTTTACGCGGTGTCGGCGTCATGACATTGGCGGTCTTCACCATGTGGGTATTCTCCATGTTCAGCCCCGAAGATCCTGACAGCCTGAAAGCAGTGATCCTGATTTACAGCGGCGTGTATATTCTGCTCGGCATTCTGTGTTGGTGTTTTGTCAGCGAAGGCGTCCCGCAGGCGGCAAACAGCGCTGAACCTGTACGCCAGTTTAGCCTCGGCGATATCCTTAAGGTGCTGAAAGTCAGTACCACCTGGTATTGCAGCATGATCATTTTCGGCGTTTACACCATCTACGCCATCCTGAGTTATTCAACCAACTATCTGACCGAAATGTACGGTATGACCTTGGTCGCCGCCAGCTATATGGGCATTGTCATTAACAAGATATTTCGTGCGGTATGCGGTCCGCTTGGGGGGTTGATCACCAGCCACAGCCGGCTGAAATCACCTACCCGGGTGATCCAGTTGCTGGCATTGGTCAGCCTGATCACCCTGGGTGCATTGCTGCTCACCAATCAACAGCCGGTTTCGGTCGCTGTAGGCATCGGGTTGATTCTACTGCTGGCCTTTGCCTGTTATGCCTCGCGTGGGTTGTATTTCGCCTGCATTGGCGAGGCCCGTACGCCCAAATTCATTATGGGTACCACCGTCGGTATCTGTTCGGTGATCGGCTTCCTGCCAGATGTCTTTGTCTATCCGTTAGTCGGGCATTGGCAAGATACCCTGCCCGCCGCCGAGGCTTACCGCAATATGTGGCTGATGGGCCTGGCTGCTACCGGTTTGGTGGTAGTGTTTACTTATCTGTTGTTCAACAAAATCAAAACTGCCGACGCGAAAACCATAACCACAAAACCGGCGATCGGATAATGCCTTTTCCTTAAGGAGTCATAACATGAAGAAGAAGTATCTGATGGGTGTGGACGTGGGCACCCAGAGCGCCAAAGTGGTTATTTTTGATTTGGACGGCAAGGTGATTTGCGAAGGCAAGCAGCCACTGCGCAAGCTGGATATACCGGCACCGCTGCTGGCGGAGCACCCGGATGACGATCTGTGGGATGTCTTAAAAGTGGCCTTCCGTCGGGTCATGCAGCGCTTTGCCGATCATGGCGGCCAGCCGGAGGATATTATTTCGATGGGGATCTGCATCATCCGTTGTTGCCGTGCGCTGTTAAAAGAAAATGGAGAGTTGGCCTACCCAGTGATCAACTGGATGGATAAGCGCTTGAATAAACCCTATGAGTATATTGATGCCTATCGGGGCGTGCGCTATATCACTACCACCTCCGGCTATATCACCCACAGGCTAACCGGCGAGTTCAAAGATACCTGTGCCAACTACATTGGTTGGTGGCCGATGGACAATGACCGACTCGACTGGAGCACCGACTCGGCCGTCTGGCAAAGTTGTAACCTGACACGCGACCAGGTGTTTGAGGTTGTCAAACCGGGTGAAATTCTCGGTCGGCTCAGCGAACGCGCAGCCCAACAAATCGGTTTACCTGCCGGTATCCCGGTGGTGGCCACTGCACACGATAAGGCGGTAGAAGCCCTGGGGGCCGGATCGCTGGAACCCGGCGTCGCACTGATCTCTCTGGGGACCTATATTGGCGCTATGGTGCATGGCCATGCCAATGTGAAAGACGCACAGCATTTCTGGCCGTTCCAGGCCTCGATCCCTGGCCGCTATTTGTATGAATGTATGGGCGTGCGGCGCGGTATGTGGACCGTAAGCTGGTTTCGCGATCAGTTTGGTGCAGCCGCGCTGTCTGCCGCTGACGACGCCGGAGTCAGCATTGAGGAATTGCTGAACCAGGAGGCAGAACGGGTGCCTGCCGGCTGTGAAGGATTAATCACCGTGCATGACTGGGCGCCACCACCTGAAGCAGAGTTCCGCAAAGGCGCGATGATCGGCTTCGACGGCCGTCATACCCGGGCGCATCTGTATCGTTCCATTCTGGAAGGGATTGCCTTCACCATGAAGAACCATATGGACCCGATGGCCCAGGAACTGCATACGCCGTTCCGCAGCCTGATCATTTCCGGCGGCGGTGCCAACAGCGATCTGTTTATGCAGATTTTTGCCGACGTTTTTGGCATCCCTACACGGCGTAACCTGATGAGTGGCTCGGCCGCGGTGGGTTGTGCCATCAATGCCGGCATGGCGGTAGGCGCATTCGACAGTTATCAGCAGGCAACCGACAGGCTGGTGAAGGTAGGCGACAGCTTTATGCCGGATAGCGCCAATCACGCCTTTTATCAGCAACTCAATCAACAGGTTTATCAGCGGGTAAACGCACATCTCGATCCCTTGTTACGTGCGCTCAGCCCTTTGGTGGATTAACTAAAGCTTTAATTTCCAAACGTCATGGTTAGTGGTGGAGACGGCAATCGCCCCGGCTTTTAATGCCGTCTGGGCATCGTCTTCATCACACACCAAACCACCCGCAATGATCGGCAGATCAATCTTTTCGGCCACCCAACCCAACACTTTCGGCATACAACCCGGCAGGATCTCAATGCAGTCCGGCGTCGACTGCGCCACCTGTTTGTCGACGTTATGAAAGGAGATGGAGTCGAGGATAAATAACCGATGAATGGCATAGAACCCCTGCTGACGCGCGGCTTTTACCATCGAGGTTTTGGTGCTGATAATGCCGTCGGCGGCGGTCACGATCTTTAGAAAATTGATCACAATTTCTTTGTTGGAGCTGCCTTCCAGCAGATCAACATGAACGAAGGCATATTTCCCGGCGTCTTTAATCTGCTGCACGATGCGCCCAATGTTGCAGATGTTGCCATACAGCACCGAAATAATCCGGCAATCCGACTTCACCGCCGCCTGCAGGCTTTCATTATCTTTTACCGCGGCAATCACCGGATGCAGTTTTAATAATTCAACGATTGAAGACACGTTTTTCCCCTGGTAGGCCCGCCAGGATAGGTTACGGGCATTATTCATTAACAACAGGGTAACACACCCCTACCAGTGGTATCCCCAGCCGTGCTCACACCCTGCCAACATGCCAACCGCCGTAGCCAATACGTCAATCTCGGGCAGCCTGACGGCGAATAAACAGCTGTTCGGTCATGGGCTGCCCCCATTGTGTGCCCGGCTGCTCTTCTGCCAGCGTAAAACCGACGCTTTCATACAGATGCCGGGCCGCATCCAGCCCTTTGAAGGTCCACAAATGGGTTTCATCAAACGCGCGTTCATCGCAGAAACTGACCGCGCGGTTCAACAGTTGTCGGCCTACACCGCTGCCGCGCAGGCTGTCATCAATAATGAAAGCGCGCAGATGGGCACGGTTATCCCCCAAGGTTTCCCCATCGATAGAAACCGAACCGACGATACGACCGCGACTTAATGCCGACCAGGTCTGGTTTAACGGATGTGACAATTTTCCGGCGAGATCGGCCAGCGCTGCGCCAACGGTGGCTTCAAAAAAGGCGCCAAAGCCCACCGTGCGCGAATAATATTGCATGTGCATTTCCAGCGTTCTACCGACAAATCCGGGCAGATAGCCGCTGACAATTTCGATGATCGACTTAGAAAGCGGTGTGTCAGCCAAACGGCAAGCGCGTAGTGCCGTGGCATAGCTCTGTAACCCTTGGGCAATGCCACTGCTTGCGTTGGCCGGCAGTTGCTCTAGCGCGTTAAGCACCTGATGCTCGGCATACCGGTTAATTCCTGCCAGAGTCTGTCGCCCTTTATCCGTTAACTGCAGGATTTTTTCCCGGGCATCACGCTCACTGGGTAAAGTCACCAGTTCCCCGGCTTTGATCAACTTGTTCAACATGCGGCTGACGCTGGATTTTTCCAGGTTGAGCACCGTGCAAAGCTCGGCTGCGGTTTCAACCTGCCTGTCGCCAATTTCAATTAGCGCATGCACCGCCGACGGCGGCAACTCGGTTCCTGCCAGGGTACTGCCCATAAAACCCAGCTCCCGCACCAGATGGCGTGACGCGTCCCTGATCGGTTGTAAATACGGATCCACTTTGGTTATTGGCATGATGTGCGCTCTGATATGGTTGCATGAGACAACCATATCAGAGGCATTCTGGAATACAAGCGATCGGTGGGATTAGCCGATCAATGCCAGTTGGCAGCCAACACCGGTTGCAACCTTTGTAGCTCAATATCGCCGAGCATTAGCGTCGCAGACGTCGGTGGCGCAAAGGCAGCCATCGCCTGGACAAGGTTTTCAACATAGCTGCTCATTAAGCGCTGATTATCACCGGCCGTAATGTATCCTGGTCGGTCGGGGGAACTGGCGTACCAATTCTGTAATTTAACCTCCTGCTTACTGCCTATCACTGAAATCTGCAGTTCCAGTTCCTTATGCTGGAACCACAGACGGTCAGGGCTGATGTCCTTTCCAAACAGCAGACTCCCCATCCTGCCTTTAAATTCTAAATTATTGACGCCATGCCCGACTTCTATCTTCGACATGCTACCGCTGACCTGCACATGGTTATTGCCATCTCCCAACTTCACCTCCGCAAAAGATCCACTGCAGGTGACGTTATTGTTGCCATTGCCCAGCGTCATCTTCGCAAAGCTTTCGTTGCTAGTGAGGGTGTTATTGCCATTGCCCAACGTCACCTCCGTAAAGGATCCGCTGCTGGTGAACGTATTGTTGCCATTGCCCAACGTTGCTTTGGTAAAGGTTCCGCTGTTTGCGATGGTATTATTGCCATCGCCGACAGTGAGTTTATCGATATCACCGACAACAAGATTATTACCCTGACCTAGCGTGATCTTGGCCCAAGAACCCGACACTTTGACTTTGTTATCACCGTTACCTGCCACCACCGTGCTGCCGAACGCCTCAACGCTGATGGTTTTACTCTCGTCCCCCAAGGTGAGATCGGCAAAGGATTTTTTGATCCTGATACTATTGGCATCCAGAGACACTAACGTCGGTTTTACTTCTGGCTCAGCTACCTGGATGCCCGGTGGGGTATTCCATGCAATTGGCTCTAACTCAACGGGTTTGACGCTGATTGGCTCCACCCACTCTGCTCGTTTGAAGCTGATTGGTTCTATCCGCTCCCACTTACTGGAGTCAATTTTGGGGATTGGCGTCCTCTCAATTTGCATCGACTCAGCCGGCGCCAACTCGATAGGCTTAACCGGTGTAAACTCAATAGGCAGCACCAAAGGCTTATCGACGACCATGGGAGGTAACCCTGGAATCACGGGATTGACTGGTGCCACGGGTTCGGTCGCCGTCAGCGTTGGTGGTTCGGGGACTTGCGTTACCAAAGGGCTTACCGCTGGCACGATATCCGGTGCAGCTACCGCAAAAAGAAAATCAGCCGCATTGATTTGTGATGTTTCCAGGGCATCGAGATACAGCAGTTTCACCATGGCATCTGACTCGCCACCACCCTTGAAACTAACGTCAACGCCATGAATTTGTGACAGCCCGTTGATCGTGCCACGGTTGGTTTGAGTGATGTTCAACTGGCTGAAATCCGTGATACCGGTCTGTCGCAAATCAATTTTATCAACGCCGTGGCGGAAACCACGCAAAGCGTTTTGGTAATTTTTGACCCCAGGCTGCTCTGCCACCACAAAAACGTTCTTTGCAGCGCTATCGTGACTGTAAATCTTCCCATTAAGCTTAAATACCATCCGCCCCTGAGCATCGCTACTGAGCAGGACGCCCTTGCCACCGCCGTTGAGGATCACGGTACCCAGGCCTTCTTGTGGTTGGTGCGTTGAGGTATCACTGCTGGTGTAAGCCAACGGCGCAATAAAGCTGTCCTGGAAGCTAAAGTTCCCCGCATGGATCCCATCAAGTGTCTGGCCTTTCAGGATGATGCTCTGGCCTTTACCCAGCTCGACCTTCACATCTGCCCCCTGTTGCTTTAGCACCAAATCGGCAAAAGTTTTCCCGGCAAAGCCAACCAGATTGACGATTTCTCCACGAGCGGCCTCAAAATGACGGATAACATCGCTACCGGCCTGACGACGGTGAACCACAAACAAATCCTTGCCTGCGCCGCCTGCAAGCGAGTTGTTCCCACGTCCACCATCAAGCAAAGCATCAGCATGACCGGCAACCAGCGTATCGTTGCCATCACCGGTAACGATGTTCTGAATGCTGGTTGGATTTTTTATCGTCAGCGCGTCGCCGCCAATACTGGCAACACCGGTCAACAAGTTAACCGAGGTATCTTTGGATACCGCTGCCGCATTGAGAGTATTACGCCCCCCTGCCACACCATTGACTGCGTCGTCCAGCACTGCGCGATTGGCCTGCCCAACTACCGACTGGACATATTCGTCGGTGTAAAAATAGGTATCATCCACGGTGCTCTTGCTGCCGTACAAACGTAGCGACCAGGCATTTAATGTGACCGGTAGTCCTGAGCTTGCATCGGTCATCTGCAGGGTCCAGTTTCCTACCGAACGTTCACCAAAATCATGGGTCGACATAAAGCTGTATCTGAATTTTCCCGATTGACCGCTTCCCATGTCGGTCGCACTGGCCCCCGGCATGCCGTCTGGAACCTTGCCCTGACGATGGAGTAACAGGCTTTCGGTACCCTCAGGAGAGATCAGTTTCAGCGTCAGATCGCCAAGGCGGCCCACCTGGGCATCAAAATCGATTTCAACATGTTCGACATTCAAACCGGCATTCATGGCGATGGACGAGGTTAACGTTGCCCCCGCCGCCAGGGTTTTCGCCACGGGGCCGCTGGAAGCGCTATAGACATGCTCGTTTGCCGCCGTACTTTGTGTCATCCAGGCTTCTGCCAAGCGAACCGCAGCCCGTGCATCAACCTCACCAAACCCGTAGTCATGGCTGGTGTGCATCCCGCCGCCATTCCAGCTCCGGCCGTGATTGTCGTTCCATTGCGTAGCGGGATCGTTAACCTTGCGTGCCGACAATGCCAGGATCTGCTGCACATCCCGATAGCCCAGGTTTGGGTTGGCCTCCAGCATCAGCGCCACAATACCGGAGACTATCGGCGCAGCAAAACTGGTGCCTTGCATGCTGGTGTAGTCATTACCGAAGGTGGAGCCTCGCTCGGTTTTCAGCATATGGCTGGTGGACACGACATTGCTGCCCGGCGCAGAAATCAACAGGCTGGCCCCCGGATTCGAGAAAGGTGAAGAGCCAATTTGTAACGTCGATAAATCGCCCTGTGCGTTGATCGCACCGACCTCCACGGAAAAGCGATTGTTATTGGTCAATGACCCCTGAGCATTGCCACCGGCTGCACGATGATTACCCCCGGCCGCCACGATAACGGTGCCTAACCCACCACGACCATTGGCCGCTGCGTATTGCGCATTCATGCTCAATGAAGAAGCCGTGTTTATTGCACCGTCCTGAAAACTGCTGAGGGCAAAATCGTTGGTGAACCCCCAACTGTTGTTGGCAACGTCAAAACTGACCATATGCCCCAAGCCCGCGAGGTCGGCACCGCTATTGGCCAGATAATAGGCCCCCAGCGTAGCGCCATAGGCTACCCCGACGCCGCCTTTATCATTCTTCGCTGCGACCATCACCCCGGCCACCATGGTGGCGTGGTTGGAGACCAGACTCGGCAAAGTGCCGTTGTCCTGCTGAGACTGTAGCCAGGCTTTGTCGACATTGGCGACAAGATCGGGGTGATTAATATCAAATATTTCTGGCGCGGTGGCGAACTGCCCGCCCGGCTCGAACTGTCCGATACGCACCCCTTTGCCACTGTAGTCTTGCCAGACAGGCAGAATGTGGGTGTCGCTCAGATACCACTGCTGCGCAGCCAGAGGATCACTGGGCACTTCCGGAGTCAATAAGGTGACGGCGGCCCGCATCGGTGCAGTTTGTCCGCTGTCCAGATCCACGACAGAGGTGGAAATATGACCGGCAGCATCGACGATACCGTACTTGAAACTCAGCAGACCGGTATAAGCGGCATCAGGGGTAAACAATACATCGCCCTGGGCAGTGAGGCTGACTTTGCCGCCGATAGCATCCCCGACATTGGCAATGCGCAAGGCACCCTGACTATTGAGATGTTGGTCGTTGGCCAGCAGGCTCTTTGCGGCAATCAGATGGGGCTGTGTGCGGCCGAACACCTTGCCGGCCTGGTCGTGAGTGAGAACATCCTCGACAGGCATTGGGTTCGGGGTTTGTAAATCAACGGCAGAAATGTCCGAGAAATTGAGTTTCTGGATATTTTTCAGCGTTATTGTGCCGTCACGATCGGCCACTTTATCAACCACTTGATACCCTTCAGCGGTACGGGTGATACGGTAGTCGCCATGTTTGCCATGCAGGCTGACCAAATTAACTCCGCCGTCGCCGTCAATGGTGGCATTACCCTGCCCGACTTCGATAACATCATTCCCAAAACCGCCGAAAATCATATCGGCCCCGCCGCCGGCGTGAATGATGCTGCCGCCTTCGGACGCATAAATGGTGTCCCCCTGTGGCCCGGCGTAAATAACCGACTTACCGCTCCCCCCAATCAGGGTGTTGCGGCCACTGCCCCCGACCAGCACGTCGTTACCCATACCGCCTACCAGCGTCGAATGGCCAGCGCCCCCTTTGATAAAAACGCCATTGGCCCCGCCGCTTCTGATTATGTCATTGCCGCCTCCGCCTTGGGCGATAGTTAAACCGGCCTGAGCCATGTTCAGCTCGACGCCTTGTTTACCGACAATGATTGCCGTGTCCCGGCCACCGTTGCCGTTAATATTTTCCGTTTTGTCTGAAGCGCTGATGACAAATACGTCATCGCCGGTACCGCCGATATAAGTATTGCTCCCGGCACCGCCGACCAGCCAACTGCCGGTTTTGGCCGCTATCAATCTGTCATTGCCGCTACCGCCATACAGATTGTTTACCCCCAATTCAGCCGCATCCAGGGTTTCTGCGGTTTTGCTCTGGCTGGCATAAGCCGTGGTGGTGACACCCTCAGTAGTGGAAGTTACCCGCGTGCCGGTACCTTGCTGAGTAAGGGTGTTGCTGACCGGATCGCCCAGGAAGTCGACGGCCAATGCTTCCTGAGTTTTGCCGTTAATGGTAAAGGTGCCACTGGCAATAACCCGGTTACCGTCACGAATTTCGCTTTTGTCGGAAGCCCGGACGCTAATTTGACTAATCCCCAGTTCTGCCAGCGTTTTAAGTTCGCCCGCATCGACTTTCGCATCCTGAGTGCCGTCGACCCAGACCCGCAGTTTGCTCCAGATCGGATCGTTATGATCAATCACCCCGTCCCGGTTGGCATCTTCGCTGGCTAGGGCACCGAAGGCATCCTTGAATTTTCGCTCGCCTGCTGCGCCACCGACACCGGCCTTGCCAGCGTAATACTCGGAGAACATTTGACTGACATCGGTTATCTGGCCGCTGCCATCGTCGATCACCAGCATGCCGGTTTTACTGTCTGCCCAGCCGCTGCGCTTAAGCGTACCGCTGTGGTCGGTGTCAAACAGCACACCGTCAGCGATGTCGGTCATGCGCACGCCATCGCCGGTTAAATCCAGTAGCAACGGATCAACATAGGTGTTGAACGTCATCATGGCCGACAATCCGTTCAAAGTTGCGGCGTTGCGCAGGCTGGAGTCGGTATAATTGTCGTCGGGCGTTTGGTAGAACTGCGACAAATAGCTGTTGGGCCGGGCGTTGGGATCCAGCTGCACTTCACCGGGTCGAATGCCTCCACTGGCCAGGCTGGCCATTTGAGTAGAAGCAAAGTCCGTTTGATCGAGCATTCCTCCAATGGCAAAAATGCTGTGGGTCGCCGCATTCTGGATATAGCCGTTGGCGGCATCCTGCTGGGCTTTGTTTTCGCCCTGAATATGTTGCTTCGCCTGCGGGGATGGATTGATTTCTATGTTAATCAGGTTTTTCGGTACATCAGGAGTTGTCCCTACATTATCTATAGGTTTGAGCCACTCTGGAGTAAGTAATGAATCATTGAATTTTCTTTTTTCATAATGGTCACCATTACGAATTAGGTCATCACGAATGATAGTGGCGCCCTGCGCTGTTAGTATTGACTTCAATATGACAGCATTATCATTAGGAAACAGGTTCCCCTCAAATCGGCGGCCATTATACCCAATCTCCCTTAATGAATAATATACAAAATCCACACAACTATTATAAGTGGCTCGATATTTTTTATCATTAAACCCGGCCAGCCAAGGTTCTTCTGAAAAGGCTTTTAGCTTATTATATTGGTTTGCCGTCAGCGCGATAGTCACCTCATATGAAGTTTGTTGGTATGCGGCATTATCGTCTTGAGTTACCTTCCCCACGTCAAATACTTTACCGTTCACTGACTCGAAGCCGTAACTTTCCTCTTTGCCATTGCCATCACTGAAGACATACCACATATGACCACCGGGGGAAGGATGGGAGCTTCCCGCCTTGTTTTTTTCAGTATCTTTTTGGTACGTATACGTGGAGCCTCTCTCTGCCACTTTATAAGTTACGGTATATTTATTTTTCATCTTTTACACTCCTTGTTAATAGACAGCAGTAACGCTAAAAAAACTCTCTATCCCGATAAATTCCGGCGTATTACCTAGCGTAGTGATCGTCACTGAGTAATGGCCTGGCGACAACTCAAGTATTCTCACAACTCTCTCTGAAGAATATATTGACCTCTCTTCCACATGAACGGAACGACTTCCATTTGACCTCGCAGAATTTATTTTTCTGTTATAAAAAATCCTGCCATTTCTTAGCAGTTTAAATGAAACTGAAATAACAACCCCTTTATTGTTAAAACCCCCAAACAATTTAAGTCGCCTGAACATTTCTTCATGGTTTTCTGTGTTCTTGTCAAACATCAAAGCAAACTGATAACGTCCTTCCTTATTGACCTTAAAATCAATTTTGACGGACTGCCTCGACTGAGAGATATCTATCGGCTGAAAAATATTGAGTGAGTCACCGCAGAAAGCAATACAGTAGACCCCTTGCGCCAACCACTTCGCAAACCGCCAGTCAGTATGCCACTCGCTGTTCAATCTTTCGGCTGTTGCCTTATTTTGTTTACTAACCTGAGCAAGGTTTTTCGGGGAGACATCAAGCATCATGGCAAAAGTACTAACATAATCAAAATCTGGCGTGTCGCTAATAACTCCAATCGTCGCCGAGTAATGACCAGGAGGTAAATCTATTATTTTAATATTCCTGACTAAGACAGTATTTGTCTCATATCCACGATAGAATTTATCTCTGCCAATAGTGCCTGAACTATCAATCACTTCCTCTGAAAATAGCTTACCGTCTTTGACCAGACGTAATGAAATCGGGATTTTCTCCCCCTCGTTCTGTTCATCACCGAACAGATTAATCTGCAACTTTCTTTCTTCACTATTTTCTTTCTCTTCAGAAGCGGAAAACAGCAAGGCAAACTGATAATCTCCCGTTTTTTTGACGTCAAACTGGAACTCGACGGACTGACCTATCTGCGAGACATAGATACGTTTGTATTGAACGACAGGTTCATTGCATGCCACTAATCCTATGCAGCAAAGTAGAATAAGCAATCGACGATAATCCATTAATTTTTCTCTTATCCTTATTCCCTTCATCTTGCTACCCCACAGTAATAAATGGCCCTTCTGACCATTAGCGGTTACCTAACGCTCGCGTAGGCTTTCATTCAAAGACCTTGTTAGCGGGCTCAGGAAATAATCAATCACCCGACGCTGATCGGTCTTTATTTCTGCCGTGACCCGCATGCCTGGCGACAGTCCCACTCGCCGACCATTGACCTGTACGTGATCGGACTTCAACCGGATACGACTGCTATAAATGAGTCCCAACTTTTGATCTTCGATGGCGTCGTTCGACACGTTGATAATTTCGCCTTCGATGGTGCCGTAGCGGGTAAAGGTAAAGGTTTCCACTTTAACGGTGACCGCTTGCCCGACGTGGACGAACCCCACATCCTTGTTTTCCAGCATCGCTTCCACTTCTACCGGTTGGTCTGCGGGTACAATGACCATTAGCGACTGGGCCGGTGTCACTACGCCGCCAAGGGTATGTATAGCCAGTTGTTGCACCGTGCCGGATACCGGGGCCTTAAGCCGGGTGAGTTTTTTTTGATAGTCCGCTTTCGACAGTTCCTGAAGCCGAACCTCCACTTTTTGGTTGGCTTCTTGCTGCAGGTCGAGCATCGCGCGGCGGTTTTGCGCAACTACACTTTCTTGACGACGACGCGCCTCGTCCAGGGCGGCGGTATACTGCAACACGCTGGCCTGTTGCACGCGTAACTGACGTTGCAGATCCAGTCGCACCTGTTCTTTTTCAAGGTACTCATGCTGCGACACATAGTGCTTCTTCAATAATCGCTGGTAGTCCCTGGCTAATCGCATCGCAATGGGCAATGCTTGTTGCAGGTTGGCGACCTGGGACTGTGCCGACTGGATTTCCGCGCTGCGTTGGTGGATTTCCGTCGCCGCCAACGCCAGGCTGCTGTGATATTCCTGATATTGCCCCTGAAGCCAGCGCTCGGCGCTAAGCACCTGCTCAGGGTTTGCTTTGGCAATCACCCCTGCCAGTGACGCGGGAACCTGTTGCTGATTAATCGCATCGAGCATAGCCGCCGCTCGCGCACTGTCGATACGGGCTGCCAGCAGTTCACTTTGGATCCGGCTGACGTCGGCTCCAGCCGCCGTAGGATCAAGCTCAACCAACAGCTGCCCTGCTTTCACCGCTTGGCCGTCATTAACGTGAATTGCTCTGATCACCGCCGTTTCACTCGGTTGGATCAGTTTGGTTTTACCATTAGGGACGATCTTTCCCGGAGCAACCGCCACGATCTCGATGTGGCCCAGACAGGCCCAGAGCAATGCCAATACGGCAAAACCCATGATGCTCCAGATGAAAACTCTCGGGGCCGGATGAACCGGCGTTTCCTGCAGTTCCAATGCCGAAGGCAAAAACTGTAATTCATGGGCGAGGCGCGGTGGTACATCCATGCTTTTACGTCGTCGCCAAGACTGAAGGCATACGTGGCGATAGCGCTGGTATAAAGAAAACGTGTCACTCATGAGAAAGTTTCCTCCTTGAATCTGCGTCGGTTGAGCCTGGCCCCGCCTGCTGCGGGGGCCGCCGGTCGAACGGCTGACTTGTCAACCCTGCTGCATACGATACAGCCGAGAATAGTGCCCATCCTGGCGAGCCAATAACTCGGCGTGAGTACCCTGTTCTGCGATCTCCCCGCACTCCATAACGAGAATTCGATGAGCATCGCGGACCGCTGACAACCGGTGGGCGATGATAATGACCGTGCGTTCCTGGCAGATACTTTTCATGTTCTGTTGAACCACCCGCTCAGACTCATAATCCAGTGCACTGGTGGCTTCGTCGAAAATCAAAATGCGCGGATTACCGATTAAGGCCCGGGCGATGGCCACGCGCTGGCGCTGACCACCCGAAAGTGATGCCCCGTGTTCACCCACCATGGTGTCGTAACCTTCAGGCAGTTCCAGAATGAACTCATGGGCACCGGCCATATTGGCGGCGTGCATTACCACCTCGAGTGGCGCACCCGGATCGCTCAGCGCAATATTTTCCCGAATACTGCGGTTGAACAGCATGTTGTCCTGCAGCACGACACCAATCTGCCGGCGCAACGAAGACACATCGGCCAAGGCCAAGTCCATGCCATCAACCATCACCCGCCCACGTTCCGGCACATAAAGTCGCTGTAACAAACGGGTCAAGGTGCTTTTGCCCGAACCGGAACGACCGACCACACCAATGATCTCTCCGGCACCAATCACCAAATTGATGCCACGTAGTACCTCAGATCCGTCGGGCCGATACCGAAAATGCACCTGTTCAAACTCTACCCGCCCCTTAAGTGGGGGGACGGCGCTGCGAGTCGCCTGAGACAACTCAGTCCGGGCATTGAGAATGTCCCCCAGTCGCTGTACCGAGACCCCGGTTTGTTGAAAGCTGGTCCACAGTTGTGCCAGCCGCATGATCGGACCACTGACACGCCCCGCCAGCATATTGAACGCAATCAGCTCGCCCACAGACAGTTGCCCCTCTATCACCAGGCGGGCCCCAAGCCAGAGAGTGGCTACCGTCACCAATTTGCCAATAAGTGAGACGCTTTCATTAGCGAGAGTAGATAAGGTCTGTGTTTTGAATCCTGCGGCTACATACGCCGCCATCTGGCTTTCCCATTTGCGAACCACCTGGGG
This sequence comes from Serratia sp. BW106, assembly GCF_002607755.1. Taxonomy (NCBI): domain Bacteria; kingdom Pseudomonadati; phylum Pseudomonadota; class Gammaproteobacteria; order Enterobacterales; family Yersiniaceae; genus Serratia; species Serratia sp. BW106. The sequence continues at coordinate 319,051 of NZ_MCGS01000003.1, forward strand.
TTCTACTGCCATGGACTTAAGGGTGTCGATGCCGTTTATCGTTTCAACCAGGAACGCCTGATTCTCGGCACTACGCGTGAAACTGTCCTGCAACCTTTTACGCAACAAAGGCGTCACTAACATCGAGACCAGGGCATAAAGCGGCAAGGACACCAGCACAACGAGGGTCAGCCAGCCGCTGTAAAAGAGCATTACCAGAATGAAAACCAGAGAAAAAAGGACATCAAGCATCAGCGTAATGGCGTTGCCGGTGAGAAAACTGCGGATGTTTTCCAGTTCACGTACCCGGGCAACCGAATCACCAACCCGGCGGGCCTGGAAGTAAGCCAGCGGCAAATTAACCAAATGTCGAAATAGCCCTGACCCCAGCTCCACATCGATACGGCTGGTAGTATGAACAAACACGTAGCTGCGCAAACCGCTCAGGGCCGATTCGAAAAGCATGATGCTCAACAACCCGGTAGCAATAACATCAAGCGTGGTAAGGCCATGATGTACCAGCACTTTGTCCATGACGACCTGAAAAAACAAAGGTGTAACCAGTGCAAACAGCTGCAGGGCAAAAGAAACCAGTAATACCTCCCCCAACAATTTGCGGTATTTGACGATCGCCGGGATAAACCAGGTGAAGTCAAAACGCGAGGGTTCACCGGACAGAACGTTACTGGAGCGCACCAGGACCAGTTTCCCCGTCCAGCGTTGTTCAAATGCCTCGACGCTGATCACTTCTGGTCGCCCCGAGCGCGGATCCTGGATCAAGGCTTGCCCCTGATCCAGCTTGGCTAAAATGAAAAATGTCCCATCCCGATCAATGGCAATGGCGGGCAAGGGTGTGTGTTCAAGTCTGGCGACCTTGATGTGAACGACCCTGGCCTTTATCCCCGATTGACGGGCAGCCAAGAGCAATTCATTCAGCGTCACCCCTTGATTAGAGGTAGCGAACTGGTGTGAGATTTGCTCTGGCGAAAGGGCTATATTGTGAAACCGGGCTAACATCACCAGACAAATAAGCCCGGTATCCATCTCCGGAGGGGAATTCACCCTATCACTATTCACTTTTGGTTCTTCCATAATGCATCCTTGCCTACCTGGTAAGGTCATGTAATTTATGAAGTTAAATGGCTGCGTGTTAAATAATTCAAATTGATGATTATTTTAATAAAAAGACTTAAATTCGTATTTTCCAGTTAACTATCTCATGGGAAATACAGTTGACTATTACGCCAGTTTTATTGATATTTAAAATCGGATTTTAGTTCGTGATTATATTTTTTTTAATTAGATTCATCCGGGTAATGGATATATAAAACTCATCGATCAATTAATAACACAAAGCTATACTCCAAGCCCACAACAAGTAACCACCGTTAACGTTCACAAGTAAAAAATAAAAAAATTAACCCTATAAAATAAAGAGTTAAAATTAAAATAAAAGGCATAAAAAATCACACACAAAGAAGATGTAAAGTAATGCACCTAGTAACGGTTATAGATACAGCTTGATTAATTTATTCACATGATGAGTTTACATATAGGTATGTGCTGTCCAACAAGTACCACATCGTCGGTCATGCCAATGCCAATGCCGACTTTATCGTTTAAATCGTTTTAGGTAGACCCGGGCGGGTTATCCTGCTTTTTGGCGAGGGCTTCTTAGGGGGCGCCCTCGCCTTTTTTTACGCTTTAACCAATGCTGACTACTCAGCCTCATGGCTACGTTGGTAAAACACGTAGTTTTCCTGCGTCAGGCTATTTTTAACTCTGAAACGCCACACCAGCGCCAGAGCGATAAACCACAGCGGCATACTGCACAACGCAATCAGGGTATCTCGGTCGAAAATCATCAGCACCAGCGTGAAAGCAAAGAACGCCAACGTCAGCCAGGTCATGATCACCCCACCCGGCATCTTGAAGGTAGAACGCGCGTGCAGTTCGGGCTGCTGCTTACGGTAGACCAGATAAGCCACCAGGATCATGCCCCAGCTGTAGACCACCAGTATTGCCGCCACGGTCGAGACAATGGTAAACAGCGTCATGACATCCGGCATCAGGATCAACAGCATGGTGCCCACCACCATGCAAAAGCAGGAGAACATCAGGCTGCGGATCGGGATCGCCGTGGTGCGGGACAGTATTTTGAACTGCCCGTGGGCGTGTTTCTCCATCGACAGGCCATACAGCATGCGGGTACTGGAATAAACGCCGCTATTGGCCGAAGACATCGCCGAGGTCAACGCCACAAAGTTAATCACCGCCGCCGCCGCGGGCAAACCGGCCTGGTCGAACAACATGACGAACGGGCTGCTGTCCGGTGACACGTGGCTCCATGAGGTCACAGCGATAATCGCCAGCATTGAGAACACGTAGAAGATGATAATCCGCACCGGGATAACGTTGATGGCCTTCGGCAGAACCTTTTGCGGATCCTTGGTTTCGGCCGACATGGTGCCCAGCAGCTCAATACCGGTGCAGGAGAAAATGGCAATCTGGAAGCCGGCAAAGAAACCGAAAATACCGTGCGGCATAAAGATATTGGGGTCGGTGATATTGCTCACCGAAGCTTTAACGCCGTCCGGCGAGGTCCAGCCGATAAACACCATCCAGGCCCCGGTCAGGATCAACGCGATAATGGCTATCACTTTGATGATGGCAAACCAAAACTCCGCCTCGCCGAACATCTTCACCGACAGCATATTAAACAGACACAGCAGGCCCAGGGTCAGTAACGCCGGTAGCCAGGGGGAAACCTCAGGGTACCAATACTGCACGTAACCACCGCACACCACCACGTCGGCGATACAGGTCACCACCCAGCTCAACCAGTAGGACCAACCCAGAAAAAAACTGGCTTTGGGCCCCAGGTATTCGGAAACGAAATCGGCAAACGAGCGGTAGTCGAGCTTGGTTAGCAATAACTCCCCCATTGCCCGCATCACCATAAACATAAAGAAGCCGACAATCACATAGGTCAACACAATAGAGGTGCCGGAAAGTGCAATGGTTTTGCCAGAGCCCATAAACAACCCGGTACCAATCGCGCCGCCAATGGAAATAAGTTGAATATGGCGTTCGCTCAGGCCACGTTGCAATGTTTGGGCGCAGTCGTGCCCCTCGGTTGAAGGAGTATTCAACCGATGTTGCTTACTTTTTGTCATGGTGTTACCTGTCCGTCATCAAGGCGATTAAGCAGCTTGTTGTCGCTGCAGCAGGAGTGAAACGCCGCTGGCGTTCTACCGGCAAAAAAGAAATTCAGGCCAAACGCTGCCTGCCCTTTTGTTAAAGGGAAGTAAATATCTGTACGTCTCAGAAAACCACTGTTCGAACTGAGCGGTAGCCCACATTGAGCATGCGAAGCATGAGCGTGGAAATTAAAGGTATTTATATCAGTGGGTTGTAATTATTCCCGGTTAAGAAAAAAACGCGACCAACGCAGATTTAACATGAATTTAACTCTGGCGTCAGGAAACGGCATTGTCAACACGACACTTAAATAAAATGAAACTTTTTGATCACATTCAAGCTTCTGAAAAATAGATAAAAACGAGTTTTATGCATTTTTTATGCATAAAGAATGCTTACTCAGGGCAACCTCCAAACAAAAGTAATTAACTATTCATTTTTACTCCTCAAAACCCGCTGGAAACCGGCCCGCAGCCCGATGAGGGGGGGCTAACAAGCTGCGTTTTTAATGGTAAATTTAGCGTCGCAAAAGTGTTATGCACTTAGTAATCCACGGTTAAACGAAATAAATACCTCTATATAAAAAAGGTTGGTTATGGAAAAGCTATCCTACGCTTCAGAAAGCAGCACAACGGCCTGGGCCACCTATCTGCAACAAATCGACCGCGTTGCACCTTACCTGGGTGATCTGTCGCGTTGGGTTGATACCCTGCGTCACCCTAAGCGTGCGCTGATCGTTGATATCCCACTGCAGATGGACGACGGTTCAATCCGCCATTTCGAAGGCTTCCGCGTTCAGCACAACCTGTCGCGCGGCCCAGGTAAAGGCGGCATCCGTTATCACCCGGACGTTGATCTCGATGAAGTCATGGCGTTGTCGGCTTGGATGACCATCAAATGTGCGGCAGTCAATCTGCCTTACGGTGGTGCCAAGGGGGGGATCCGCGTCGATCCTTTCAAACTGTCTGAAGGCGAGCTGGAAAGATTGACCCGTCGCTACACCAGCGAAATCGGTTTTATCATCGGGCCACAGAAAGACATCCCGGCACCGGACGTCGGTACCAACTCCAAAGTGATGGCCTGGATGATGGATACCTACTCCATGAACCACGGCACTACCATCACCGGCGTGGTTACCGGTAAGCCTATTCATCTGGGCGGTTCTCTGGGTCGTGAGAAAGCAACCGGTCGCGGTGTGTTCGTGACGGGCTGTGAAGTGGCGAAACGTCTGGGCGTGCAAATCGAAGGTGCCAAAGTTGCGGTTCAGGGCTTTGGTAACGTGGGCAGCGAAGCCGCCCGCCTGTTTGTGGGCATCGGCGCGCGTGTGGTGGTGATTCAGGACCACTCCGCTACCCTGTTCAACGCCAACGGCATCGATCTGGTTGCACTGACCGAATGGCAAGCCAAGAACAAGATGATTGCCGGTTTCCCTGGCGCCAGCGAAATCGAAAGCGAAGCTTTCTGGTCTGTTGACATGGATATCCTGATCCCAGCCGCGCTGGAAGGTCAGATTACCCGTCAACGCGCAGAAATCCTCAGCGCCAAACTGGTTCTGGAAGGCGCCAACGGCCCAACCTACCCAGATGCGGACGACGTGCTGCGTTCACGCAACATCACCGTAGTACCTGACGTAATCTGTAACGCCGGCGGCGTGACCGTCAGTTACTTCGAGTGGGTACAGGACATGGCCAGCTACTTCTGGAGCGAAAGCGAGATCAACGAGCGTATGGACAAGATCATGACCGACGCTATGGTTCACGTTTGGAACAAAGCCGAAGAGAAAGAGTGCAGCCTGCGCACAGCGGCTTATATCGTCGCCTGTGAGCGTATCCTGACCGCACGTAAAGAGCGTGGCATTTACCCAGGTTAATGCGTTATCTCTCCCGGCTTGCGTTGCAGGCCGGGAGTCTTTCAAAGTGATCCCTTTAGCGCAGCAGCCGCTTCATCACCTTGCCGGTACTGGTCATCGGTAACCGTTCAACAAATTCAACGATACGCGGATATTTAAACGCCGCCAGCCGCTCTCTGGTCCAGGCTATCAACTGATCTTCACTCACCGTTTCATCCACATCCTTTAACACCACCACCGCTTTGATCTCTTCGCCGAGTGACGGATGCGCTACACCAATCACCGCCACAAATGACACCGCCGGATGACGGATCATCAGTTCTTCAACTTCACGTGGGTAGACGTTAAATCCGCCGCGGATAATCACATCCTTCGATCTGTCGACGATAAAATAGAAGCCATCGGCATCACGGCGGGCCAGGTCACCGGTCCTGAACCAGCCCTTTTCCAGCACCTCGGCCGTCGCTTCCGGGCGGTTAAGGTAGCCTTTCATCACGTTGTGGCCACGCACCGCAATCTCGCCTACCTGATCTATCTCCGTCAGTGTTTTACCGGTGACATCGACCAGACGAACTTCAATGCCCCAAATGGGCTGGCCAATAGAGCCGACTTTATTGACTCGGCCCGGGTGGTTAAAGGTCGCAACCGGGCTGGTTTCCGATAAGCCGTAACCTTCCAGAATATTCACGCCGAAGCGCTGGGCAAAGTCCTCGATAATTTGCACGGGTAAACTGGCGCCACCGGATACCGCCATGCGCAGATTTTTACGTAACAGGACAAGGTCCGCGGTGTCATCCAGCGCATTCAGTAACGCCCAGTACATGGTGGGCACCCCGGCAAAAAAGGTGATGGCGTGTGTTTGCATCAGCGCGATGGCCTGCTTCGCATCAAAACGCGGCACCAGAACCAGCGTCGCCGCCAGGGCAAAGCCGGCATTCATCTGTACGGTGGAACCAAAAGTATGGAATAGCGGCAGTGTCACCAAATGGCGATCGGGCTGTTCTACCGAGCTATTGAACAACTGTACCGAACCCAGCGCGTTCAGCACCAGGTTGGCGTGCGTCAGTTCAGCCCCCTTGGCGCGTCCGGTGGTCCCGCTGGTGTAGAGGATCACGGCGGTGTCCGACTCCAGCGTGGTGGCACTGTCAAAATCGGTGGGCTGGGTGCTGATAACCTGGCTGAAACGGTCACCTGCCAGCGGCAGGCTGTCGCCGATAATGATAAAATCACGGCACTGTTCAGCAGTATCAAACGCACGTCGCGCCTCTTCCCCCAGCGTTAATCCGTTACCGCCCTCAAAGCAAAAGAAGAGCACCGCCTGCGAATCCTGCAGATAGTATTCAAACTCCCCCGCCTTTAACAATGTGTTCAGCGGCACCACCACCGCGCCGGCTTTTAGCACGCCATAATAGGGGTCCGCTTGGAAAACGGAAATTATCCTACGCTAAGCCTGTTTTTTGTACATATTACTATTCACTGAGCGTAATGCGCGGTATTTACCCTGTCCCAGTTTGAGGTTCGTTCTCCAGACGTAATCCCCGCTCAGGTTGATATGTTCCCATCCCAGTGGTGACAGATGGTAATCAGTTGCTCATTAATCGGGATCCCT